>MEPT01000114.1:25486-27830 GCA_001769925.1 Bdellovibrionales bacterium RBG_16_40_8
CTTGATGTGGCACTTATACTTTCTGTAACTTTATTAATTTGTTATATTTCGACGTTGGCTCCGGCGCGACGAGGCGCTAGGCTTTCACCAGTAGAAGGTTTGCACTATGAATGAACCAGTTTTGCGTCTTGATAATGTACACAAAAATTATGGTAGTATATCAGTTCTCAGTGGTATTGAGCTTGATATCTATGAGGGCGAGTCTGTCTGCATACTTGGGTCTTCGGGCGCGGGCAAGAGCACACTGTTACACATTTTAGGAACACTTGATCAGCCTACCCTAGGAAGGGTTTACTATAAAGGCGAAGAGTTAAATCGCAAACCAGATGAAGAGTTGGCGCAATTTCGTAATCGTGAATTGGGTTTTGTTTTTCAGTTTCATCACCTTTTGAGCGAATTTACCACCCTTGAAAATGTTATGCTACCGGTACGACTTGGCGGGCATTCAGAGCGTGAGGCCAAGGCCAGAGCTCTTGAATTGCTGAAACTGTTAGGACTTGAATCTCGCCAGCATCACTTTCCATCAGAGCTTAGCGGCGGCGAGCAGCAACGCGTAGCCGTAGCTCGGGCGCTAGTACAGCGTCCAAAAATTCTGCTTGCTGATGAGCCTACAGGTAATCTGGATACGCAGAACAGTCTTCAAATCCAAGAACTCTTCTTTTCGTTTAAGGCGCGATTTGGTCTTACCTTGGTGGTTGTAACCCACGACACTAATTTTGCAACACGTTTTCCGCGACGACTCACGTTGAAAGATGGTCATTGGAATTGACATCATATCGCAATCGAGATAGGCTTCCTTATTATTCGCTTTAAGTACTTAAAACTACTAGGATTTTTCGACTTTGGCAGCTCACATAAGTTCTGACATTAAGGTAGTCAAGCGGCGGTGGCTGCTTTTTTATTTGGTGGTATGTATCTATGCCATGCCCTCTTTTGCGTTTGCGCAGGAAATTATTGAACGCATTGAAGTAAAAGGGCAAAAAAAAATTGAAGAGTCAGCTATTCGCACCAAGATTCAAAGCCAGATTGGCAAAAATGTAGATAGGGCACTAATTCGCCAAGACATCAAAGACCTTTTCAGTACCGGTTTTTTTTACAACGTAGTGGTTGACCGTACGCTTTCTGCTAAAAAAGTTACTCTTACATATACAGTGTACGAAAAACCGACAATTTCAGAAATCAAATTTAATGGCAACGATGAGCTCGATAAAGACGAGCTTGATGGCGCTATTGGGCTAAAGGTTTATGAAATTCTTGATATGGCAAAGGTTAATCAAGCGGTCGAAAAAATTGAAAAACTTTATCAAGAAAAGGGATATTTCTTGGCCCATATCAAGCCGGTAGTTAAAGAAGGTAAAGATAATACCGCAGTTTTATCGTTCTCGATTGTTGAAAATGAAAAAGTCAAAGTGGCAAAAATTCGTTTTTTAGGCAATAGACAGATTTCAGATTCTCGTTTGAAATCGGTGATGCAAACCCAAGAAGGCGGGTTTTTTAGTTTTATGTCAGGTTCTGGCGCCTACAAGCAAGACGTGTTTGATCGCGATATTCAGCTTCTTTATTATCTTGTGTATTATAACGAGGGTTTTATTCAGGCAAAAATAGATCGTCCGCAAGTCTATGTGACGCCTGACAAAAAAAGTATCTACATAACTATTCAAATTGATGAGGGTGAAAAATTTAACGTCGGTGAAGTCAATTTTACTGGTGATTTATTATTTACCGATGCCGAAATATATAAAGAAATTAAAATTAAATCTAATGAGCTTTTTGTTTATTCTACCTTGCAGTCTGATCTTGGGGTGATGCAGTCAAAATATGGTGACCTAGGATATGCCTATGCCAATATCATACCTAGAACTCGCGCTAGAGAAAAAGAAAAACTTGTCGACATTACCTTCGAGGTAGATAAAGGCAGCAAAGTGTACGTCGGTCGCATAGGCATGCAGGGTAACACCAAAACTCGCGACAAAGTTATTCGCCGAGAAATAAAAATAATGGAAGGCGAGCTCTACAACGAGACCCGCAAGCGCGAATCGCTCAACAATATTAAGCGCTTAGGGTTTTTTGAAGATGTGACTTTTAATACAAAAACTCCGCAAGGTCGACCAGATCTCATGGATATAGACGTAGTGGTAAAAGAGCGCAATACCGGTACAATTCAATTAGGCGCAGGGTACAGCAATTATGGTGGATTTTTATTAAACGGCCAAGTTAATCAAATAAATCTTTTTGGTCGTGGGCAAAAGCTTGGTGTTTCTATTGATATAAGTAGTAAACGCAAAGTTTTCGACATTAATTTTACAGAACCATATTTTATGGATACTGAATGGTCGTTAGGTGG
>MEPT01000114.1:27881-30551 GCA_001769925.1 Bdellovibrionales bacterium RBG_16_40_8
AAAGGGCGTAGGGATGCGTGTTGGACACCCGTTAGCACCTTATCTTGATGGATCTATTGGTTATAAAATTGATGATACAACACTTGAGCTTAGCCCAGACGCCGATGACCAACTTTACCCTGTTGCAACAGCCAATGGAATTACCAGCTCAGTTACTGCGGCATTGAGCTATGACAAACGTGACGACAGATTTGCGCCAACTGACGGAGTTTATGATAGCGTTTCTTTAGAATACGCCGGCATTGGCGGAGATTTAGAGTATACAAAGGGTTTGGTAAGTGCTCGTTATTATAAAAAAGTGTTTTGGGAGATTGTTTGGCGAAATAATTTTAACTATGGGTTTATTAATCCAGGTTCGTCTGGCAAGCCGGTGCCTTTTAATCAGCTGTTCTTGTTAGGAGGGGCTAACTCACTTCGTGGTTTCGACTGGTATAGCATTGGTAAGAAAAAGCGCTCTAATAAGGCTTATGCCGAGTTGGCGGGAAATCCTAATGCCGACGCGCTATCAATGAGGCCATTTGGCGGCACGCAGCAAATGTATTATAACCTAGAATTTCAATTTCCGCTTATTAATGAGGCGGGGGTTAAAGGTGTTGTCTTTTACGATATAGGGTATGCTGACGATGATTTGCGGCTTTCGGATTTTCGCAGCGACTGGGGTTTTGGCTTTCGTTGGTTTTCACCAATCGGACCGCTGCGATTTGAGTTTGGGTTGCCATTTAATAGGCAAGAGATTTACAACGAGCGAGCGGTCAATTTTCAATTTGCTATTGGTTCGCCGTTCTAAAGTGTGTTTTAATGACAGTGTTTCAAAATTAAGGAGTTTATATGAAGATACTTATAGGATTATTTGTCACAGCAATGTTTATATTAGTTCATGAAGCCTCAGCATCTGCAGAAGTTAAAATTGGTATTGTAGATTTGCCGGCAGCGATTCAGGCTACCAAAGAGGGCAAAAAAATTAAGAAAGAACTCGAGAGTGAATATAACAAGAAAAAAGCTGATCTTGAGAAAAGAGCAAAAGATATTTCAATTATGCAGACCGATCTCGATAAAAAAAGCCTTGTTTTAACCGATGAAGCACGTCTTAAGAAGCAACAAGAAATTGATGGAGAAAAAACTAAATACATGGAGCTTCGTGAGAAGAACTTGCAAGAGCTTTCAAAAAAAGATCGTGAGCTCTCTCAGCCGATGATTAAAAAACTTAATGATGTGATTGGTGAGATCGCCAAAAAAGAGGGGTATACCGTTATACTTCATAAAAGTGAGCAGAATTTGGTTTGGGCAGCTAAAGAAACCGATATAACTGATGCGGTGATTAAAGCTCTAGAAAAAAAATAGTTCTATGATTAATAGTTCTATGCAAATTGATAAAATTTTAGAGATATTGCCGCACAGGCAGCCGTTTGTGCTTATTGATCGCGTGCTTGAGATAATAGATCCTGGCGATAAAACGCGACTTGGCCGTAAAGTAAAAGTTTTGAAGAATATTTCATATAATGAGCCGTTTTTCGCAGGACATTTTCCTCATCGGCCAGTAATGCCAGGGGTATTGATTTTAGAATCTATGGCCCAAGCAGCTGCTATTGCATGTTGGCGTGAAACAGACCCTAAGATGGATGTAGCCATTGGGAGAGTAAGTGAATTTCGTATTAGACGACCTGTTGTCCCAGGTGATCAGTTGATTATTAGAGGCGAGGTTGTGAAAGATCGTGGTCAAATTGTAGTTATAAAAACGGCATCTTTTGTCGATAATGAGTTAGTTACAGAGGTCGAAATTTTGGCCTCTATGACACCAATTCGGAGTTAATAATAAAATTATGAAAATTCATTCTACGGCTATTATTAGTAAAACAGTCGAGCTCGCATCTGACGTATCAATAGGACCTTTTTCGGTAATTACTGGTCGAGTACGAATTGATAGTGGTACACGAATTGAAAACGGCGTTACAATAGGTAGCGATTACGGTGTGGTAGAAATTGGTAAAGATAATCATTTCTTATCAGGCGCAGTAATTGGTGGCCCACCTCAGGATCTTTCATACAAAGGCGATTCCACCAAGCTTATTATTGGAGATAAAAATATTATTCGTGAATTTAGCACAATTAATTGCGGTACAGTTAAAGGTGGTGGGACTACCAGCATAGGTAACGAGTGTATGTTTATGGCCTATGTGCATGTAGCCCACGATTGCCAATTTGGTAATAATGTTGTTGTAGCAAATTCTACGCAGTTTGCTGGTCACGTTGAAGTTGAAGATTACGTACGAATCGGCGGAATGGTTGGTATTACTCAATTTGTACGTATAGGCAAATTTGCCTATATCGGTGGCGGAGCTGAAATAAATAAAGATATTCTACCATTTAGTATTGCTGAAGGTAGTTGGGCAAAGGCGCGGGCAGCAAACAAAGTTGGTATGACCCGCGCGGGCTTTTCTAAAGACGAGGTTGAAAATATTTATCGAGCACTGCGCGCGATTATCATGGGACATCGTACAATTGATCAGGCAATAAAGAAAATTCAAGATGATTGTAAGTTATCTTCTCAGATTCAGTATATAATAGATTTTGTTAAGTCTTCCGAAAACGGTATTGCACGGTGAAAAAACTTCGCGTGGCGGTAATCGGGGTGGGGTATTTGGGGCGTTTTCACGCGCAGAAATATCAAAC
>MEPT01000114.1:30679-30879 GCA_001769925.1 Bdellovibrionales bacterium RBG_16_40_8
ACGTCTGCCCACTTTGAAATTTGTAAATTTTTTCTTGAAAACAAAATTCACGTTAATGTTGAAAAGCCAATCACCACAAATAGTCATGAAGGACAAATTCTCTGTGAACTCGCGATAAAAAACAGTCTACGTTTACAAGTGGGGCATGTAGAGAGATTTAATCCTGCTCTTGTGGCCGCTCAAGCAAAGCTCAAGAAGCC
>MEPT01000115.1:0-718 GCA_001769925.1 Bdellovibrionales bacterium RBG_16_40_8
GGCATTTAAACAATTACCGCTTTTCGACTTTGATAGTGATGCCGTCTGGCGAAGTATCTTCTACCTCTACTTTAAATTTTGCAAATTGCGTGGCGCGAATGGTTTGGGCAAGTTGTGCGGCTAAAACTGAAGAGTCTACCTCGTATGTAGTCTTGTGAGCTTCAATTAGTCGTTCATGTAAGGCTTTAATATCACGAACTTGCAACACAATCGTTTTTTTAAACTCTTCTAAATCTGCAGGCGAAACCTTGCCAATTACTGCTAATTTCACAATAGAGGCCCCGAAGGTTCCTTTCTTCCACGCTTCTGAAAGTTGCGAGCTTAAATCCTCAGCAATTTGCGGTGCCACTTCTTTAAATTTTTTATCAATACTTGAATTAAAGTTCCCGTCTTGAGTTTCATACGTGCGCATCACCTCTGCAATCAATCTGCCATTACCAGTATAAAAAGCCTCGATTTTTACATCAATTATATACGTATTTTCAGCCATAGGTTTCAATCGGTAGTCAATTTTACCGCGCACTACTATAGAGCTTTTTAAATACTCGCCGAGAAATAGAAAATCGGCTCTTTGTAAGTTCTCGCCCCTGTAGGCATCTGGTATAGAACGCGCCATATTAGCTTTTATTGGGTTCATGCCATAAAAACCAATCTTATGTAATTCTTCTTGAAGAGCCTTATGTAACACTTCAAGTTCTTCAGTTAAAAACATATGTTC
>MEPT01000115.1:725-3471 GCA_001769925.1 Bdellovibrionales bacterium RBG_16_40_8
AACCACCAGCCAAAACGACGACCACCTACTCGATCAGTAATCTCAATAACCGGCAATACTTTTGGTGGCCCTTCTAACTGATAAAGTAATCCATTTTCAAGAAGCAGCGCACGTAGCCCTTTTAGAGATATTTTCATCTCTACGTCCATAATGTATTCTTCGCCTTTTTTCTCGAAATTCATGCCCCTAATAGATAAAATAAATCGATCTGACTTCTTAATAATTTTATTAAGTATTAGATCTTTTGTTCTGGCTGTTTTCTCTTCTCCGATCAAACCTTTTATACTATCAAACGATGCTGACTAAATTGCACTACTCATAAGCTTTTGCTTAGCTGTAGCTGAATCATCAGACTGCACACGAGGTTTACTACTTACCTCTATTACTTCTTGAGCATAAATAGAAGGCGCGACAAACAAAACTAAAAAGATAAGTCTAAGCATATTAAATATTTTGCGTATATTCATTTTAAGTCAACGACCAATTGGGGTTTTCAAAAAGTCCAGCCATCGATTCAAAAAACTGCGGCGAGGGGTCAACGCCTATTGGGTCAGTTACTTCAAGGTCGACAATTTTGTCAATTTCTGGGATTTCAACCTGTAGCACAAAACTGGTCGAGCCTGGATATTTTCGCATAATTTCTTTTAGAAGCTCTAATTTACTCGTAATTTCTGACTGCGAATAAGAATTTGCGCTTAAACGCACAGTTAGATTTTTACCCCGCTTTAGTAAATCCTGAGCTAACTGAATCTTTTCAACCAACACTTTAAGTGAGGCTGTAGACTCTGTTTCAGTAGTCTCTGGTTTTTCAAGCGTGCCAGTTATAATAAGAACGCCATCACTTTTTAATAGAGTTTCACAGGCCGCAAATACATCAGGAAATATTACTAACTCTAAACTACCGGTGACGTCTTCAAAAGTTGAAAAGGCCATCCGTGTGCCCTTTTTCGTAATTATTTCTTTTAACGTAGACACAAGTCCAGCTACCGAAACTTTGGCCTTTGTTGGCATTTTGTTAAGCCCCGTTACAGAACATGTTACAAAAGACTTAAGTAAATCATCAAGCCCATCAAGAGGATGCCCGCTTAGGTAAAAACCTAAAACCTCTTTTTCGTAAGAAAGTCTTGCTGATCTACTCCAATCTTGCAGTTTAGGTAGCTGCAAAAGTTGAATAGAGTCTCTGCTATCTTTATCTAAAGTCGCAAAAAGACTTTCTTGACCAATTTCGCGATCTTTACGTTTTGCGTCTGTGTATTCGATAAATTGCCCGAACCCTTGCATCAGTTCTGCGCGATTATAACCAAAACCATCTAACGCACCCGCTTTAATTAAGCATTCAATGGTTCTTTTATTAACGCGCCTTAAATCAACTAATTCAAAAAATTCATTAAGGTTAGTAAATTTTTGTGCATGGGCCTTTGCACGTGCCTCAATTATAGCCTCTACTGCGGCCTCACCAACACCTTTAATTGCACCCAAAGAAAAAGCAATGTCATCGCCTACTACATTAAACTTATATTCAGAAAATAAAATATTAGGCGGTCGAACCGCAATATTGTGACGACGAGAATCTTTAATGTATTTTACAACTTTATCAGTGTCATTCATCTCTGTTGATAGTAGTGCTGCATAAAATTCTGTAGGGTAATAGTGCTTTAGATAAGCTGTTTGTGCGGTGACCACGCAATAAGCAGCGGCATGTGATTTATTAAAACCGTATTCAGCAAATTTGGCCATCAAATCAAAAAGTTCTTCAGCCTTATCTAAATCGTGCTGATTTTTCTTTGCCCCGTCTAGAAATCTAGATTTTTGTTTAGCCATTTCAGATGATATTTTTTTACCCATGGCGCGGCGTAAAATATCTGCTTCACCAAGAGAATAATTGGCGATTTTTGAGGCGATAAGTTGTACCTGTTCTTGATAGACGATAATTCCGTAAGTTTCTTTTAAAATTGATTCAAGCTCTGAAAAAATATAATCAACTTTTTTACGACCAAGTTTACGATCGAGATAGTCTGGGATCATATCCATAGGACCTGGGCGATAAAGTGCGTTAAGTGCTACAATGTCTTCAAACGTAGTGGGCTGGGCTTTGCGCGCAAGATCAGTAATGCCTTCGCCCTCAAACTGAAATACCCCAGCAGTATCGCCTTTACACATAAGCTCATAAATACCTGGGTCTTTAAGTGATATTTGTGACGTGGTTATTTTCTTATTTCGATTTCGTTCGATAAGACAAAGAGTGTTATGTATGTGCGTAAGAGTTTTTAAACCTAAAAAATCAAATTTGATAAGCCCAAGTTTTTCAGCATGTTTCATATCGTATTGCACGACGTTCTCACCATCAGCGCCACGATATAATGGGGCCCTTTCAACGATATTGCCGTCAGCAATAATAACCCCGGCCGCGTGAATACCCGCATGCCTAGTTAACCCCTCAATTTTTTGTGCTAAATCTAGAAGTGTTCCGATTTTGGCGTCATCTTCCATCATTTCACGAAGGCGTGGCTCTAGTTCAATTGCCTCTTTTAATGAAATACCAAGTTTATCAGGCACAAGTTTTGCCACAACATCAACTTCACTATAAGTCATACCTAGAACTCGCCCCACATCACGAATAGCTGCTTTAGCTTGTAACTTTCCGTAGGTGATGATTTGTGAAACCGATTGTACGCCATATTTTTGCGTAACGTATTCAATTACTCGACTGCGATTTTCTTGGCAGTAGTCGATATCAAAATCAGGC
>MEPT01000115.1:3489-5918 GCA_001769925.1 Bdellovibrionales bacterium RBG_16_40_8
CGCTCGAAAAGTAAGTTGTATGGCATAGGGTCTAAGTCGGTTATATCAAGACAGAAGGCTACAAGTGAGCCCGCACCTGAGCCTCGACCCGGACCTACAGGAATATCATGATTTTTTGCCCAACCAATAAAATCCTGCACGATAAGAAAATAACCATTAAATCCCATCTGATCTATAACGCCTAACTCATAAGTAAGTCGGTCTTCGTATACTTTAAGCCTATCAGCAGTAATTTTTTCGCCTTGCGCTTTAATTTGTTGCAAACGATTCTTTAGCCCCGCTTGTGCGAGTTGCAAAATTTCTTCTTTTAATGAGCGCCCTTGTGAGGTCGGAAAAGACGGCAAATGATAAATTGGTTTACCATCAGCAGTTTCTAACTGAAATTTTACATTACATCTTTCAGCAATTTCTTGAGTAGCTTCAATAGCTTCAGGCAAATCATAAAAAAGCTCATGCATCTGCTCAGAACTTTTAAAATAAAATTGGTCTGAACCTAATTTAAATCTTGTGGGATCTTGTAAAGTCTTGTTGCTACCAATACAAATAAGCACTTCTTGACCAACTTGATCTTGCGGGTGGGTATAATGAACATCGTTTGTTGCCACAATTTTTATGTTACGCTCACTTGCCGCGCGTATGAGAAAATTATTAATTTCTTCGCAATCAGGTAAACCTGTACGGTTAAGTTCTAAATAAAACCTATCACCAAATATTTTCTTGTAATAATCAATTCGCTCTAGGGTTTTTTCTTCGCCAATGTTTTTGAAAGTCCATGGTATATCGCCCATAAGAGAACCCGACAGAACAATTATATCATCGCTATATTTTTCTAAAATTTCGTAGTCTACACGCGGCCTATAGTAAAATCCCTCTTGATAGCCAACTGATGAAATCTTGCACAAATTTTGATAGCCATTGAAATTCATCGCCAAAAGCACAAGCTTTCGGTTCGGCATTCTAGCTGCCTCAGGATCTTCACCTTTTACCAAGCGCCCTTTAGGTGCAATAAAAACTTCGAGCCCAATAATTGGTTTAATTCCAGCTTTTTTTGCTGCAAAATAAAATTCTACAGCACCAAACATGTTGCCATAATCAGTTAGCGCCACTGCCGACATTTTGTAGTCTGCAGCTCGCGCAATTAATGACTCAAATTCACAAGTAGCCTCTAAAAGTGAATATTGCGAGTGAAGATGTAAATGCACAAAACTCATGCTCATGCTTACTCCCACTCAATTGTACCAGGAGGTTTACTTGTTATGTCATATACCACGCGATTAACGCCTCTAACTTCATTAGTGATACGATTTGAAGCTTGTTTTAAAAATTCATACGGAAAATTAAACCAATCTGCTGTCATACCATCTGTAGAGGTAACCGCACGTAGTGCCACTGTGCGTTCATAGGTTCTGCCATCGCCTTGAACTCCAACTGTTTTCGTCGGCAGTAGCACTACAAAAGCCTGCCATATATGCATATAGAGATCGTTTTTTTTAAGCTCATCAATGTAAATTGCATCAACTTCACGCAAAATCTCAAGATCATCTTCAGTAACCTCACCGATTATACGTATAGCAAGCCCCGGGCCAGGAAAGGGGTGTCGCCACAAAATATTTTTCGGAATTTTTAACTCGTCTCCTAAAGACCTTACCTCATCTTTAAAAAGTTCACGCAGTGGCTCAATAAGTTTTAAATTTAAGTCTTTTGGTAAGCCGCCGACATTGTGATGAGATTTTATTGTGACGCTCCCTCCTCGTGGTGAAATTGACTCAATAACATCAGGGTAAAGTGTGCCTTGCGCAAGGTAAGTAACATTTTTATGTTTTTTTATTTCATCTTTAAAAACATCTACAAAAGTGTGGCCTATAATTTTTCTTTTCTCTTCAGGGTCACTCACCCCTTTAAGGCGCTTAAGAAAAAGCTTTTTCGCATCAACCCCGGTCACATTTAGACCCAAGCTCTTGTATGTATCAAGAACTTCTTGAAACTCATTTTTTCGTAAAAGCCCATTATCTACAAAAACGCAAATGACTCGGTCGGCACCTAAAGCAGTTGTTAAAAGTTTACCCACAACTGTTGAGTCTACCCCACCACTTAAAGCACAAAGCACTTTTTCACTACTTTCTACCTGTGAAGAAACCTGGCGAAATGTATAATCAAGCACATCTTCTGATCGCCAGTTTGGCTGAGCCATACAGATTTCTTGGCAGAACATTTTTATAATTTCTGTACCGTTTTCGGTATGGGCAACTTCAGGGTGAAATTGCGTTGCGAGAATTCTTGGCGCACGCATAGCTGCTGGATGACCACTTCGTGAAAATGCCATAACCTCAAACCCAGGTGGCGGCACCTTAACTATGTCACCGTGACTCATCCATACTTTTTGCTCTTTTGGCACACCTTTAATTTCGCTTTTCCATTCTACCAGCATA
>MEPT01000116.1:0-9077 GCA_001769925.1 Bdellovibrionales bacterium RBG_16_40_8
GCAGAACTTAAAGGCCGTTTAGAATTTAAAAATGGTAATTCGCCCCTTCGTATTGAAAAATTTGAAGGCGAGCTACGTGGTCGGTCAGCGCAGGGGCCAGTGTATGCTGATGTTCGCGGCAACGCCAATGTTTGGGTTGAGTCTGCAGAAGGGGCCATTAATCTTCGCCTACCAGCTAGCGGGGCATGGGTGAATATAGGTACAGAAGAGGGCTCACTTTTTGTGCCAACTTTCTTAAAACTCACAAGGGTTGCTACGCAGCAAATTCGCACAGGCCGTTTACGTGGGGCTAGTAAGGGCTCTATATTCGTGCGAACAACCTCAGGCGATGTACACCTTAAATAAAGTTTTTTTTAGCTTATTGACAATGCTTGCAAAATCGCTCACATTCTTTTTTTGATTTAACTTTAAAAGACGAGTGTTTATTCATGTCAAAAGCAAAAAAAGCTAGTGATTCTGCAGTTTCACCTGCTTCAACGGTTCTAATGCCAACATCGACTCCTGCAACTGCATCTACAGCAACAACTAGCGACGAGGTGGTGTTGACCGACGCTGAGGGTCGTCGTTATTGTCGAGCCACAGACTGTGATCAGATTGGGCTTGTCGATGGTTATTGTCGCTACCACTACCTTTTTTACTGGAAGAAAATTCAAAACCGTAAAAAAATTCTCGCTGATGGCAAACTTGAGCGCTACATCGACGAGCTTACTGCCCGTTATACTGACAAATTTATTGAGCTTTTACGAAAAGATCTTCGTACTGAAAAAGATTTTATGTCAGCAATGCAAGAGCTTGAGCTTGATGATGCGGCTTCTGCATCAGCCTCACAACAAGAAGATGATGAACCAAAATCTTACCTAGATGAAATTGGCGGCGTATCGGCAGAATCTGCTGGTCGCGACGATGACGGGTACTAAAAAGATCTTACGAAAAATTCATTGTGTTCATTTTATCAAGAATTTTTTTCTTTTCTAATTTTGTATAGGTATCAGGCCCAACGTAAATTCGTGGTAAAAAATTTCGATATTGACTTAAAATGCTCATTAGCGAATTAGGTATTTCTACTAGAAGTTTTAATTCATTTGTACGAGTTAAAATTTTTGCAGGCTCACGTAAATCGTGAAGCGCGCCGCCCTTAGCGTCTTTTACACAACGGTCGATATTTTTAGTGAACATTACATCTTTAGACGGGATATCAAAAATCATCCAGGCGTCTTTATCAATATCGTGGATTTCATTTTGTAACCATTCAGCAGCTCTAGTGACTTGCTGAATAAGATCTTTTCTATGCTCATCGCTTTGTACTAGTGTTGGTTTAACGGGACCTGCCTTAATTTGCGATGGAGCAATGCGATTAGCAAGAAGTTCAGAAAGCTCACGAATCATCGGGTGGGTGATACGGCCTGCCAAATATTCATGTAGTTTTGCTAAAAAGTAAGAATCGTTGAATGTGAAATACTCATTAGGGTTTTGGCTTACTTTATCCATTAAATGATCAAACGAATAGGCCATGCCATTTTCTAAAAAATATTGATATATTTTTGCTGCAATCAGATCAAACTTGTAGCTAGTGCCGTCACTTATAATCTGTGAATACCAAAAATACCTACTTACCAAAAATGAGTCGACAGTAGTCATGGTCTCTTCATGCATGCAAAGGTGCTGCACGCCATTTTCTTTATGAAGAGTCATACTTTTTAATAAAAAATCCAAGTCGTAAAGGCCGAGCTTTACTCCAGTGAAATAAGCATCACGAAGAAGATAATCCATACGATCGGCATCAATATCTGAGTGCATAAGTTGATTAGCGACAAGATTTTCAGATTTGCCGCCTATAATATGTGCTAGTTTTATCGGGTCAATGCCTTCTTCTTTAAGAATTTGCGTGATGCCGCCTGAAAAATCAGTATTAAGAATTATGTGGCTACCTAAAATTTCGTGGCTGGCTATATATTTTGGTGCTTTGTGGCGTTTTTGTTCTCTATAGTGATGAGTGTAGGCTAGTTCAATAGTGTGCGAAAAAGGTAGTGTTCCAATATCATGAAGCATGGCAGCAAGACGCATCATACGGTGAAAAGTCGTTTTCTCGTCGTGAGCATTTGGGTTAAAAAATTTTTCATCAGGTACGGCAAGTCCGATACTGTGAAGGATACGATGCATAACATGTAAAACTCCTAGTGCATGAGCGTGACGGGTATGCGTAGCACCCGGGAAAACATAAAAACTAAAACCCAATTGGCGAATCCAGCGCAGTCGTTGATAGTATGGAGTTTCAAGAATACGCGCTTCAACGCGATTTAGGCATATATGCCCATGCAAAGTGTCGAATATAGTTCTTTTAAAGAGCTCTGCCATCAGTTATCTATCGGCAAAATCACAGGCAAAATCACAGGCAAAATCAAAAACTGTATGAAGACCCTACCAAGAACGAGAAGAGTCTATCGGTCTTATCAACTCGCTTAAAGTCTGGGCCAATTCGCTCTGCGGCTACGCCAGTGCCGCCTAGATAATAGCCGCCAATAGATATAGTAGTGTGCTCAGTGGTATTAATGCCAATATTAGTACTGAAGCCATACTTATCGATGTGGTCCTGGTAACGACGTGTGGGTGTGGTGGGTATATCTGGGCTTGCTGATAAATCTGTAAAAACACCAAGACGTAACGCTAGCCAGGCGGCAAAATACTTTTCATAGCCAAGAGCAACATTAAAAATTTCTTTTTGTATTATTTGGTCTCCGAGTTTATCAAGATCTGTATAGCGATTTGCGCCATAGTAATTAATATCTAGAGACAGTGTAAGCTTATAGGGGTCAACATAAGAAACTCCTAAACTTAGCTTATCTGGTATTCTTGAGTCAGCAGCGAGTTTATTATTTTGCTCTATGGGTTCAGCGCCAGAAATCGTGCCAACTTTTGAGCGTAAAAAACTGCCCTCTCCAGATACCGGTATTGAGCGAAAACGATAGCTTGTACCTAGGCGCAACTTTGCAGTTAGCTCTTGATAAAAGCCAAGCACATAAACAAACGAGTTTTGCGAACGAGTTTTTTCTTCGTTAAACACAATTACATCGCCACTATCTTCATAGCGATTGGTTAACGATCTAGAGGTACTTTCACTGGTGTAATATACGGTTAATCCGAGAGCTTGTCTTTCTGTGAGATTAAAAGCAAATGCTCCGCCTACCCAAAGTGAGCGATCGTCAGTGCGTAAAAAAGTGCTGTCGTTTGAGTTTCGATAAACATCGCCACCAAAAGTTTGATAGTCAGGCATAACAATAGAAAGGCCGCCAGTGAAACTGCGAAAGCTAGAAAAAATGCCTGATGCAGCAGGAATGGTTAAAATTGATCCTTTATTTATACGAAATACAGCTTTGTCTAATTTTTCGTACGAGCCATAAGAAGCGTCATATTTGTTAAATAAATTAACAGAAGTTGAAAGGCTTGAGCCTAGTAAGCGCGCTAAAGTTGCAGGGTTATAGTAGGCGCCAGCAGCAGGGTCGCCAGTTAAAGACGTAAAAGCCCCGCCCATACCGCCAGCACGATCACCGAGCATTACTGAATTGTAATTGGGCGTGATGGCTAGAGCCTCACTTACAACAAGTAATGTTAAGGTAAATAAAGTCGTCTTTGTCATACCGTCTAGAGTCGTATATGCTACTATTATGGCAAATATCAATTTTATTGAAGTTTTAGCTAAGCTCGGCATACAGTATGTGCCATTTTTATTTGCCTTGTGTTTTCATGAATTCGCTCACGCATTCGTAGCGAAGAAAAAAGGCGATAACACCGCCGAACTTATGGGTCGGCTGACCATGAACCCTTTTTCACATGCTGATTTAATAGGCACATTTGTGCTGCCTGTCGCAGGTATACTTGCCGGTATTGGCGGTATGAATGGGGGGAGTGGCTTTATTTTTGGTTGGGCAAAGCCAGTGCCGGTGAATGGCCGCGCACTTAAAAGGCCAAAGCAAGATATGTTCTGGATAGCATTAGCCGGACCACTTTCTAACTTAATTCTAGGTTTTGTCGCAACGTTTCTATTTGTTCTGATGAGAACATTTACAATAGAGGCTTCGCTTGCCAATACACTTCAAACGCTTCTGGGTAATTTTATTATCATAAATGTATTACTAGCGGTGTTTAATCTTATACCGCTACACCCACTTGACGGTGGTAAGGTTATAGCGCGATTTATCCCCGATAGTTGGAGCCGTACATTAGAAAATAATCAGGCAAGCTTACAAATTGGTTTAATTATTTTTTTTGTTGCCGGCGGTTTTTCAGTACTGCACGGGCCTATGATTTTTTTTATAGGGCTTTTCGAGCAAATTGCAATAAGTCTCGTTGGGTGAAAAGAATCCTTTTTGGCGATATTTTTTAGAGTGTTTTTAGTCCTATTGATCGACGCATATCTTTTAATGCACCTATTTCAGACTTATCGAGCTGAATTGGCTGCCCCATTTGATAAGCCAAATATAGAATTTGGCAGGAATGCTCTATTCGCTCAATGCCAAAATATCCTTCATCTAGGCTTTCACCCCAGCTAAGTGCTCCATGGCGTTGGAGAATAAAAACTTTATTAAACTGTAGATGTTGATCGAGTGCATGCGCAAGTTCGTCGCTCGAAGGCCGGGCATAAGGGATTATTGGTACTCTACCTAAAGATAGTAGCACTTCTGGTAATACCTCACATGGTAACTCAATATCAAAGGGTCTTGCTAGTGACCAGGCTATGGTGTGAGTAGGATGTGCATGCACAACGGCCTTGGCTTGTTCACAGCTTCTATAAATTTTTAGATGCATGGCTAATTCACTAGAAGGATTGCCGTATACAATTGTTCCGTCGAGCTTTACTTTGGCAAAATCATTAGGGGCAATATAGGCCTTAGCCTTACCTGTAGGAGTGATTATTATTTCATCATCTGATATTTTAACGCTGACGTTGCCATCACCTGCGGCTAACATATTTTTTTGGTGTAGTTGTTTACAGACTTCAATAATATTAATTTTTGCTTCTAGTTCGGCTGAATTATTATCCATAGTACTCTCCTGTTTATTCAATCTTATCTTACTCGTCTTCAATTAACGCATGTTTTGCGCTTTCCTCTAAGTCTTCTGTCAAAGAATCATCTAATTTTCCATGCACAAGAGTGTCAGTGCTGTCACCTAACAGACTATTAGCTTCAGATTCAAGCTTCGTGTTAACAGTCGAAACCTGCATAAAAACTTTTTTTTTCTCCATAGTGAACGATTTCCATGAATGCGGAAAACCTGAGAGATCTTGACCACGCTCGAAAAGATCCTGCACAAATGACGCAGCGCAATCTACAGCGAAATATATCGATTTTATGGCATTTTGTTTGCTTGCGTTAAAGTCTAGTGACACCTCAACATTAGCTTGTTTTAGTTGTCCTTTAGTAATGTAACCAACGCGTACAGTAAGCTCCTCAGGGAAGATGTACCCCTCTACAATGAATTGGCCGTTTTTTGCTTCAATCGCGAAGTTTTCAGTAAAAACCTCACGTATTTGCTTTGCTAGTTCTGGTGGCAATGGAGTCCATTTTATTGATTTTTTTAATCGTGCAATCATACTTAAAAACCCCATCACATTTGACCGCGTTAAGATGGGGTACTATAAACTTTTGTAATGCAAACTGACAAGCCAAATGGCGTTTTTATTTCTACGTACGGGTGTCAAATGAATGTAAATGACACTGAGCGAATGCTTTCGCTTCTTGAGATGATTAATCTCGAGGGTGTCGCTACACCTGAAGAGGCCTCAGTAATTATTATTAACTCATGCAGTATTCGTGAAAAGGCTGTGCATAAGGTTCATTCTGAGGCCGGTAAGTATCGTCGGTTAAAAGAGAAAAACCCTGAGCTTAAAATAGGTGTTGGCGGTTGTGTTGGCCAGCAAGAAAAAAATAAACTTCTTAGTGATGTGCCGGTTTTGGATTTTGTGTTTGGCACTGACGCCATTGATACGCTCCCACAAATCGTGCAAGAAGTTCGCGAAAAAAATACCCGTAAGGTTGCAACCAAACTTACTCCTAAAGAGCCTTATCAAATAGAAACCTTGGTTAGAAATCCTGGGGTGGCTACTTTTGTAAATATCACTAAGGGGTGCGATAATTTTTGTACATTTTGTGTTGTGCCATTTACTCGCGGGCGCGAGAAAAGTCGCGATATTGACGAGATTATTAATGACGTTAAAAGGCTAATAGCTAGGGGAGTGAAAGAGGTAAGTCTTCTTGGGCAAAATGTTAATTCTTATAAGTCAACTCAAGGCGATAATTTTAGTAAACTTTTAAGGCGACTAGCTGAAGAGACCAAAATAGAACGCATTCGCTACACTACAAGTCACCCAAAAGATTTTGATGTAGAACTTGCACATATCATGCGCGATTACCGAGAAAAAATAATGGAGTATATTCATCTGCCAGCTCAGTCTGGAAACAGTGAAGTTTTAGAGCGCATGAACCGCGGCTATACTCGTAAAGAGTATATAGCAAAAGCTCATATGCTACTAAAAGAGGTGCCAGGGGCAGTGCTTTCTTCTGATTTGATTGTAGGCTTTCCGGGAGAAACAGAAGCACAGTTTCAAGAAACCATGTCGCTTCTAGATGAAGTTCCTTACGAGAGTCTTTATGCGTTTAATTATAGCCCTAGGCCATTAACTAAAGCAGCAAAATTACCTGATCAGGTTGCAGAAGAAGTTAAGTCAGAGCGTTTGTCGCGTCTTCTAGCAAAACATCGCGATATTGCATTTAATTTAGCTAAAAAATACGCGGGGCAAACACTTCAAGTATTAGTTGAAGAATATCATGTAACTGAAGATCGTTGTTTCGGTCGCAGTACACAAAATAAATCCGTGCATTTTCAAGGAAGTCGCGATCTGATAGGCAAAACTATTGCGGTGCGAGTGACTGAGGCTTATCCGTCGACATTGTACGGCGTAGCCGAAATATCAGGCGTAGCCGAAATATCAGGCGTAGCCGAAATATCAGGCGAGGTGATTAAATGACTACCTTAGGACTTCAGCTTACTAATAAATCTGAATGGATAGAAATGTTTCCTTTTGGCGTTGCCATGGGCGTAAACAATGTGCGGCCGGTGATGATTTTTAAAGATAAGGCGGGTAAACGCGTATTGCCGGTATGGCTAAGCCATATGGACGCAGGGCTTGCGGTGGTGCAGGCAAATTCTATTTATGTGCGAGGGACACGTTCTGAAGGTATGCCTCACGAGATATCTTTTCAAATACTTGAAACGCTTGGGATTGAGATTGAAAAATGTCTTTTTAAAGCAGTTAAAGGCAATCATCAATATGTTGATCTTCATTTTAAATCTAAAAAAGAAGAAAAGAAATTACCAAAGGGTCTTAATAAACTTGAAGCTAGGGCTGATGATGCCATCTCTTTTTGTATGCGCTCAGGTTGTAGATTTTATGCCACTGTAGATTACATTGAACGTTCACGAGTGCTAGAGGGTGAAATTGTCGGTATGCAGGTGAGTCGGGCGGAGGGAGCAAATCCGCACCCATATATAAATTAAGGTTGCCAAGTATGCTAATGTCTCTTCAGCAAAAGAAACCAAAAATTGGACAGGGAACTTTTCTTGCTCCAACGGCCACGCTAATTGGCGATGTAGAAATTGGCCAGAATTGCTCTATATGGTTTAATGCTGTACTACGTGGTGATGTAATGCCTATTCTTATTGGTGATGAGACAAATATTCAAGATGGCACCATTATTCATGGCACTTACAATAAGTGTGGTGCCACAATTGGCAAGCGCGTAACCGTCGGTCATGGAGTAATTCTTCACGGATGCGAAATTGGTGATCGGGTACTGATTGGTATGGGTGCTATAATTATGGACAAAGCTAAAGTTTCAAATGATTCATTTGTAGCAGCTGGGGCGCTGATTACTGAAGAAAAAGAATTTCCGCCAGGAGTGCTTATTGTTGGTAGGCCCGCAGTTGTTAAACGTGAACTCGCCGCAGATGAATTAGCATTTTTAAATACATCAGCAGATAACTATATATTTTACAAAAAATGGTATGAAAATGGATCAGCGAAAATAATTTCTGCGGAGGAAGTATGATAGAATTTCAAGACGTGGCCTTAACCTTCGACGATATTTTGCTAGTGCCACAGTATTCAGAACTTGTCCCAACAAGTATTTCTACAGATAGTTTTTTCGCACGAGATATTAGACTTTATATGCCTATTATTTCAGCGGCAATGGATACCGTAACTGAGAGCAAAATTGCTACAGTGATGGCACAAAATGGCGGGTTTGGCGTTATTCATAAAAATATGTCTATTGAAAATCAGTCCTTTCAAGTTGAGCGAGTAAAAAAATATGAAAGTGGCATGATTACCGACCCGATTACGCTTGAGCCCGAACGTAGAGTTAGTGAAGCCTTAGAGATAATGAAAAAATATTCTATAAGTGGTGTGCCTATTACTGTTGAAAAAAAACTAGTTGGTATTCTTACCAATCGTGATTTGCGATTCGAAACTAACGTAACACAGCCAATTTCTAACATTATGACTAAAGACAAATTGGTTACCGCCAAAGTCGGTACTACACTTACAGAAGCCAAAGTGATTTTGCAGAAATACCGCATCGAAAAATTACCGGTTGTTGATGATAAGTTTCAACTAAAAGGTCTAATAACAATTAAAGATATTGAAAAATCACAAGCTTTTCCGTTTGCGACAAAAGACAAATTGGGCCGTTTACTAGTAGGGGCTGCTGTAGGTGTAGATGCTAGTTCAACAGAAAGAGTAGCAGCACTCGTTAAAACAGGAGTAGATATTCTTGTAGTAGATTCAGCGCACGGGCATTCAAAAAATGTCATACGCCAAGCTGAGTTTATACATAAAGAATTTCCGAAGGTAATTTTGGTGGCAGGTAATGTGGCAACTGCAGAAGCGACAGAGGCTTTATTTAAGGCAGGAGTTGACGTAGTTAAAGTAGGGGTAGGGCCCGGTAGTATTTGTACAACGCGTATTATTTCTGGCGTCGGTATGCCACAAATTTCTGCCGTTAAGGTTTGTGCAGATGTGG
>MEPT01000116.1:9115-9446 GCA_001769925.1 Bdellovibrionales bacterium RBG_16_40_8
TAAATATTCTGGTGATATAACTAAGGCGTTAGCGCTTGGTGCAAATAGCGTAATGATTGGTAGTTTACTAGCGGGAGCTGACGAAGCTCCAGGCGAGACAATTTTATATCAAGGTAGGTCTTATAAGGTTTATCGCGGCATGGGCAGTCTTGGCGCTATGGCTGAAGGCTCAAGAGACAGGTATGGGCAAGCAGAAATTGATGAAATGGGTAAACTGGTGCCCGAGGGTATAGAAGGTAAAGTACCATACAAGGGGTCAGCATCGGCGATTTTGCACCAACTTATGGGTGGGCTTAAATCAGGCATGGGATATCTTGGGGCAGGTAACGTT
>MEPT01000117.1:0-9003 GCA_001769925.1 Bdellovibrionales bacterium RBG_16_40_8
TATTGATTTGTCTTTGTCGGCATCGCCATTTTTTTGCGCAGCTAAGACCTGATTCATCGGCGCCTTCGGTGATAGCGTGACAGGTTTTTGGGTCGAAGGTTAAGCGGCGTGAGAGCGAGCGCCATAAAGTGGAGCTAAATGCAACCCTGTGTGCCAGACCATTAGGGGCTATGTTGGTTTAGGGCCCGTAAAATCCGAACGCAATTATGTCAGGTGGGGCGCTTGTGTGGCTAGATGCCTGCTGTGGCCACGCTTTATAGACGACTAAATTTTTTGATATTGGCACTTTTATTCTTTTATTTTACAGGGCTAGCATTTCAGAGCGGAGCTTGCGGAGGTTTTCGTGAATTTGTGACTGCTGCGAGCGCTTATTTCGGATCTGCGATTCTAGGTTGTGAATATCGCTGGAAATTTGCGCCCGGCGATTTTTTGTGACTTCGTCTTCCTGAACCGTAACTGTATCCTGTACCATGATTGCGTCGGGCCCTGAGCCCACGCGCCGACTGCGCTGAACTGTTTTACCGCGGCTTCCGCCGAGCGCAGTCAGCTCGTAGGTTTTTCTCTGCAAGTGACGTTCAATGCCGCGAATTTCCTGCTCGATGTCGCCGATTTGCCTTTCGCTGGCATCGATTTCAGCGCTTAGATATTTTTTTCGTCCTTTGTTAAATTCCTGCAAGAATCGTGTTTCTAGATTTCGCGGGCAAACTTTTTTGTATGATTTGCCCGAAGCTCCAGCGGGCTCCCCGTTTTCGGGCTGACAGTAGGCAAGAATCCCTTCATGGTGTGCCTTTCGCAAAAGCCTGAGATTGTGCCCATCACACATACTGGCGACAAAGGGATCGCCGTTTTTCCCGGTCCTGTGGGCTGTTTCGGGCTCGCAATAATTTGAACGCCCTTTTTTATAACCAAGATCCAATTGCGATTCGGATATTTCAGCTTCGACTTTATGACACTCATTAAGAAAAGTATCATTTTCAAGATTTTGGCCGTTCATCGCCACGTTTTGACCATGTTGAAACCAATTGGTTTTCTCACACTCTTTTCTCTTAAAATAACTGGCGCAGCCGACCAAAGACAAAATCATTGCTGCGCTTAGAAGCCAGTATAGCAATTTCATTAGTTACAGCTTATTCATCTGAAAGCCTCTGGCAAATTCAAATTAAAAATAAATTCACTCTTTGGACCTTCGTCATATTTCGTCTTATGAAGATGGCGGAGTGATTGCAGGTATAGGTTAAATAAAGCACGTTTTTTTATTTTTCCAATCTACAAGCCATGTTGATCTATCGGCAAAATGGTGAAAGGGCATCGACTAAAGTTGAGACACGTGGAAGAAGTAATTTGGTGGATGAAATCGGTCAGGCAGCAGTATTTGCTCAAAAAGTAGGCGTGCTACCACTTGCAACCAAATGCTACCAAAATGCTACCAAACTCTGAAATATTCAGAAACTTCGAGAAATGATGACTGTACTGTGTCTTCTCTTCTTAAATTTATAAGGGTTTGAATTAATTAATTTTGCCACTGAATTATTAAAATTAAAACTGGAGCGGGCGACGGGGTTCAAACCCGCGACCTTCGGCTTGGGAAGCCGACGCTCTATCAACTGAGCTACACCCGCTTAGATTTTGCAATAAAACACAACCAAGCCATCTTAATTTTGGCGGGCCGAGTTATGCTACTAAAAGTTATACCAAGCTGTAGAAACCAAGCTTGTCAGCAAGCAAACTACAGTTTATGAAAATACATGCTTAAACTGCTGCGAGCTACATCATTTACCTATGTGCTTATTTTATCTTTTCTTTTAAGCTTTCTGCCAAATGCCTCAGCTGATGATCACCACACCATTAGTCTTCGAGAGATCATAAAAACGGGCTTAAAAAACTCCCCTCGCATTAAAAAAAGCACCGCTGACTTATTATCAACCCAAGCCCAAACCCGTAAGGCCATAGGGGCGCTCTTTCCGCAAATTAATATCAAATCAATAGCTACGCAGCATGATGATGAATATTACCGTGCCTACATCGATGCCACCCAACCCCTTTATGCAGGAGGCGCAATTTCTGCGGCCATTTCTTTATATCGCAATAATGAATCCGCTGCACGCATATCACTAATTAATGAAACGCAAAAAGTGATTTATGATATTATTTTGTCATATTTCAATGTCACCCAACAAACTAAACTAGTTGAAGCCGCAGCAGAAAACACCGAAACAATGCGAAAACACGCTACGGTAATTCGTGGCTATGAAAAAATAGGTCGCGCCCGGCGCACTGATCGCTTACAAACACAAGTTAATTTACTTTCGGCGCAAGCTGAAGTTCAAGATCTTAAAACACAGCTTTTTACAGAACGAGAGAATTTACGTGAACTGTTAGCTCTTGAAGAAAGCCCGTTAATTCAAATTGAAAACGAAATAAAATTCTCTCCCTTTGAAATAACTGACCCCAGCAAGGCGGTAAAAGAGGCTCTAACCTCAAACCCAGAAATTCAGTTAACTGAATTAGTAAAAAACACTATCAATGATGAAAAAGATATAGCACTTGCAGCCGACAAACCTAATTTAGCGCTAAGAGGCCAAATAGGGTATAGAAACATAGATCGTAATATATGGTTTGATCAAGATTCAAAATACTCTTCGGCGTCATTAGAACTAACAATCCCTATTTTTTCTGGGCTCAGTTCTATTGCAAAAAAACGTGATTTTGCTGAAAAGAAAAATAGTGCCGCGCGAAACTTAGAAATTAAAAAAAATTCTTTAGAGTCTCGTCTACGCACTAAATTTAATGACCTATCAACTATCAGTGAACGACTTGAAATTGCTAGACAAGCGACTCTTGATTCTAAAGAAGCATTAGAACTAGCCAATCGTGACTATCAAAGAAGTACAATTTCAAGTCAGGATGTATTAAATATTCAGCGTACCCGCTATGATGCAAAGAAACTTTATATACGCACACAATATACCTATATGCGACTTCTGCTCGATATTCGCCAATATCTTGGTCAAAACCTAGAAAATATTTATGCAAAGTGATGGCTTGACCTTATGAATTTAACGCGAATTTCGATTGAGCGACCCGTATTTGCCTGGATGCTAATGTTTTCTCTTTTAACATTTGGGTTAGTAAGTTTTAAATTTCTTGGAGTGAGCTCTCTACCCGATGTTGATTTTCCGGTAGTGAATATTTCAGTCGGGTATGCCGGAGCTAGCCCCGAGGTTATGGAGAGTGACGTAATCGATATACTCGAAAATGCTGTGATGGGCGCTGAGGGACTTAAAGATATTTCTTCTTCTTCACGTTACGGATCAGCCAATATCACCCTAGAATTTGATATCGACCGAAATGTCGATCTTGCTATGCAAGAAGTACAAAGCAAAGTTTCACAAGCACTAAAACGTTTACCGTCTAATGTTGAACCACCGGTGATCTCTAAACAAAACCCAGAAGATCAACCCATAATGTGGTTGGCAGTTAGCGGCAGCTGGCCCACGCGCGATCTAATGGCCTATGCTCGCGATAAAATGATAACACAATTTCAACTCGTACCAGGAGTTGGCGATGTATTTTTGGGCGGTTTTGTTGATCCCAATATTCGGGTATGGGTTGATGGAGTAAAATTAAAAAGTTTTCAGCTTTCTATTGACGACGTGATAAGTGCAATTAACCGAGAGCATGTCGAAAAACCAGCTGGTCTTTTGCAACAAGGTGATACCGAGTACACCTTGCGTGTGGTAGGCGAGGCACGCACTGCCGAAGAATTAAGCGAAGTTATCATAAGCCGCCGAGGTGGCTCACCTATATATTCTCCAGTTCGCTTAAAAGATGTTTCTCGAATAGAAGTTGGGCTTGACGACGTACGCCGTCTATCGCGCGTACGGGGCGAAGCAGCAGTAGGTATAGGCATACGAAAACAGCGCGGCACCAATGCTGTCGAGGTAGCCGATAAGGTCAAAGCAAAAATGCTGGTAATGCAAAAAGATCTACCCAAAGAACTTACGATGGGGGTTAACTTTGACTCAACAAAATTTATTAAAGAGACTATTCACGAGCTAGAATTTGAACTTATCTTGTCGGCACTACTAACAGCCCTTGTTTGTTGGCTATTTTTAGGTTCACTGCAATCAACAATTAATATTTTAATTGCCATACCAACATCACTAATCGGTACTTTTATAGCAATTAAGTTTTTTCACTTTACTTTGAATAGCTTTACTTTTCTTGGGCTTATTTTGTGTGTGGGAATTGTGGTTGATGACGCCATAATGGTACTCGAGAATATTATTCGGCACAAACAAATGGGTAAAACTCGTAGGCACGCGGCGCAAGAAGGCACTGATCAAATCAGCTTTGCGGCAATGGCCACAACTCTAGCTATTGTCGCTATATTTTTGCCCGTCGCCTTTATGGAAGGCATTATCGGTAAATTCTTCTTTCAATTTGGCGTCACTATTTCTATTGCAGTACTCATTTCACTTCTAGAAGCTTTAACGCTTACCCCTATGCGCTGCTCGCAATTTCTCGAAAAAAAAGAAAAACATGGGGCTTTACAAAGTACTGTAACAAGGCTCACAAAATTTTATTCAGAAAAACTAAAGTGGTGCTTGAGTCATCGTTTAATTGTTATTACGTTTTCAATTGTCTTTTTTTTAGCAAGTCTACTTATCACCAAAGCGCTACGAAAAGAATTTGTGCCTAGTCAGGATCAAGGTATGTTTATGGTGCGTCTAATAACACCAATTGGCAGCTCACTTAGTAGTACCGATAACACCGTCAAGCAGGCTGAAGCTAAATTATTACCAATTAGCGATATCAAAAGATTTTTTGTTGCCATCGGTGGCTTTGGTGGCGGCCAAGTAAATACTGCTATAATGTTCATAACACTAAAAGATCTCTCTGATCGAAAAACTACGCAAAAACAAATGATGGATCTTGTGCGTAAAGAATTTTCAAGCATTGAGGGGCTACGCACGGTAATTCAAGATCTTTCAACAGGTGGTTTCGGGTCAGGTCGCGGATTTCCGATTGAATTTAGTGTACGCGGGCCTGACTGGGACAAACTTGTCTCGATTTCAAAAGATATGACTGATAGCTTACGCAAAGATGCGCGCTTCGTTGATATCGACACCAATTATGATGAGGGCATGCCAGAGGTTCGCATTATACCAAATCGTGCTCGCGCGACCCAGCTCGGAGTAAGTGTTGCGGATATTGGCCAAACAGTTGGCTATCTTATAGGTGGTGATAAAATTGCTCGCTTTACCGATGGCAGCAAACGAATAGATATTCGCGTTCGCTTAGATTCACAGTTTAGAGACAAACCAGACTCTATTCTTAATTTATTTGTACGCAACAATCGCGGAGAGTTAATTAAACTTCGCGATGTGGCTGACCTTGAGGTTAAAAAATCACTGGTTTCGATTACACGCCAAGCTCGAGAGCGCGCCATCACTATTTACGCAAACGTTGCCTCTGGCGCCTCACAGGCTGCAATGGTTGAAACAGTAGAATCTCTGCGCAGCACTCTGCCTGAAGGCTATAGCATTGTTTTAAGTGGAAGCTCTAAGTCTTTTAGTGAGAGCTTTTCAAGCCTTGTCTTTGCTCTTTGGTTCGGAATTATTATCGCCTATATGATTCTCGCATCGCAATTTAACAGCTTTGTTCATGGGTTTACCGTACTTCTTGCGCTACCATTTTCAATTTCAGGGGCATTTTTCTCTCTCTGGATAGCTGGAGCTAGCCTCAACATATATAGCATGATCGGACTTATTCTTCTTATGGGCATTGCAAAGAAAAATTCTATTATGCTTGTTGATTTCACCAATCAAAAACGAAATGACGGGCTTGACGTAACTTCTGCTCTTCTTGAAGCTTGCCCGACAAGGCTACGACCCGTGCTAATGACGAGCATAACAATTATCGCAGCCTCAATTCCTCCTGTGTTAGGATTAGGACCCGGCACCGAAACCAGAAGTTCAATGTCTCTAGCTATAATTGGCGGAGTTTTTATCTCAACTATTTTGACTTTATTTGTTGTACCGTGCGTCTATAGCTTGTTTGCTCGTCAAAAAAATATTTAATCCCTAAACAACCGACACAATGTATTAGAAAATTAAAAATATTTTTTCAGCATATAAGTGGTGCCACTGTGCCACCTAGTTAGGCACTTATTAAGGCACTTATCTTATTATCTTAACACTATTTGCTCAAAGAATTTGCAATAATTATTTTTTAATTATAATTTACCTGTGCAAAACGACACCATCATATGCCGTCAGACCATCAACTGAAGTCACAATGACACTAAATAATTCTAAATTAATTGTAGTGAAAATTCGGTGGCTTGCGAAGGCGGCAAATACTCT
Source organism: Bdellovibrionales bacterium RBG_16_40_8 (assembly GCA_001769925.1). Taxonomy (GTDB): domain Bacteria; phylum Bdellovibrionota; class Bdellovibrionia; order Bdellovibrionales; family UBA1609; genus RBG-16-40-8. Next base: position 6,369 of record MEPT01000117.1, read on the forward strand.
ATACCTTAAGCTTGAAAATAAATGTAATTAAACAAATATAACTAAGTTAGATTAGGGAGAAAGAAAAATGAAAAAAATAATTGTGCTAAGTTTAGCAATACTCACTCTAGGCGCATGTAGCAAACAACATCATAACAGTGGCGGACTCACTCACAGCGAAGTGGCTGCGATGTTTGTTAGCGACCTAAACGCTACGGGATTATATAATGTTTCTATCGCAAAAACTTATACTGAACAGGCAGGCTATATAGTTATTTACGATTATGATCTAAACGAATACGATGCCGTAGAAATAAGTTATTTTGACCCCTATTATGATAACGCGGCCACATTTTTAGAATATGATACTGGCTCTATCTATGACCTTACCCCGCTCTATGGCAATAGGTATTACGATTGGTATACTGGTCTTACATTTGAAAAAGTACAAAGCACAAGCAAAGACCTTGAAAAATACGCGGCCCTTGCGCAAGAAAAAGTTATCAAATCTAGAGCAGAAAATGTTGCGGCGAAATTTGGTCTAAGCGTAGAGCGCAGCAAAGATGTTGTTCGTCTAGCTATGGCCTGGCAAAAATCTGGCGGCAAAGAACTAGCTGCTAAAGATCAAGACTCATTTTCAAAAGAGCTTTTAGGTTTTTCAATCTCTGATGCCAAAAAAGCAGTAACAGAAAAAGAATCTGGTAATTCACGCCCACTTGACTCTTTGATAGAAAAAGCAGCACTAACCAATGAAACCACTCCTGAGAACGTGCGTCAGATAATCGACCAATACTTTACTAAATAGCGACAATTATATGCTTAAATAGCTACATTTTCTTAACGAGGAGGGCTCAGCTCTCCTCGCCTCGTTTTTTTTGTAAAATCTATACACCTAAACTGTGATCTCCACAAAACTATTAATTTCTGCTATTTAACAAAGCGGTATTAGCCAAAAAACCGGACTAAAACTCCTAGTGGAGAATGTTATGAAAAAATTATTAGTACTAGCCACGATGTCTTTATTGTTTACTGCATGTGGCTCCAGCCACAACAATGGGCACTATTATACACACGCAGAACTAGCGAGCCTTTTTGTTTCTGAGCTAAACCTATATGGCGGCTACGATGTATCTTTAGTAAAAACTTATTCTGACCAAACAGGTTACATAGTTATTTATGATTATGATTTTCACGAATATAACGCCATCTATGTTAACAGTTACCTGCCAGGAGTAGACGACCCAGCTTACTACCTTACTCACTACGGAGACGCATACTACAATCTAATCCCGATTGGTTATAACGATTACTATGACGTATATACTGGCCTTATTTTCGAAAAAGTTCAATCAACGCCCAAAGACCTTGAAAAATACGCTGCTCTTGCTGAGCAAAAAATGGTTAATAAAAGAGCCGATCGAGTTGCCGCGCAATTTGGGTTAAGCGTTGAGCGCAGCAAAGAAGTTGTGAGACTAGCAGTGGCATGGCAAAAAGACGGCGGCAAAAGCCTGCCAGATAAAGTTCAAGATAGTTATGCTAAAGACCTTCTTGGGTTTACAATTACTGATGCCAAAAATGCGGTTACCGAAAAAGAAGCTGGCAACGCAAAACCATTAAATGAACTAATTAAAACTGCGGCTGATCAAAATGATCAAACGCCAGAAATGCTACAGCAAATTATCAGTAAATATTTTTCTAATTAGTTATTTTTATACGAGTAGTTAGTTACTCGAATATTATTAGGGGGAAGATTACATGAAACACATAATTTTAATCGGATCTTTATTTTTGCTAGCATCTTGTAGCGATAAATATAAAGGCGGCTATGGCAGTGGCGCTGGTGGGCTTACGCATGATCAACTAGCAAGTAATTTTGTGGCAACGCTTAATGCTTCTGGCGAGTATGATGTAACACTAGTCAAGAGTAGTACCGAGCGCAAAAATTATATTGTTATTTATGACAAAGATTTGCACGCATACGATGCTATTAATCTCAGTGGTTACACCCCAGGAGCAGATGCCGCCGCTTTTCTTAATACACAAGCTACCGTTTACTCAGGCTTAGTTTTAATACCAGGGCATTATGAATGGTATCCGACCTATGGGTATGGATACGGTTACAATTATCCGTCGTATGGCAATAATTATTATGATTCGTTTTGTAACTGCTGGACTTACGGGCCAGATTACAGCCAAATTAATTATGTTTGGATTGAAGATCAATATCGCGATCCGGGATCAGGTCTCACCTTTGAAAAAATTAATGCCACAAGTAAAGATTTAGAAAAAATCTCAGGATTAGCAGAACAAAAAGTTGTTCAAATGCGCGCGCAAAATGTAGCAGCCCGTTTTGGCTTAAGCACTGAAAGAAGCCAAGATGTAGTACGCTTAGCTATTGCATGGCAAAAAGATGGTGGCAAAGAACTTACTGATAACGTTCAAGACTCTTACGCTAAAGAAATGCTAGGATTTTCCATCACAGAAGCCAAATCTGCTATTAAGAAGAGCGAATCTGGCAATACCGAAGGCCTAGATGATCTGGTAAAAAAAGCTGCATTAGCAAACGACATTACGCCTGAGCAAGTTAAGCAACTAATTGATTTTTATATAAATTAAGCCACGTAATATTTATAAATAAGTAAGTAATTTTTTCTAA
>MEPT01000117.1:9020-11390 GCA_001769925.1 Bdellovibrionales bacterium RBG_16_40_8
TTAAACTATATTCCCATAGTTCGTGAGGTGCTTGGTGCAACTAATACATTCATTTTTCTCGCCTATTATTTATCCTATCATTTATATTTTTATTTTATTAACCACCGTATCTCTTAACTCAGCAAGGGCACAAGATTTTAGCGCTGCCCTGCACATGGTTGGTTCTATCCCCCTTTTAGAAGATCAGAGAAGACCATCAACTGATATAATATATGAAGGGCGAAGACTTACGCCTGATGAGGTAATTGCTCTTAGAAAAAAAGGCATTGATACCAGTGAATTAAATCCGGTCGAAAACTCAGAAATATGGCGCAATGAACCGCCTAATCCACTTGAGCAAAAACTAGATGAGATGCCGCTTAATAGCGCGCAAGACGTCGAATATATGTCAACCGTGATTTCGGTAATTAATGATTTTCGCTTCACGGTAAAACAAAAAGATACTTTTGGTAATGTTCACGTGTTTCGCGTTTTAGCCAGTCAATTTTCAAGAGCATGGCTGCTTCGTAAAAATTTATTGCGTAAACTTGGCTATAAAGTGCCACCAACTTTACATGTGCAAAACTTAACTGTAAAATTTAAAGGTGAAATCAGCAAAAAGAATTTTATTAAAGCACTTAAAGAAAGTTGCCCGGTAACTGAACCCGCAAGATGGATTTTAAATGATGACGTCGCTGATGAATCAGTAGTTCATTTACAAGATCTAATAGCATTTGAAGATAATGAAGAATTCTATAATTTTGCAACTGGCGTTGCTCATGGTGAAGATATTATCCCGGGGCGACGGCTCTTTGAATCTCTACTAGTACCATTTGCTTTAGTGAATGTTAGCGAGTCTGTAAACGGATTTGGCTGGATACCCGGGCGCATTTTCAACGATTTTGTACTGCTAGATTACGACAGCATCGATGCATTCATGTCAACACCTAGAGACGACGCCGTTTGGATACTTAAGCGCATTGCTAAGCTCACCAGAGAAGATTTTAACGATATAGTGGCGAATAGTTTTTTTCCGAAGTCAGTTGGTAAATTACTGGTAGAAAAATTAATTTCTAGGCGAAATTGGTTACTCCAAACGTTTAATATACAAGCAGCTGAAATACCTTTCGATTCAGAAGTTTCTGACCCACCTGCACTCGTTAAAGGTAAAATCAAACAGTTTACTTGGGATGGGCATGCTGCATACTATGCTTTTGCTGACCCAGAATCCCCACTGTCTTCTGAAGAGATTCGCGCATTTTTCAAAATCAAAGCACTCGCTACAGCAATTGAAGCAGCAGAGACCAGGTTAAACACCACATGGCTAAATGGTACAGATATAGAGAAAAAGGTTATAGAAAAACAAATTGAAGCGTCTGTTAAGCAATTCGTTAACTATTTAAAAACCGGCAAATATGAAAAAGTACCATTTGGGCTATTTGCGTTCCCGACCTTTAAGGGAGATATACTTTTTTCTCGTGATATTGTTGCTGGCGATTATCTAGGCAGCAATAATATTATTCAATTAGCTGATAATATTGAGTTTTCATTTTCTCCTGGAATTTATGTAGGCGCTGTTGGGCTACCAGCCAATTTACAATTTCAAGCAGGTAAGAAAATTTCTTTCAGTCGAAGCTATACGCACTTGAAAAGCATTAGAAGTATACGTCGAGCACTTAAAGAGCCTTTTCGCAATCTACTTGTACCATTTCTTAAAAAAGAAAATGGCCGTATTTTTGATGCAATTTTGGCAAAAGACTATCAGGCTATGAATTCTGAAGACAAACAGAAAAAATTGACCGAAATTATGGCGAAATTTAATGAATCTATGCAGCCTGGCGATTCGTTTATAATTTCTAATAATATTAATTTTAGTAGTGTTACTGGAGTTGGCTATAATTTCGTAAAAAATTTAAGTTTACAGGCAGCACTTAATTTAAACCATTTAAGCATTAGTCGCCTCCATATACTTAAACAAAGTGATGATACAATTCATATTTATATTGATGACGGCAACGCAAACGTTGTTGGCATCAATATCGGTTTAAAAGCATACATACCTATTTTTACTATTACGTTTAATCGCACATCTGGCAAAGCAACTACGAAATATTACCCTGTCAATATTAATCCGATAATAGAGCAAAATCCAGATATAGAGAAAAATATCATTGCACTTCGACAAGTTTTTTTAAATAGCGATTTTGGGCTTCTTAACAACAATGTTAAACCATTTAATATAAAAGGTTCATTTAAAGAAAAAGCCTCTGGGGCAAGATTTTTATTTAGCGATAAATTAAACCTTAAAACCTCAAGCGAAATTTTATTAACTCATCCAGAGGGTACTGCTCACAAATTTCTTCGCGAAACAACAGGGGTTCGCACAGGCAA
>MEPT01000117.1:11429-11767 GCA_001769925.1 Bdellovibrionales bacterium RBG_16_40_8
TATAATGGGGATGTGCTGATACCGAATCCTGGATCAGGTGACCCGGGTGATACTTTTAAGGGGCAATCAGCTACACGCGAGGCAAAACTTGAAGTTGAAATCCTCGCTGAAAATTCTAAGCAGACTCCGGTAGACCCATTTCTTGAAATCGATTACCGCTGGAAGGGCTGGAAAGTAAATAGAAAAAAAATGTTTAATTTAATTAGCGAAATCAATCAGATATTTGGTTATGAAGTTTACAACACACAAAGCTTTAATGCTGCCACAAATTTTCAACTTTATGCGATAGATGTTAATTTGTATTTATACGAAGAAGGTTTGTTACAGCTCGCACATAT
>MEPT01000117.1:11824-16858 GCA_001769925.1 Bdellovibrionales bacterium RBG_16_40_8
TAATGACCTTGAACAGATCGATCGCGAAAAACGCCGTATTATCTCTTCAATTCTTAGAGACAAAAGAAAATTTAATAAATTTTATGCCAGCGGCCAGATTAAAGATGCGCTTAAATTTGGCGTACGATTCGCAAGTACTCTAGAATTGACTCTGCCATTTCAAAGATTTATTCAGCTACTTGGTAGCACCGATAACTTTTATGTTTTTGGGCAATTAGCCGCTTTTCGCGATGGCGATGAAAATGCAGATAAACCAGAGCCCATTTATGCAAATACTATTGGGCGCTTTCGCGATGAAAACGCTCGTGGCGGTTTAAGTGCTATACAAAGCCGCATTGGCATAACTAAAGGCGAATTTAATTTTTATTGGATATTAAGGAACTTGTAATGACATTTTTAAAAAGGCTTGTCATTTTAATACTGCTTTGGGCTTGGGCCTTGCAAGTCGCCGCCAATACAAAATTAATCGAAATGAAACATCCATTAAGTCACTATGAAATCAATAAAATGACTAATATTTTAGGTGGTCAAATACGTCTTTTTGATAAATTTAATTCGCCTTATTTTAAACGATTATACATAGTAAATACGAAAATCCCTACTGCGCAAATACTGTCTCAGCCTCTAGTTAAAAAAGTTGAAAGTGCTGATGTGATTCATCCATATTCAGTTAAACCATCAAAAGAGCACTCAAGATTAAGTAATGACCCACTTTTGCCCTACCAGTGGGCAGTAGAAAATACCGGGCAAGTGATAGGCCAAGACATTGACGACATTACGCTCTTAAGAAAAATTGGCACACGAGATGCTGCCATTGATTTTACCTCTAACGAAGACGTTGATCGTCGGTTAAAACGCGAAGTAGTCGTTGCAGTAATTGATACCGGAGTTGATACCTTTCACCCCGATCTTAGAGAGAGCATTTATTTAAATTCTTCTGAATGTATTAACGGTGAACTACCTCTTAACCCTAAAGAAGATAAAGACAATAATGGTTACAAAGGCGATTGCAAGGGATGGAATTTTACCGGCGCCGATACGAATAACGGCAGCCGCGTAATCGATGATGTCGGTCACGGCACACATGTTGCCGGTATAATTGCAGCACGAATAAACAACGAAGTTGGCATTGCAGGCCTTGCAAATAAAATTAAAATTTTACCACTTAAAGTTTTTAGACAAGAATATGAAAACCAAAGGGGCTCAAAAAATGCAAATGCTATTGGCACCACTGACAGGTTAGCTAAGGCTATTTTATACGCCACGCAAATGCGAGTTGATGTTATAAATTTAAGCTTAGGCTGGCCGCTAGCTCTTGATAAAAATTATCTACATGAGGCTATTCGTGCCGCTATTGATAATAATATTGTTGTCGTTGCAGCTGCCAGTAATAATAATCACTCAGCGCCAATTTTACCTTGTGCGCTAAATGGTGTAATTTGTGTCGGATCTATTGATAATGATGGCAGCGTTTCTGCATTTTCAAATTTTGGCATGCATGTTGACGTGCTTGCCCCTGGTGATAATATTCTCAGCTCTTTTCCAACAGCACTTGAACCAAGATTATTTTCTGTATCAGGCTATGATCTTAAAAGCGGGACTAGTCAATCAGCCCCTTACGTTTCTGCACTTGCTGCAATACTCAAAGCCGCTCACCCTGAGTTCACAACAACTGATATACTTAATTTAATTATTTCATCTTCTCGAGATCTACAAGTTACTTCTACAAAAACATTTCTTGCCGGAATGATTTCATTTAAAAATGCGCTAAGTGGGGCAATAAAGAAAAAAGTATTGCCGGTATTTAAAGAAAATGATCATTTAACTTTTAAAATGACTGATAAAACGGCCATATTTAATATGCAAGTTTTAAACCCAACGCGCTCAGTGTTAAGTAGCATAATCAATATTAATTCGCTATCCGATCATGCCGTGACAGTAAATTTACCTTTACAAGTTACGCTCAATCCACAGCAAAGTAAAATTTTTCCAATTAAGATTAATATTTTAGATGTTACTAAAAGTAGTGACGTGTTTATAGATATTAAAATTGATGAAATTCACTATAAACAGCATTTATCCATTAGTCGCGAATTAGATAATGATAGTGATATTAAAATAATTTCTGCGCCAAATATATCTAAGCCTGATTTACTATCATTAGAATCACAGCATTTTCGCCCTGAAATGCCAATGTATTTTAATGTAGAACTTAATGAAGAAGTTGGTAAAATAAATATATTTTCAGTTGATGCAAATGAGTTGCAGCAATTAGGGTCAATTATAATACCGTATCTTAAATTTTTATTAGGCTTTACTCTTATTGATTTAGATAACGATGGTATTCTTGAGTATCAAGCAATTGCGCATATTAAAAATTTAGATTCTGAAAATATTGAATACTATAACTTTGCTTATGACTTAAAACCTTTTGCGCAGCAGCCTCATTTTATCCTGAAAGTTGAAAATGTTTTACAAAGTCAAAATGAGTTATCGTACCTTTATAAAAATATTTTAGGTAAAAAACATGCCGTGCCTTTTTTCTTTGCGGTCGGGCCCATACCCGTCATAGATCAACCTAAAGATCCATTTTTACCAAAAATATTTGAAGCCGCTAATCATCTTTACTATTTTGCACCAAGTGACTCGCTTACAGATAAGGGCGAAGCCACTTTAACTACACATATTGTAGATAGCCCAGCTTTTATGAAGTTTTGGAAGAAAAAATTAAAACTCCGTTCTTTTGCTGATATTCGTTTGTTACACATTATGCCGCAAACTGAAGATGATTTGAGAAAAAATCAAATTAGACTAATTGTTTCAGTAGGCCTTGATTATCAGCGCACAGCCTCGCTTGTGATCATGACTTTTGATTCTGATGGAAAACTTAATTGGCAGTGGTCACCACTTAATACATCAGGTCTTGTTATTGATGGCTATCAACTAAGTCGCACTATCAATTTACAAGATTTAAAAAACAAAGAAACAACGTTAATTGGGCCACAACAAAGTACTATGTGGGACAAGCTTTCACTTGCTGCAGACGGCACAACTAGTCACCTTACCCGCATTCAAGGAGAAGATATATCTGAAGATTTTAAAATGTATGCCGGTGATTATTTAGACAAAGACGTAAGATACTCATTTATTCAAACAATTAGTGAAAAGCTTTTTTCTGTTGAAAATAATGGCAAAGTAAAAAATTATACCATGCCGTTTTATGTTTCTTCTTTTTTACCAGGCAATACATTTTTAGAAAGAGGTTACCCAATTTGGTTTCATGCAGAAAAGAACTTGCCAGCACTTTATATAGACGCTGGTCAAATTTTTCAAAAAAGTGCTTATTTGATTATTGGCGATCAAACAGGCATAACGGCGCCCTTATACATGAACGTTAATGTGCCCGAGAGTTGCAGGGCGCTGAATCCCAGCCTATGGGGTGAAATCTATAATTTTACTCTTCTCTGCGAGAAAGATAAAAAGTGGGAGCTTCGACTTTTGCCGATGCAAAAGCTTAATTACTGACTACCAAAGCCGCCGGGTTGTGTTCCCCCAACTTGGCCTGGCAGCAAATGACAAGCGCTACAGTCGTAGTTATTACTTTGCGCCATAGTGTGCTCTGAATACCAAAAATCTGCTGGGTAATCGTGACAGTCCACACATCTAGTCACTTGAGTTCCTAGTGAGTCTGTCAAATGAGGCGAGCCGATGGGCCCAAAATTACCAGCGCTCCATCCTGCCGCGTGGGTATGACAGGTACTGCAATCATTATAAATTCCTGGATCCTCTTTAAAGCCAGTGGGTTTGATATTATGAAAATGAATTGTATAGTTTCGCCCACTACTGGTTGGCATAACCTTGGCAACAGAGCTTGTAGGCCTTGTGTTCTGGTGGCAGACAGCACAATTTTTCACCGATGCCGATGGGTGCCCATTATCCCACTCAACAGCTGGAGTAGAATCTTCAACCACTTTGGTGCAACCAATAGCTGAAAACATAATTATCGCGGTTATAAAATAGATCATTATAGCCCCGGCTTAGACGATTTAACTCTGTGTTTTAAATCGGCGTCAGCTAACCTACCTGAACCATGACAAATAACACAGGATTCTGCGCCACCTACTTGCGTTGCATTTCTAGCTGTCATTACCTTGGCGCCATTTTGCTCCATGTGCACTAATGCCATAGTTCCGTTGTGGCATCCCATGCAAGTCGCTGCAATCGGCTTAGTCGTGATATCGTCATTATGAGGATAGGTATATCTACCGTAAGAATATGAATCGCGACTTCCAGCTGCTGCACCGCCACCGGTATCTGGAGCAATCTCTTTGGTAGCTTCTAACGCCGATGAGGGAATAGCCTGTATGCCATAAGTGGCGTAGTCAGAACTAGTTGATCCAATATGACAACTTAAGCAATTTTGCGGCTTACCTGGAAAAGTAATCAGCGTAGTATTTTTAGTAAGCGCAACTGGTGAAACTGTACTGTCTTTACTCCAAGTTACCCCATTACTAGCATTGAGAAAGTTGTCAAAGGTAGTTAATAACGACGAACTCCATGTACTTGAGGTAAATGAATACAAAGTTGTTCCCGTCGCAAAGTAAAGCGGAGTATCACGCTTTTCTGCGCCGTGAACGCCGTGAACTATATTATTAAATTGCATACTTTCTATCGGATTATCTGAATCGTAATTTTTTCCTGTGTTGCTAAAACCAGAGTTATGGCACATAGAGCAAATCATTGGTTGATAAATGCGATTCCCACCATGCATTGAAAGCTGTTCGTGACAGTTGGCGCACTTATTCTCATCAACTATTTTGCGCCGAGCAATATCGCCCGTAACTTCTTTGACTACTGATTGAGCGTAAATAGTCTGAAGATTAGACGTATAAGCTGTCCCACTAGGAGTAGTGTAAGCAATTTTTCCGGTATCCCATTTCATAGTGCCACCAAGAGCTACGGCACGTAACTTAGCGCCAGCTGTATACGGATAAACTTGTGAGTGCGTTTGCGGTAAAGTAGAGCCGGTGCCAG
>MEPT01000118.1:0-114 GCA_001769925.1 Bdellovibrionales bacterium RBG_16_40_8
AAAGGCAGGGGTGATTTTTTTAAAATATCCAAAATATCGATGTACAATTTAAACTAAGAATCTTTATCCAAAAGATCGTGCAACTTCACAACTCTAGCCACAGCGTCAATATTA
>MEPT01000118.1:262-487 GCA_001769925.1 Bdellovibrionales bacterium RBG_16_40_8
TCCTTACCTGATGATTTTGCGCAGCCACCATAAGCGCCGTATATCCCATTTGGTTCTTCTGATTAATCTCGACCAGACGTAGCGAAATAAGTCCACTCGCAAGCGTCTCATTACCCGTTCGAGCAGCACTAAACCATTTATCAAATATACCGTCCGCAAATTGCTTTTTTCTTTTATCTGACGATTTAAACCACTGTTTGACCTCTGAAATTACCTGCGTTCTCT
>MEPT01000118.1:545-3327 GCA_001769925.1 Bdellovibrionales bacterium RBG_16_40_8
ACTTATCAACAAAATTTCAACGAACGCATGTCTACGAATTTGAAAGCTACGATTCAAATCATTTGATATTCTTACCAGATCGCTCAAAAATTCTTTTTGGGAAAATAGTCCTAATTTTTCGAGCTGACCGATGATCTGGCCACTGGCTATGTACTTCAGTACATCTTGCTCTTGAGACGACGCTCTTAGGTCGATAAGGTCTTGAACAAGTTTTTGTTTGTTGAGGCTAGCCGCCGCAAGACGCGGCTCATACGATTGACCAGGGTGAATCTCGGTATCGCCGGTTACATCTTTAAATTCAAAGGGCTTAACTGGGAGTTTGCTATAAGCGCGAGAGTATGTGTTCTCAAATTTATATTGATTGGGATGAGGAGTAAAATCCGTTAAGGTTGCAGTCGTAAGCCTTGGCAGAACTTCATTCATTACAAAGTGTCTGGTCGTGTCCATATTTGACAGACCATTATGATCTCCAACATTTTCAGGCACTCCAAGCAAATATCCTTTTTCGGCAAGAGACAGTCTCACGGCCTCTAAAAAGTTCTGGATCATTTGATAGGCACATTTTGAAGCTTATCTACAAAAGCCACTCTGTATTCCCGGCCACCTTGATCTTTGGCGGTCCCTAACACTACAGTAACATGACCCGAAGAATGATTCTCGACATCTGTCATCGTGAAATAATTAAAGTTGGGATCAAGCGCCTTAGTAAAATATGTTCGACTTGAACAATCCGATCCGCCAAGGCAGGACCTGAACGGTGACTCTTGAATGGATAGTGATCTCACGCGTATTTTTTCACTTGGCAGAGTTTGAAATGGGCCAGCCAGCACATCTCTTTCCAAGGACCCTAGCAATTGGGTGTCATCTATGGATTTATTTGAGAGAGAAGGTGAGTCGATTTTTAAAACACGTAGCATTTCTTCAAAGTGGCCGGCAAAACCCAACTCCATTGCCATCGCATCTCGCTCATCAAGAACTTTTTTGAGACCTTCGATTTTATAGAGAGCATTCTTGCTTTTTAATAACCCCTGAGTCGCTTGATTGTTAAACCCAGTAGTTGCAACCAAATCTATCATCGCTTGACGAAGTGCTTTATTGTCACGACCTCGCCTTTCCATGTGATCAGACATTCGCTTTAAAACACCAAAAAGCGCCTTGATTTTTAGTTTATAGTCAGCTTTCTCATCCTTAAGAAGATCGCGATTTTCTTTTGAAATGATACGATCAAGGTATCTTAAAAATCTTGTTTTCAATTGTTCCTGAAATAGTCTTTTTTGATCCTTCGAAAGATTTTCAGGCATAGCCAGATCTTCATATCCCACAAGTTTTTTCCAAAACCCTAGATTGGCTTCAACCTGAAGCAAATTCGATCTCACCTGTCCAGCATTAGCATTTTGCGACTTGAGATGCTTCGCCAATGCCTCCGGAGTCTCGTAGACTTTTTGTACGGATTCGATCACATATTCCTGAAAGTGCGGTTTAGCCAATTCAGGATGCTGCTTTAAAGTGTCAGTTACAGTTTTTAATGTTGCATCGTTGACTGATGTATTGGGATCACCAAAGAAAATCTTTCGGTATATTTCAAACAGATCCACTTGATCGGGGCGAAGAAGCATCCCTTCCGTCATTGCCTGACCAAATGTTCTAAGATCACGAACCTCTGCTAGCTGTTGCACCGATGGCTTTGCCAGAGGCCTGCCAGCAAGGAGGTCTGCACATCGTAGTTGCGCCTCAGCGCCAATGCCGGCCAAAAGCAGAGAGAATATAAAATAAATGTGAGCAAACTTTTTCATTTGACCAGAGGCCCTCCCAAAAGCTCACTACAACGCATGATTCCACCTGATGCCCTGCGGGCTAAGTTCGTGACCTTTTCAAGCCAACCACTTTTTTCTTCATATACGTCGACAGTTGCGGCCAGAGGCTTATCGGTGGCTCTATCTATCGCCCAAATTCGGTTTTGATAAACCTTAAAAATGACATCATCTCCCGCTATTTTTCGCGCGAAACCAAAACCAATAAATGCCTGAATAGTCGATTTAAGCCAACTTAAGCGCGTGTCTTGACCAACCATTTGATCCCTTGCGTCCCGGCTCATAAAAATTACCCGCTGAGCAACCATCGACTTAAAAAAAGCCTTTTTAAGTTTGTTCACATCCTGGTCTTGTATGCTTTGCCGAATCTCTCCTTCAATCTTCTCTACTTTTATTTTGTGCGAAAATTCAAGTATGGGCTTCAAAACGGACGCCATTGCATTTCTAAGAGGTGACCTCTCCTGAAGTTCGCCACTATAAAAATCCCCGCGCCCAGATCGGCTTTCGAGACCATCAATAACTCGAAGCGAATCCGTTGAGAGTGGAACGGGCTGACCTAAAATTTTCTCAGTTTCTGCGATATAAGCCTTGAGGAATGTCAAAAGATGTCGCTGCTGGCGCTGAAAGCCTGTCAGATGACTGGTAATTGCCTGACCTGCATAGAGAGAAACATGATACCAAATATCTTTGGCCATCTGCGTGCTTGGATCAGAAAAATAATTAGGATGGATGGAGATAAGCTTTACCTTTTGCCAGTCAATATTTTCGGGAAATCTATTTTCGCTCAAAAGCGGAATTGGGTTTAATAGCACATCAGCGAAATCCCTAAAATACAAATTTTTGATCTTGCCAGTCTGCTGATCTACTTCAAGAACGATATTTTGTGTGTGAGCCTCAAAGGAAACCCCAAGTACATGGTGTGCATACGCAAGGTATTTAGCGAGTTTCGGCAAATACTCTTCCTGCTTCCA
>MEPT01000118.1:3353-5906 GCA_001769925.1 Bdellovibrionales bacterium RBG_16_40_8
AGTCCTGACCACTTCACGGCATAATCACGAACACATTCCTCACAACCCAAAAGGCCATGGCCGGGGTAAACCCGAGTGCTATTATCGTGATTCAAAATTCGATCTGCCGAGCGGTAGGCCAATGAAAATGGCATCCCCAAGACCGAGAGATTCACAGCTGCAAAAGAATCCATCATGAGATTTCTCATATTGGCCGGAAGTTGATCCAACTGGGTTTTGATAAAATCGTTAACAAGAACTTCGCGTTTAAGCTTCTGATCAACCCCTGGCACATGAGGTGCAAATTTAGCAAAGAAGCCCCCTGTTGTGCCCACAGGTTCGATGAAATAAGTCGCGCGACTCAATGTCTTTCTACCAGTCGTCTTATATATTGGGACTCCAAACCGCGCTCGCATTAGCAAATTCATAGCCCGGTCAGATTCAAGCGCGGGGATCAATAATTTCCCGTCGTCAGTCATTATTCTTTTGGCGTCTGACTCTTCAATAAATCTTGAAAGATAGACTTGCTCCGAGAGAGTCTTGATATCCGCTTCATAAAGGTTAACAGCAACAAGCGCCTTGTCCGCCTCCGACATAAGATTTTCCTGTCGCTTTTCTTCGGTACGAAGCCGTTGGACAACATTGAAGTTTTGATCAAAATAAAGGTATTGGTCCTGAGCTGTCGAAAATGATGGGATTTCCTGCGCGCGCAAAATTGTCATGCAGCCGAACAAAGATAATACAATGGGCATCAATAGGTTGCTCACCAACATTAGGAATTCTCCATGTATTTATATAATGGAAGAACCATACCTAAAATTGAGCCAAAAAACGGCTATGAGGAAATATCCGTGGAGTGTGGACCCTTATAAATCTACCGCGACCACTCAGTTGCAATTTCAATCTGACTGAGATTCAAAGCGCGAGCAATTTTCAGTAAAGTCGTCCGCCTAGGCATCGTGGCGCTACCGAAAAATCGAGAAAGTGATGGCTGCGGAATCCCAGTCAACTCCGCTAATTTCTTGATCCCACCATTTTTATCAATGGCTACCCGTAGGTTGTCTTTAAAACCGCGAACATCTTTCGCAATGGTCTCAAGATCGTCGAAGCGGATATAGACCCCTTCAACTTTTTCTTTCTGAGCACAGTCGTCAATGAGGTCTTGAATATCAGCAACGATTTCATCCCGCTCTTTTTGATCACTTTCATCAATCCACATTTTCATAAGGTTATAGACACCTTCAAACCCGAATGCCGTCTGAACGGCGGCCGCGATGAACTCATGGGGCAGCCCTGATTTATTCATCATGTGGCCGACCTCAATCAACTCAACCTTTAAATCTGGGGTCATTTTTTGCGCTCTCATTTTAACCTCCCACACTCAGTAAACCGATTCCTACGAATCAGCTCCAAGTGAGTTCGAAATTTCTCAAGCCTTCTTTTTTCTTTCTTCGGGTCAGCCTTCACATAAGCCTCACACAAATACGCATCGTTCATAATTCCCACCGGCAGCCGCATCTGAACCTTGCCATTTCCCACTTGATGCCACTTCATTTTATAGCCATCAGGAATGCGCGTTCCTGCCTCCGCAATTGACCAAAATTTCGAGTTCGAAAACTTTGGGTCATTGGGATAGGTCTTCAACCGCAAAACGTCAGGACGGACCTCCTGCTTGTAGTCCAGGTCGGTGAAGGTCTTGTCGTGCTTCAGCTCCAGGTATGAATCCAAAGCCCATTGTGTGATGACGATTTCCAAAGCCAATCCTTTCATAAAGGTACATGGCTCAAATAGCTTATATACCCTTATTCACAAATATAACATAAATACCATATTGGCGAAAGCTTTATTTTGCGAGTTGGTTTACCCGGCTCAAGTCTAGTTGATAAAACTTGTATTAGTGGCGCAACGCTAAACACAAAATCTATGTGTTTTCAATAATTTAGTTGTCTTTTTCGGACTCCCCGCTATATCTATTTTCACAATTGGTATAAACGCTAGCTTGAGGGGCGTACGCCGAGAGGCATGGAGGTTCAAGTCCTCTCTGGCGCACCAACTGTCAAGCTATGCGCTTTTTAAACGCATCGTTAGTGCAGCCGAAATTCAAAATGAGATACCTAGAACTGGTATTACAGACCTGCCAGGAGTTTTAAAGCAAAGGTATCAAGCGGATTTTTGGGACCCAACTGATCTAGAGTGCTTTTTAGAAAAAATAAAAGACCACTCAATGCAACTATTGCTCGTGGCCATTGCTCTTGCGAGACAAAAACTCTGATAAAAATAAACCCAAAATTGTATAGCTCAAAAATAAGTAGAAACCGGGCTGCAGCGAAGTGCCATTTGTCGTTAGGAGGACGATCTCCTGTTCAGCGGAATGCAATATCCCAAACTGACTTCCAATAATGCCGTTAAAACCGATGTAAGCCATGAAAATGGCAATGATCATGACGTCGGTCATCGACCATTTGCCGGACTTTAAGACCAAAAACAGGACCCATTTGCTTTTGCGCGCGTTCCAGCGGTTGTAAAAATATCCTACGGATGAAAGCAGTTTTAAAACTGGAAATATGACGCTGA
>MEPT01000118.1:5913-7960 GCA_001769925.1 Bdellovibrionales bacterium RBG_16_40_8
CATCAAAACGCCGACCAGTTTCATCTGGATATCATCGTTGGTGATCATAATCCAAAAGACGTCCAAAACGCTCTTGGTTTGAAAGTACAAAACTTGATTTAAAAACTTTACGGGATGATCAAACAACACAAAGCTCATCTCGGATATCTTGGCCTCAAGATCAATCATCGGAGTTGTGACCCCAGCAACTAACAATAGAAACAACATCGCAACCAAGATAATATACTGTGAGCTAGGCAGGTCTTCATG
Organism: Bdellovibrionales bacterium RBG_16_40_8; assembly: GCA_001769925.1. GTDB lineage: Bacteria > Bdellovibrionota > Bdellovibrionia > Bdellovibrionales > UBA1609 > RBG-16-40-8. The sequence continues at coordinate 6,163 of MEPT01000118.1, forward strand.
TCCGATCCCCGCAATAGCAAAAAGCAAAATCGCAAAACCGATGAGTATCCAAGTCAGTACAAAAATATGCTTTTGGGCTACCGGCATATCTTGATCAATCTTAAGCTGAGTGCTCGGGATATCAGCGGTTCCGTTTCTTTGCATAATTAAATGAATTCGTGACAGATCTTGCTTTTCGAAAGTCTTGTCAAAATACTTTTCAACTTTATCTGAAAGAAGACCCTTCAGGCTGCGTTTGTTCTTAGGCTTTTCCATAATCTTCATTATCGCTTCGGCGTATTGTGGAATGCCTTCTTTGATGTCTTTAATGTCGACAAAGGTATTTATGAAGGCCTGCTTGAATTTTCCTTTTACGGTTTGTTTATTCTTTTTTCTGATCTTTTTATCGACGTTATCAATGAGTTCATTCAATTGAATTTCAAGAAGTGGTTTCAGCTGTTTTTCATTATCACGAATGTCCAGCTCGCCGATTTCGTCGTTGATAATGTCGGAAAGTTGTTCTTTCCATTGGTTGATGCTAAAAAGACCGTACTTGATGTTGTTAATTTCGGCGTAATCCTGCTTGCGAACTTGGTTCTCATTAGATAGAGACACGATTTGTTGGCAAAGTGCCACTGACATAATCAGGACGCAGATAAATACGAACGGTTTCATTTTTTCCATTATTAACTGCTATTTCTTTCAAAAAGGTTGTTCAAGCTCTTTTGACCTTGCCACAGATTAAACTCTTACACAATCTTCCGACGGTGCACCGTAAAGACTGGCTGCATCGGTTTTGTATGGGATTTTGTATAAAAGGTTCTCTTGAGCTAAAAGCATAAGAAGAGAAGGCTATGAAGAAGAGAATAAAAAGATTGAAAAAGAACTAAAACAATTAGGTAAAGTAGGTGATAAAGTTTTAAAAGATGCTAATTACAAAGTTAACGATTTACAAATTGCTGTTGACGGCTTGAGGCTTGACAGTAAGTTTGCCGACATAAAATTTGATAATGAAAGGCTTGAAACAGCCCTAAACCGTCTTGAAGATAACTTTGATCAAACAGCGATGGCAGTGTATTTTCGTGAAAAATTAACTAAAGCTTTTCAATCTTCGCATTTTTGTAAAGCGATTAAAGGATGTGACAAAAGCTCATCAAATAACGGCATCGGTAGCGGTGAACTTGAAGATCTATTTGGTTCAGCACCTGAAAACTCACGAAGAACTAAAAGCACCGGCTCACCATCCAATTCTCGCGGCCTGTCGAAATAATTTTTTAACATATATGCTGGAGTGTAAGCAAAGCACTTTATGAAATACCCGCCACCAGAAATTCGTATTTTTTTTAAAACACTACTAGAAGATTCGATAATTTGAATATCAACAGATTTATTACTGGCTTTTGCGAGTTCAGCCGCATTGATGGCCGCAAAAAAACCGGCTGCCCCACCACCAACGATTATGATTTTACGTTGTTGCATGGCTGTATCCCCATCTTATATTCACATTTGTAGAGCGGATCATAATACCAGAGCAAGAGTTTGCGAATCCAAGTGCGATTAGATTCAAACGATCGATTGGCCTCAAACTCTTTCTGCGAAAAATCAAGATCTTGTAAAATCTCCTGTGCGCGCAAACCACCTAATTTACGTGAGATCGTTCGAACGGCGCGGCGAAATTCGTCAAACTTTTGTGGGTCATTATTAGTCCCGAGACGAGTGTTTAAAACATAGTTGTGATTTTTCAGGGATAGTGTCACCTTAATTGCGCAGGGAAAATGTCACCCATGATGTTCGACGGTTTTAGGCAGCCACTTGAGCT
>MEPT01000118.1:7986-13680 GCA_001769925.1 Bdellovibrionales bacterium RBG_16_40_8
TGGGTTCTGTTGAATTCGATAAACGTAAAATCTTCACAGCCAACATGTTTTCAAAATCAACTTGAGTCGGTTGTGACATAGACATTGCGCCGAAAACAGATCCTCGGTGTCTGGCCAACGCCTCGAGATCCAAAAATGGCTGGCCGCTCGAATGAAGGTATGCAGTTTTCCCCGAGCCGGTAGGTCCACTGACAACGCGAAACTGGAGAGAGTCCACCCGTGACTTGAGAATCTCTAGCAAAAATTGTCGCAGGGACTTGTAACCGCCTTCTATAATTGAGCAGTCGAAACCTTGTTCTTTCAACCAGCTCTGGACAAGCTGCGAACGGAGGCCACCACGAAAACAATATATAACGGCGTGAGGGTTTTTATTCATCTCCTGAATCCAAGCCTGCACTCTGGATTCACGAACAGCACCGCTAACCAATTGATGACCTAAATCGATAGCGGCCTTCTGACCTCGTTCTTTGTAGATCAAACCAATCATGTGGCGTTCTTCGTCTGTCAACAATGGAAGATTAATAGCCTCAGGAATCGCACCAGCAAGAAATTCAATTGGAGCTCGAACATCGATCCAGTGCGTGGGTGCAACGAACAAAGATTCAAATTGCGACGAAATAAACTTGCTCATGAAAACAGAAGAGCCTCTGGCGAAGCAGAAACCACGACGCCAATTTTTTGCGCAAACGCAAACGGACGCGAAAGTAGAGATAAAATCTGATCCGCTCGATCAGCCGAGACCGCAAGCAAAAGCCCCCCACTCGTCTGCGGGTCAAAAACTAGTTGCGGCAAGACAGAGTCTTCATATTCAAACCGAATGTAATCTTTTACATACTCACCATTTGTGCGATGAGCTTTGGTTAAGAACCCCTTGGACAAAAACTCCATTGTCTTTTCAAATCGTGGCAACGAGGAGCTTTCAATGCGAAGACTCACACCACTGGCTCTAGCTAAATTGAGGGCATGACCGGCAAGTCCAAAGCCGGTGATATCGGTTGCAGCATGAATTGCTGGAACGAGCTCGGGCGGAAGTCGGCCGCTAACGTCATTTAATAAACACATGCTATCCATGCCATCTTGAATTTGAGACTCGGTGACCGCACCCAGTTTAAGCGCGGCGGTCAAAGTTCCGGTACCCAAGGGTTTAGTCAAAATCAGTACATCGCCTGCCTTTGCCCCAGCATTAGACCAAACATAATCCGGGTGTACAAAGCCTGTTACTGAAAGTCCAAACTTGAGAGTATCATCATCAATCGTGTGGCCGCCGACAAGCGCGGCGCCAGCTTCGGCAATCGTATCAGAGGCCCCTTGTAAAATTTCAACTGCGACAGAATTATCGAGGGTGGCTAAAGGAAATGCTAAAATCACCATTGCTGTTGCGGGCTTTCCTCCCATTGCATAAACATCACTAAGGGCATTAGCAGAAGCGATGCAACCAAATTGTCGAGGAGAATCCACGATGGGAGTAAAGAAATCCAAGGTCTGCACCAATGCGCGATCCGTATTGATTCGATAAATAGCCGCATCATCAAATGTTCCCATATCAATCATCAACTCTTGTGGTGACGGCGGAAAGCGAACCTGTGCTAAAATTTTACGTAACTCAAGAGCAGCAACCTTAGCTGCACAGCCGCCTTTTTGGACCGTTTGTGTTAATCGAATAGGACTGGGTAGTTTCATCGAGTAAACTTACTCCTTACCTATCGGCCTGACAGATGCCGCTTCTTAAAGGGCCTGCGGCCTTCAATCAGAGCCTTCGCTTTACCAACACCTATTACTTTGGCTCTTGTTGCGCTCTCTGAATGATAGGGCTGGTCTCTTATTACTTCTAGTTCTTGTTTAATGATACGTTCGATATTTGCGAGATAGGATTTCTCTTCTCCTGTTACGAGCGAAATAGCGATGCCATCCGCGCCCGCGCGAGCTGTACGACCTATGCGATGAACATAGTTTTCGGCCACATTTGATAGTTCAAAATTAATCACATGCGTAATTCCGTCAATATCAATTCCTCGTGACGCAATATCTGTTGCTACCATTACTTTCACGCGCCCTTGTGTAAAGTCTTGAAGGGCTCTTTGGCGTGCGCCCTGGCTTTTGTTGCCATGAATTGCTGTGGCGGCTATTCCGTTAGTCTCAAGTTTTTCGGCGACTCGATTTGCAACATGCTTCATTTCAACGAATACAAGGGATTTATGATAATTCTTATTTTTTAGTAAGTGTACCAGAAGGTTCAATTTGTCTTTTTTATCGACGAACATCACCATCTGGCGAGTTCGTTTAACCGTGGTTGCTGGCGGAGTGACTTCGATTTTTTTTGGATTTACTAAAATTTTAGATGCTAAAACCTGAATTTCATTAGGCATAGTCGCAGAAAAAAACAGATTGTGTCGTTGACGCGGGAGTAAAGGAAGAATTTTTTTAATATCGCGCATGAATCCCATGTCTAACATGCGATCGGCCTCATCTAGAACGAAAATCTCGGTTTTATCTAGTCGAAGATGTCGTTGCTGGATTAAATCTAGAAGTCGCCCCGGGGTAGCCACAAGGACATCTGTCCCATTGCGCAGACTTTGAACCTGTCGACCTTGCCCAACTCCACCAAAAATCACAGCATATTTCTGTGGTAGAAAATGCCCGTAACAAACAAGATTTTCATGAATCTGAATGGCAAGCTCTCTGGTTGGAGTCAAAACAAGAACTCGCGGGCATCGTGGCTCTTGACGAACTCGTCGCAGGTGCAAAATATTTAGAATTGGTAGACAAAACGCGGCTGTTTTACCCGTTCCTGTTTGAGCAATACCCAACAGATCGTGCCCAGCTAACACCAGAGGGATCGCTCGTTCCTGAATAGGAGTCGGAGTCTCATAGCCGGCTTCTTTGATGGCTTTTTGAATAGGATCAATAAGATTGAAATCTGTGAACTTAAGCATTTACTTTTATTGGCACGGCAGTGCCACTCCATACTAATTTTTTATAATTTCCATCGAGGTTGACTTTTTTTGATTTGAGATCCAGGTCAACAACCGTATCAAAGCCTTTTTGGGCGGCTAAAAAGGTAAGATGCAGCAGAGCTTCGTTGCGATCGTCGTAATTTTCAACTTTAACCGGTTTTTCAATACGCCGAAAGAAACGTGTTTCGGTGCCTTGTTTTTTACTATAAACATTCACTGCCTTAGCTCGGCGTAAAATATCATGAAACTCATCAATTTCTTTATTTATACCTTTGCTATAACAATCTGGGCAAAATGTTTTGTTGATTAACTTTTTCGGAAGCATTGACATAAACTCAAAATTATCTTTATCAATAAAATAAGAACAGTGCTTGCAACTTGCTAATTTGCAAGCATCACAGCAGATTGCTGTTTTATTTTTAGAACAGAAGAAGCAAATAGTTTTTTCAATTATCATGATATCCATTGAATGTTTGTTATTATATATACCTAATTTGGTTTATTCGCTTGGTTTTTATTTACAAAAATTGTTGTTGTGGCGTCCGGCACAGGAGCGAGACTTCAAATCAAATTCAGCGTTGCTGGGGGTTGTTTTCATGACCGTTATCTCCGGCAGGCCGCGTGTCGCGCGTATTTTACTAATTGATGGAGAAAACAGAATAGGGCCGGACAGAGCAGCTTAATGCAGCTAAACCGTGGCGGCCAGGTGTTCCTTCATGTTTGGGATATAGATCTATGCTCGTGATTCCGTATTCACCCTCGATCATAACTATCCCATTAAGGGATGCAGACATGTGCGTTGATAGATTGTTGATCTGTGCCATAAAGTGACCAGTCCCATTACCGAAGGCTAGGTATTCGACCGAATAGCTCATTGTCCCATCTGAAGCGGAGATTTTTGCCGAGTTCAGACGCGATCCACTTTCCTTTAAGAGGCGTTGAGATTGTCCCAGTATGCTGACGTTATTAGATAGACCCGATGAGGCTCCACCGATCGTAGTGATGTCGCAGTTCAGATATTTTTGGGCCGCCAGCGCAAGTTCTGGGGTCGTGGCGCAGATAGCTAGGGCACAGGTAGCGATCAGAGTTATAGGGAAATGGGTAGGTTTCATAGAAATCCTCACAAGAAATTGACGTTAAACGATTTCCTAAATAAGTCGTCAGTTTAATCGATCAAACTGTAATTTAAAAGAGCCCCTGTAAACAAAATAGAGTTGTCAAAAGATTGGTCGTTTTTAATACGGCCTCATTGAGCTATGATCTTAGAGAAATAGTGCTGAACCTCTACGAAAAGTTCGCAGTGGCTGTATCGATAGTCTCAGTTGTATTTTTCATAAGGCGCGACAACTCACGATAGTGAATATTGCGAAGAACATAAAAACAAGCATCAATTTCTGATATTTTTACTTTGGCTCGATTTTGATCGACGATTTCATCGCAAACCATAGGTTTCTTGACAGAAAAATAAACCTCACCCTGACGGACTTTTAAAGATTCTCATTGATTCTCGCTCCCACGGAGACGATGTTCTGATGGTCGGAGACCATGAATACGACATTCAAGGTGCGCGTGCGGCAAAAGTAAAAGCCGTGAGAGTGAATTGGGATAAAACAACAAGGTTAGTGACTTATTGTTTTGGGCCTTGAACCTATATAAATGAAACTTCGTTCATCTCTTTTTTGTATCAAAAATAAGATCGTAGTTAGTAAGAAAGAAAAATAGTAATAGTGTAGACACTAAACTGAATATAAATATTTTTAGTCTAGAACTAGATATTTTTTTGTAACTTTCTATAGTAATAGATGTGGCAGCGTCGGACTGTTTACGAAAATATTGCTTATTATTTGGGACAACGGCCAACGAATCCTTAAGCTCAATTTTTTTTGCAGATTTTACTTTGTTTTGGCCGATGCTCACATATTCAGTGTTACTTGATTTATTTCTGTTCTGAACTAGATCAGTTTTTTTTGATCTAGTGGCTAGCGCACCTTGATTAGCTGCTATTTTATTGTCCTCCGAATCATTAGGATCATCAAGAGGAGTATCACTTTCTCCTGCAAAAACAGAGCCAAGCGCAATAACCTCATCCTCGTCGTCTGAACGATCTGTTCTTTTATAATTCGAAGTAGAGTGTTCGTCACCATCTTCCTGATCAAGCTCAACTTTAGGCGCCCCCCGAATGGTTTTACATGCGGCGTTTGATGCTTCACTTTGCACAACTCCCCATATATTTGACTCTGGCCTATCTGTATAAGCTATAACAGTAAAAAAATATCTCACTCCAATTTGAAAGTTTGGGTCTTCATGTAAGTCCATACTTGTAATATTACCAACATCCACCCAATACCTGATTGGTCGGTTAGGCGCCTGACAAGGATCATTTTCTGCCAATATTTCGTAACCAATTCGGTAACCCTTCACAATATTCATATTAAGAGGAGTGCCATTTGTATTTGTTGTAGGAGCATCCCAAGTCAACATTTGCGCCGCAAAACATGGCGTAACCAACACATTAGCTAGTACAAATATTATACTCGTTAATTGCGCCGTCATTTTCTTATACCTTCATTTTTTTTCACATAGGCAACACTTGGTAAACCTGTGCCAAATGTTATAACTGCTGATTCTCCACATTCTATTAATCGATGTACTTCATTTGAATAAGCACTCTCAATTCCTGATGTATTTAACGCTGTCATCGCAAAATAATGTTCCCCTTGAGATATATCATCTATTTGGT
>MEPT01000118.1:13689-14522 GCA_001769925.1 Bdellovibrionales bacterium RBG_16_40_8
CACTGGGGGCATTAACTGGTACTGTACTTGAGTACTGCCCTGAACTATCGCCATAATATATTTTATAACCAGCAAGATCTGTAAGTGGGGAGCCATCTGTATTTGTTGTTGGGGCATCCCAAGTTAACATCGTCTTATTTTTACAAGCTCCTTGCGGGGTCGTAGGGTCTTCAGAGCCAAGATTGCCAGCTGATTTAAACCCTTCTCCACAATTTTGAAAAAAAACAACAGTGACCAAAAAAGTTATAGGTATTAGTAAAAGACATGGGATCATCTTCTTTAAACGTTGTTTCATTTAAATCCTTTCAGTCATGTACTAGGCAAAATATATTGAGATTGATCTAACAAGTTTGCTGCGACGCGTACACTGAATTTTTAGCACACTGAAATTTTTATCGGCATAAAACATGCGTGGATGATCTTTAGCATTGTATTGGACTGGATCGTTTTGCACAATTAAAAACTCTACCTTGTCCGGAGTAGTTATCATTACTTTTCGCCTCGATTTTGCTTAGATATCAGGTGTAGTGTTCGAAAAATGCCAGAGTTGAGAAAAACGATTTTGATTTATTTCTCACCTCGGCAAGTAGGCTATGCCTAAAAAAATCGCCTAAGAGGCAGGGAATTTCATTTAGAACATCCTAAGATTACCCGGGGGTGCTGGTGTCACCCCTGTTGATCTGTTATATGGTCCCAAGTCCCATTTTCCGGATAGTCTTGTATTTCCATTCTTGTCATAATTAAAAATATTTGAAAAATCATACCCCCCCCCAATTAGCGGAGAAGGAGATTTTGAAGTAAGATAAAATCCATTTACACTATCTACATTTGAA
>MEPT01000118.1:14549-16609 GCA_001769925.1 Bdellovibrionales bacterium RBG_16_40_8
CAGCTCTGACCCAAGTGATTGCAAACCTTCGACAGTAAGATTTCCCGACCCCTTGTATAGGACGTAAGGGGAACCTCCTGTATAATAATAGTTGTGGTCAAGGATTAGCTGGCCAGAGGCAAACACACTAGCATTATCCATAATATGACGATGTTGAACTGCATCGGGCCAGAAAACATTGTTTTTGAATACAATGTTAGTAATTAATACCGTGCCGTCCTTATTAAGATAAACGCTCCATCTGTGACCATAAAATGTATTATTGTATACATATATATCGCTTATCTGTCCTTTGTCATAAGAAACTAAAGAGATTGCCCCGTTTCCAATATCTGACGATGGCTTATAAAACAGATTATTGTAAATATAATTATGATGGGGGTACGCTGTTGAGTTCCAGTTAGTAAAAATGAAGATATTTTGGTTATTCCCCGTTGTTTCGTAGATATTATTATAAATGTTATTATAGACACCGTTGATCTGCGTCATGTCAGAAGAACTTGTCGTTGTCCAGCCAGAATTAAAATGGTTGTTATAGATGTCTGTGTAATTAATGTTGCCTGTCATTAGATCACAGGCAGCCAGATTTGCTGTTATGCACCCATCATGGATGGAGTTGTCGTGTATCTTGTTTCTGCCATATCCAAGAGACTTGGCATACAGTAGGATAATGCTGCCATCCGTTTCATGGCTTACCCCGTCGCCATTTTTATATAGTTCACAATTTGTGACCTCGACATTATTACCAAATCCACTTGATAACCCGAAGTTAATACCTGTATTTAGAAAGTGATGGGCGGTAATGTTTCTTATGACAATACTGTGGGTGGATAATCCATTTCCAAACACACCGTAAATTGCAGATGAGTTCCCATTAAGAACAAATTTAGTGTTATCTGTCCCGTCAATCACCAGATTGTTCATTCCGCTCACAGTGAAGATGGTTGCACCAGCCGAGCCGGTGATAGTAACAGTACCGTCATACCCGTTGTTCCAACCAGTATCAGCCCCATTCTCTGACGTGGTGGCCCTTTTAATTGTTATGGGACTCCCGCTCGACCCGGATGCCGCAAAAGTATAAGTTCCTTTGTAATTACCGGCTGCGATATATACCGTATCTCCGGCGGTCAAGCCTGTTATCTGATTGATGTCGTTCCATGCAGAAGACCACGTTAAGCCGCCAGAATTGTTGCCGCTGCCTGAAACATGGTAAGTAGCAGAGTAGGCGTCCTCTGCTATAAAAAATGAGCAAAAAATGACTATGATTGTTAATACTCCGACGAAATTGTTTAACTTTCTCATTACGTGTTTACCTCCGTATAGTGATGTTTTGGCTTTTGGATTCATCATTCATCCCGTTTTAATGATTAATGATAAACAAACTATGGATAAGAGGCTGTGCTTAGAATCACACGAGGAGCTCCTTATCTGAAAATATTCAAAAAATCAATGATTACAATATTTCACCTGTAAATGCCTTTCACCAAAGATCCTTCTCCTCGACTGGGGAGAAACTCAAACGTTGAGAAAACAATCAGAAATGTATTTCTAAACTCTGGCATTTTCCTTATATTTCACTTTGAATATCTAAGATAATTAGTAGAACATGGCTACTCTGCTTGTTTCAATCACCTATAAATCATGGCATATCTGACAGCCTGCCTATTTACGTTAGCTAAGTTATCCGCGAGTCCAATACAATTTTTTCTAACTTCAGACTGTCTTATTTCAAGCTCACCCAACCCTCCGCCGGTAGCAATATGAAAATTAAACCATTTAGCTTCATCGTAGTCATAAAATATTGACCCGCATTTTTAGCTCTTAGGGGCTCATGAAATTTTTCATAAGTCTCAAACAGCGGTGGCCCAGAATTTTCGCAATTACTTTGGGGTCTAAGATGGCGGCAATGACTCTGATTTTGCTCATCACTTTTCTGCGCCGCTAAAACCTGAGTCGTCGTCGGTTTTGGCGTAATAAGTTTTCTGTATTTGGCGTGTGGGGCAAAGAGACCGTGGTAGCGAGACAAGTTCACCCGTGGCCTCGGCACAAGTGAGGCCAGA
>MEPT01000118.1:16728-17072 GCA_001769925.1 Bdellovibrionales bacterium RBG_16_40_8
GGGTCTTGCGATGTAGCGGCACAGGTGCTCAAGTTTTTTTCGCTCGCCTTTTTTACAAGAGACTCCGGCGTGAAGTGAAAACCCTGAGTCGTGCTCATCAAGCTTCAAGTAGGTCACGAAAACTGTGTCAAAGCCACTTTCTCCTCGGGGTAGTGCCGTTTATCGGTTGAATAAATCTCTTTGCCAAAAAGTCGCGCATGTGCTGCCAGTGAGTTTAAATCTTGGTCAAAAATCTCAATGAGTTTCGCCGTGATTTTGACTCGCACCTCGCGACCCACGAAGTTGTACGGTACAGAATAAAATTTCTTGTCGCGCACTTCTTGAAAAAACTGTCTCTGCATAAC
>MEPT01000118.1:17112-17377 GCA_001769925.1 Bdellovibrionales bacterium RBG_16_40_8
CCGATATGGCCGCGCCGGGATCACGGCAAACCCCCAATGATTCGCAAAATCCACAAACGCAGGATTCACATCGGGGTCACACCACCAAAATACCGAAAGGCATTCTCCATAGAGCGCGTCAACTCGTCACGCTTCTGCGTCAAAGTAAACTCACCATAAGTCATTGAACTCATCGCCATGACACCACAAAAAAGTGATGTCCTTTTTATCTCGCCAGTCTCGCGGTTAACAATGTCGATACCTTCAGCGTAATCAAAAAATGTTT
>MEPT01000118.1:17393-17781 GCA_001769925.1 Bdellovibrionales bacterium RBG_16_40_8
ATCAAGGCGCATTGTCGCCGTTGGCACTGCAGGATATTTTTTATAAAACTGTCGCCAGAACTGCACGTAGCTGATCTTGTCGCCAGCATGTTCAGTGGCCAGAATATTCATTTGCACCCCGCGCGAGACCTTGAGCCTAATTTTTTCCCAATCAATCGACTTCGCCCATTCCGGGGGTGACGCCCCCATGGTCACAATATCGCCGCGACCAATCACGCGTTTGATCGTGCGGCGACTAATCTTCAAAGTCTTAGCGATCTTGCGTGCCGAGTATCCTCTATTATAAAGTTCAAAAATTTGCTTCTGCATTGCGATCGATACCTTCACTGTTGCCATCCTCACCTCCGTGGTGAAAACGCCAACATCATGGGGTTAACTTGTCGCTAAC
>MEPT01000118.1:17808-21958 GCA_001769925.1 Bdellovibrionales bacterium RBG_16_40_8
AACACAAGTGGATCCCTTCGATGAAATCAGGTGGCTCCCTTTGATGAAATTGGGTGGTGCCGTGGGGCGAAATCGGTCATCGATGGCGCCTCAAAGCTCATCAAAATGAGGTAAAATGCCTCAGCGGGTCTGTCCAAATCATTAGAGCTCTGAATAACGTATGGTCGCGATATTGCAATTGGCCAGATTTGGAAAACTGAAAATTTAGGAAAAAATAAAAAAGGAGAATTTATGAATCCCAAAAAAGAAGATACTACGAAAAAAAATGGTCGTCCCGAATCACCAGTCAAAGCCTACAATCAGCAAGATAAAAATGCAGGTGGAAAACCCACAGAAGATCAAGGCACCAAAGCCACACAAGGTGCAGAAACGAATCAATACAAATTTGACAACCAGGATCGTACAGATAAGAAAAAAGACATTGATTCTCAACGTCATCCTGAAGAGCAAAATGTTGACGCAAAAGAATACATGCCGAAAGACAAAAAGGACTTAAGCGGTTCACCTAAAGACCAAAGAATTTAGGTCTGTAGATGATAGGGATAACACCATGTACGTGACGCCAACAACACAGATTGGCGCAAGGTCTTGGGAAACGGCTTTCTTGGGTGGATTAGGAATCAAATTCAATCTTAGCCCAGCAACTGATTTATTGTTAGAGGCTGACTACAGCAGATCAATTGACAGTGTGTTTAATAACGCAAGCGTTTATCGTTCGGATTTGAGTGCGGCTTTGGGTCTTGCAGTTAATCTTTAATTTTTACTTATAAATGGAGAGTCTTATGAAACAAAATAAAAATAATTCAAGATGGTTGGTCATTGCATCATTAAGTATGGTCGGACTTATCGGTTCTATTGATTTTGCAAGCGCATCGGTCAATTCTGAAACCCGGAAAGCCGCTTCTCGTGCAGGGGCTGCTACTGTAGCAGAAATTAGTTTTTCAAAAGAGTCGGTGGACTTATCTGATGGCGCGAAAAAAGAATTGCAAGAAGCCATCTCTGCGGCTGGCAAAAAAGGTGAAATTAAAGAAGTCAGAGTCGCTGCATGGGCCGATCAGGAATATCCGCCAAAAGGTGTTGCCTTGGCTGGAAGTCAAATTGACTTGGCTGAAAAACGGGCCGAAAGTGTTCAATCTTATTTGAAACAATCTCTCAATGTATCCGATGTTAGCACTATTAATATGGCAGAGCGTCCTACTGGAATTCAGAATATGTTGAAGACTCCAGGTGCCAAAACCAAAAATATATTAGAAAACTCAGGAGCTGCACCCACGGGTTCAGATCAAACTGGCCTTTTTGGTTTAAAAGGCAAAGCTTCGCAGGCTGTCATCATGATTTACTATAAAAAATAAATGATATTGATGGGCCGAGTTTTTGAAAATTCTTGAACTCGGGCTCTTTAAAAAGGAGATTTTTATGTTATGGACGATCGCAGTAGTATTGATGGTTTTGTGGGCTCTAGGCCTTGTTAGTAGTTACACAATGGGTGGATTTATCCATATTCTACTTGTTGTTGCAGTTATTATGGTTTTGGTAAATTTGATTCAAGGCAGAAAATTATTGAGATGATTCGATTCAACGTCAGGATCTAGTTTGAAGCCAATTTAGGTAGGAGCTGTTATTTTTAATCAACACTTCCGAAAAATAGGAGAAAAATATGATCAACATCCAGCAAATCAAGCCTGATATGCTCGTCGTTTGCTCACAGGATGGACAATTCGCCATCGTCGACCACATGGAAGGACAGGACAGCATCAAGCTCAAAAGAGATAAGACAGGTAAACACCATTTCATTCCCTTGAGCTGGGTGACGACTGTAGACAATAAGGTCCACATTGATCGTCCCGGTAGTCAGGCAATGAAGCAATGGCGTACTGAAAACTGAATGTGCCACTCCTGATCCGCTAACAAATGTCCCGCCACCATCTAAGATTGAAAAATTCGTGTAGCTTGTTCCACCGCCACCACCGTCTGAGCGTGCTCAACATCTTTCCACTCAGTTGGATATTTGAGATTTGTCATATGGACAACGATCCTGGATCAACATACTATTCAGTAGTGTCCATTATCCGGCCAACTATGGTTTTATTCCTAAAACTTATTGTGAAGATCGCGACCCTTTAGATGTACTTGTTCTGGGACAGGAAACAGTCGTTCCCTTATGTATTATGCGTGCAAAAATAATCGGGGTTATGCGAATGCAAGATCAAGGCGAAACTGACGATAAGTTGATAGCTGTACATGCCGATGACCCGGAGTTCGCTCACTATGGTTCGATCACTGAACTACCACCTCACAGAATGACGGAGGTTCGGAGATTTTTTGAAGACTATAAGGTACTTGAAAATAAAAAAGTTATTGTCGAAAAATTCTTAGGCAAAGCAGAGGCAATACAAATTTTGAAAGAAGCGATAGCTCTTTATAAAGAAAACAAATTAAATCTTCTAGAGCGTCACCAATAACCCCTTGATTGAAGCTCGGTTGCCGCAAAACATCGACGATGAAAAAACGTCGACATGATTTCTTAAAAATTTTTTGTCCGCAAAAGCGCCCGCTGACGGCTTGACCAACATAGTATTAACCTATTCGAGGAAGGTTCGACGTATAAATCGAGCATATGGAATCGCGAGGGACTCAAGCGCGCGAAATTGACCTTCGCTTCGCAGTGGGAAGAGAAATCTTGGCCCATTAAACTTCAGTTTTAAATTTCTCCAGGTCGTATTATAACTTGTAACAAACTCAAGGCTTCTGGCACGCTAAAATCAGCAAAGATACAGAATCATGGTCGCCGCACCAACCTCTCGGTAAAAATTGGCGAGCGATTCATTAAGGGGTTTCTAATTACCCACAACTACTTTTAATATAACCTTAACGTCATCACCCTTAACTTCGTCTGCCCAAACATAACCAATGCCGCCGCTAACTTTCGCGATCAACTTAAGAATCTCTGCTGATGAGTTGTTTTTTACAGGAGGAATAGTGCCGTCTTGAAAAACTTTTTTTATCCAGTGCGCCTTATACTTACCGATAGTACTCTCCATCACATTTTCAATAAATTTATTATAAAGTTCATCGTCGCTATTTTCCATGGGCTTTATCTTTACTCGACCCTCAGTCAGCTTTTCTCCAAGATATATTTCTTTTGCAGAGTTGGCAGTGATTGAATCTAATGGATAATTTTTATTAGTAACTATAGCTAGCTCTCGGCCCGAAGCATCAACATTACTCAATATCAATAGCATCATAATACCAGCTGCCACTGCTAATCTCATAATATTTTTCATTTGCCATCTCCTACTAATAATTCGATATTTTTTAAAACACAATGGCCCATTGAGCAGCATACTCATTCCAATCAACATGATCACTAGTAACCATTCTATATTCACCCTTTAAAGAACTTCTATAATTAATATTATAACGAAGTCCGACTGCCGTCGCCTTTGTATCTTCAGTATCAAAAGCTGCTATATAGGGGTCAGCCTTTTTAACAATCATATCTTCATACATCAAATACGGAACCCATTTGTCTTTAATCGTATAAGTAATTAGGCCGTAGTACGCAGTATTAGTATAATTTTCATCAGTGGCATCATCGGTATTTTTAATAGAAAAATATTCGCCGCTAAGGCTTATATTATTTATAGCATAAGTTACATCAAAGCCAAGTATAGTCTGATCTACTTTTACAGTGGTTGGTAACGTTGATTCATCACTTTGTACCTTTGCAGAATATCCAGATACACCGACTTTAAAACCTTTTATCGCTGAAGGAGAAAAAGTAGCATTAAGTGCTACTGCTTTATTGTTATTATCGTCTGAGACATTGTTAGGGTCGAGCATAGTACCATCCCCATCCTTACTCGTAATTTTAGACCCGTTACCATAAATGGCATCATATTCAAATGCCCCGGCTGATGTATTTGTTCTGCCAGAGACATAGGCACCAATAATATGAACTGGCAAAATGCCGCCATCATCTTCAAATTCAATGAACTCTGGTCGCCTAATGGTCGGCTGAAGTTGTACCCCGTGATGATAAGATTTATTCCAGATACCAAGCGGGGTATGAAATCTACCAACCCTAAGCATCAACAAATCATTAAAAGTGTATCCCAAAGATAATCTTTCTAAATCGAGAATATATCCA
>MEPT01000118.1:21970-23676 GCA_001769925.1 Bdellovibrionales bacterium RBG_16_40_8
AGCTCTACTATAACGTTAATATCTTCAACAGACTCGGCAATATAAAAATCTAAAGAACCAAAAGCAAAATTAGAATTACGCGCTTCTCCTGTAGCATCTTCTGTGCTTTTGTTAAGCGAAACATCAGCAAATCCATTAAATTCAAAGGCGTGACCAATCTGTCCATTTAATAGCAATGCTATTAATAACAAAATTAACCCACGCATCCTCGTGTTCTTCATAATAATCTCCTTATAAATCCTTAACCAAAAATTGTTATGAACAGTCTGTAGCGTTATAACGTACTAACTATATAATGTTATAACATTCAAAAAATATGTATGATTTTTCTAAAGTTTCGTTATTCAACGCAACGCGCGTCTAAGATTGTAGTTATGATTGTAGTTATGATTGCAGTAAATATAAACGCTCTAAAGAGATTTTGAGCAAGTCATGTTCGCATTAGCGTAATAGCAAAAAAAGTTGCGCCAAAGCCTAAAACATTGCTTAAAAAAACGTAGAGAAAAGCATTCAAATACTCGGCATGTTCAATAAGTTCTACGGTATCAAGACAAAAAGATGAAAATGTTGTAAATCCCCCAAGTAGACCGACCATAATGCCAAGCTTAAGATCGCTAGAAAAAACCACTCTCTCTGTCGCCATAATATAAACTGCGCCTATGGTAAATGCCCCAACAATATTTATTAAAAACGTACTATAAGGAAATGGCGACACCAGATACTTAGGAATTATGGTATGCAAATAATAACGAAAAAAAATTCCAATCAAGCCAAATACCGCGATATATATCATTCTCATTATTTCTACCTTAATAAATGAGTAAAAAAATTAATAGCATCGTTAGTTGACCAATCGTCTACGCCAGAAACTTTTCTAATCAACCGGCCATCACGACCAATAATATAAGATTCAGGGAGCTTTTCAGTACCAAATTTTTTTGCAAGCTCTAAACTCTTATCCCACACAACATGCAAGTTCGGGTTTACTTCGCCGAAAGCCTTTAAAAATATATGAATGTCTTTTTCTTCATAATCGGCTGAAATAGCTATCATTACGATTTCACCATTAAATTTTTTTAGTAGTTTTAATAGAGAAGGAAACTCTGCAACACATGGATCACACCATGATGCCCAAAAATTAATAATAACCAGTTTACCTGAAAATTTTTTTAAACTTACGTCTTCACCATTAAGCGTTTTTATTAAAAAATCAGGAAAACCATCTTTTTCAATGCGATTAAGTTTTAACGCTGTCTCTGGAGGACGCTGCCCTTGAGAAAGAAACTCTGAATATTTGCTCCAGGTTACCCACAACACCACTACTAAAACTAAAACCACCAAACTTGCCTTGAATGCTGGCGTCAGTCTCATGATAACCCTTAGTTAATATTATATTACGTGCGACTTTGACGACGCGATTTTGCCTTCATCACACGTATTGATTTTTTCTGATCGGCTCTTACACTTGCTCTTTGTTTCGCGCGCTTAACTGCTCCGGCGTCGCCCTCAACAGTAGTCTCTCCGCCCTTAGTCTCTGGGAGTTTGTAATCAACAAATTCTATTAGAGCCATCGGCGCCATATCACCAGGACGCATATTTAATTTTAAAATACGCGTATACCCGCCAGCCCTGGTCTTAAACCGTGGGCTTATATCCTTAATAATTGCCTTTGCAGTATTTTCGTTACCAAATCGTGACACCAAAAG
>MEPT01000118.1:23729-25289 GCA_001769925.1 Bdellovibrionales bacterium RBG_16_40_8
GTGCCTACGAAGCTCTTTGGCCTTTGCCAAAGTTGTATGAATACGTCCATGCTCAACAAGCGAAATAACTAGCCCTTTAATCAAAGCTTTTCGTGGACCGCCACGCCTATTAAAACTGTGTGAATGAACCTTGTGTCTCATAACTACTCCTCAAACTTACTAACACTACTGCTGCGGTTGATTTGTTCCTGCGGCCGGCGCTACTACAACCTTAGGAGCATTTGGATCCCATCCTGGTGGCGGCCACCCATCAATCTTCATCCCAAGAGAAAGACCCATGGTTATAAGTATTTCTTTAATCTCATTAAGCGACTTACGACCAAAATTTTTCGTTTTAAGCATTTCGGCTTCAGATTTTGTAACCAGCTCTCCAATAAAACGAATATTGGCATTCTTTAAACAGTTTGCACTTCTCACAGAAAGTTCTAGGTCATCTACTGAACGAAATAAATTATCATTTAGTTCAGGAGTAGATATTTTTACCTCTTCTTCTTGTGGCTCAAGATTTTCATCAAACGTTAAAAAAATCTGCAATTGTTCTTTCATTATTTTCGATCCTAAAGAAACTGCCTCTTCAGGTTTTAGTGAACCGTCTGTCCAAACTTCAAGCTCTAAAGCGTCGTAGTCTGTTCTTTGCCCTACGCGTGCATTAGAAACTAAATAATTCACTCGACGAATTGGGCTGTGCAAAGAATCAACTGCTATATACCCAACAGGCAAATCACTCTTATGAGTTTCAGCTTCAGCATATCCACGGCCAAATTTAATAAGTATTTCAGCCTCAAATTTTGCCTCTTTACCAAGTGTTGCAATATGTTGTTCAGGGTTTAACACCATAATCTTGTCGTTTTCTTGTATATCTGCGGCTGTCACTATACCTGGACCTTTTTTGCTGATTCGCAAAGTCACTGGTTCGGCATCATACTGTTTAAAACGCACAAGCTTCAAATTTAGTACTATATCTGTCACATCTTCTAGAACATCATGGATTGTACTAAATTCGTGTAGAACACCTTCTATTTTTACAGCACTCACTGCTGAACCCATCATTGAGCTAAGCAATATTCGACGAAGCGAATTGCCTAATGTTACACCGTAACCTCGCTCTAAGGGGCGCACTGTAAATCGCCCATACACTTCAGATAGACTGTCTTTGTCTACTTCGAAACCTTTAGGGCGAATTAACTCTCTCCAGAATTTATAATAATGTTGTTGCATGCTTTTCTCCTCAAATTTTTAAATACGACGACGTTTAGGTGGGCGACAACCATTGTGTGGAACTGGTGTCACATCACGCAATAATGTTACACGAATCCCAAGATTAGCGATTGCGCGAACTGCAGGCTCACGACCAGCACCAGGACCATTAATAATAACTTCAACGCTCTTAATTCCGCACTCTAGTGCTTTACGAGCAGCATCTTCTGCAGCTACTTGTGCCGCAAACGGAGTGCCCTTACGACTACCCTTAAAACCTAAAATGCCGGCAGAAGACCAGCAAAGAGCATTACCTGTACCGTCAGTAAAAGTAACAATCGTGTTACCAAAACTAGACTGCAC
>MEPT01000118.1:25326-33985 GCA_001769925.1 Bdellovibrionales bacterium RBG_16_40_8
TTCTTTTTTGTTTTCTTTTTTTGCGCGGCTTTTTCTTTTACCGGCGCTTGCTGCTGTTGTTCTGCCATTTTAATTACCCTTTATTCAGTTAGCTTTATACAACTTGTTTTTTATTAGCTACGGTTTTTCTTGGACCTTTACGTGTTCTCGCATTCGATCGTGTGCGCTGCCCTCGTACCGGCAACCCTTTTTTATGTCTCAGCCCTCGATAACAACCTAGATCAATAAGTCTCTTAATATTCAAAGTTATTTCTCGACGAAGATCGCCTTCGATTTTACCCTTAGCATCGATTGCAGTACGCAAACGTAGAATTTGTTCGTCATTTAGGTTGTCTGACTTGAGATTAAGATCTATTTCTGCCTCACTACAAATTGACCGCGCTAGCGGACGACCTATGCCGTATATAGCTGTAAGCGCTATTTCAATACGTTTATTTTTTGGTAAATCAACCCCTGCAAGTCTTGCCATCTTTGCCTCTTTTAGCCTTGACGCTGTTTATGTTTTGTCACTTCACAAATCACTCGCACAACACCTTTGCGCTTGATCACTTTGCACTTATCACAAATTTTTTTAACCGATGCTCGAACTTTCATTGTATTAACTCCATGGAATTACACGATTTTCAAATACTCCTCAAATACTCAATGGTTGGATCTTGATGTTAAGACCGCACACCCTAACACCGTAAAACCCATGTCGTCCACAAGTTTTTAAGATTCTAATGACCTTTCTAACCGTGAAAAAACCTTTTCAACATCTTCTCGCCCATCAACCTCTACGAGCTTATTCTTTTTTCTATAGTACTCTTTTAATGGTTTCGTAAAGTCTGCATACACATTTAGCCGCGTAACTATAGACTCAGGCTTATCATCATCTCGCTGGTAAATGTCTGTGCCCCCACAGCTGTCGCAATTTTTACCATTTTTCAATGGTTTAGTTGCTATATGATATACGGCACCACAATTTCGGCATACTCTTCGCCCTGAAAGCCTCTCAGTAAGCTCATTAATGGGCACTTCAATAAAAATAGCCTTATCTAAGTTAAGATTAACACGATCAAGCAAGGCTTCTAAAGCCTCACCTTGGGCCACGTTGCGCGGAAAACCATCTAAAACAAAAGAAGCACCCTTAAGACTCTGCAAAACCTCAGCTACCATATTGATGGTCACAGAATCCGGCACAAGCTTGCCTTTATCCATATAATTTTTAGCCTCTTGTCCGAGTGGCGTATTGTTTTTAATCGCTACGCGAAAAAGGTCGCCCGTGCTGATATGCTTCATACCATGACGTTCAACTAAAAAAGCTGACTGAGTGCCTTTACCTGCTCCTGGCGGGCCAAAAAGAAGAATGTTCAATACTGCACCCTTCTGCTGCGCATCTTCACACCTTTTAATACGCCCTCATACTTTGCCGTAATCAAGTGCGATTGAATCTGCTGGCTTGTATCAAGTGCAACACCAATTAAAATTAAAACAGTCGTACCGCCAAAATAAAAAGGTACATGAAACGCTTCAACTAACATAGATGGCATTATACAAATAGCGCTTAAATAAATAGAACCCACTACAGTAAGTCGTGTAAGAACAGTTACCAGATAATCGGCTGTACTTCTACCTGCTCTAATACCAGGTATAAACCCACCCCATTTTTTAAGATTATCAGAAACATCATTTGGGTTAAATGCAATTTCTGTATAGAAAAAACAAAAGAAAACAATAAGCCCAACAAATAGAATGTTGTAAATTCCACCAGTTGGTGTCAATGAATTCTGTAAATTTTTAATCCACGGGGTAGTGACAAAATTAGCAAGTGTAGCCGGAAATAGTAGTAAGCTTGACGCAAAAATTGGCGGTATAACGTTAGCAAAATTAACTTTTAGCGGCAGGTGACTCGCTGGTGTTTGCATAGCCATTCGCCCCTGGCCGCGCTGAGAATACTGCACAGGAATTCGTCTCTGACCGACTTCAACAAAAATAATAAAACCTATAACTAAAAACATTCCTGTCAAGATTATAAGCGCTAGCATGGCACTCATCTCACCAGAGGCAATCATATGCCATAAGCTTACAGTATCTGATGGAATACCTGCAGCAATGCCTGTGAAAATAATTAAACTCGAGCCATTACCAACCCCGTGTTCGCTGATCTGCTCACCTAGCCACATAATAAAACAAGTGCCTGCCGCTAGGGTTGTAACCGTCATCACATGAAATGATAGAAAGGGCACACCAAAATATGGTGTTATAACAATCGGTTTACCTTGTGTTGGACTATTCTGAAGCCACGAGGCCATCGCATAGCCTTGAATGACGGCAAGTAATATAGTTGCGTAACGAGTATACTGAGTAATTTTTTTTCTACCCTGCTCACCTTCTTTTTTTAGTTTTTCTAGGTGTGGGACAGCAGATTGCAAAAGCTGAAAAATAATTGAAGCTGAAATGTAAGGCATAATACCTAGTGCAAAAACACTAAACCTTTCAAGAGCTCCACCAGTAAATGTGTTAAAAAGGCCAAACAAACTACCACTTTGAGCGTTGAAGAATTCGAGCACCGCTACGCCATCTACTCCTGGAGTCGGTATAGCTACACCGATTCTATAAATGGCCACCATAGCAATCGTGAAGAATATGCGTTGTCTAAGCTCTGCTGGTATTACCATTTTCGGCTGTGTCACTTATTTAGCACCTCAGTTTTACCACCAGCTTTTTCTATAGCCGTCTTTGCTGCTTCACTAAATCGGTGGGCTTTTACAGTTAAGGCTTTTTTTAGTTCACCTCGCGCTAAAACTTTAACAGGTCCTTTTTTAATCAAACCTTGTAATTTCAATGTTTCAGGATTTACCTCGCCTGACATATTTTGTAGCGATTGAAGATTAACAATCTCATAACGTGTCGTAAACATCGTGTTCTTAAATCCTATTTTCGGAAATCTACGATGTAGCGGTGTCTGCCCGCCTTCAAAACCACGGCGAATGCCGCCGCTTTTACGCGCTTTTTGACCTTTATTGCCCTTACCTGCTTTACCGCCTTTGCCAGACCCACGACCACGACCTAGTCGCTTTGAATTATGAGTTGAGCCTTTTTGTGGGCGTAACGATTCTAATAAACTCATCTTACTTCTCCACCTTCACTTGCAACAAATGTTGAACCTTATAAATTTGCCCACGATTTGCCGGGTTATCTTTCACAACGACTTCACCTTGAACTCGACTTAGTCCCAAGCAACGAACTGTATCTCGTTGATCTTTTGAGGTGCCTTGCAAACCTCTAATAAGCTTTACCCTAAATGATTTTGCCATATATTAGCCCTCAAACTTTGACGGTCGACCGTCCATAAGTTGCGAAAGCCCGTTCAAGGTGGCTCTAACGGCGTTCCGCGGATTAGTCGTACCTATACACTTGGTTAAAATATCTTTAATACCGAGAGTTTCAAGAACCGCCCGTACAGCACCACCCGCGATAACGCCAGTCCCAGGAGCAGCTGGCATTAAAATAACTTTTGCTGCTCCGAAACGACCAACGACTTCATGAGCTATTGTGCGACCATCGTGAATCTTAAAAGCTTTCGTGGCCTTCTTAGCTAAGCGACTAGCTTTTGTGATAGCTTCAGGAACTTCACCGGCTTTACCTTTGCCAATTCCCACGCGACCATTACCGTTGCCAGCAACTACCAACGCCGCAAACGAAAATCGTCGGCCTCCCTTGACCACTTTAGCAACACGATTAATTGCTACGACTCTTTCTTGATATTCTGCATCAGTTCTTTCCACTTATTTTATCTCCTTAGAATTGAAGTCCACCCTCACGAGCCGCATCAGCTAGCACTTGAATACGACCGTGATAAAGGTATCCACCGCGATCAAAAACAACACTGCTAATATTTTTCTTCTTTGCTAGTTCAGCGAGATTCGCGCCCACTTGTTTGGCGGCTTCGCGCGAACCTCGGCTTCCATTAATTTCTTTACTCATTGTTGAAGCCTCAACGAGAGTTTGTCCAGTTGAGTCGTCAATTATTTGCGCATAAATATGACTAGCGCTTCTAAAAACACTAAGACGTGGGCGCTCAGTATCGCCAAATACTTTTTTGCGAATACGAATATGTTTTTTTGCTCGAGATTTAAGTTTAAATGCGCTTTTCTTTTTTAATTGCAGTCTCACAATACACCTCTTCTATTTGCCTGCTGCTTTGCCGGCTTTACGACGTATACGCTCGTCAGAATATTTAACACCTTTTCCGAGATAAGGCTCTGGCGGACGAAAACTACGCACCTGCGCAGCTACTTGCCCAACCATCGCACGATCAGCCCCTGTAACCGCTATTTTTGTTTGCTTATCTACCTTAATCTCTATCCCTTCAGGAATTGCGTAAGATATTGGGTGACTGTAGCCCAAACTAAGTTCTAGTTTTTTACCAGATACACTTGCCCGATAGCCAACGCCATTTAATTCAAGTTCTCGAGTCCAGCCAGTAGTAACGCCAGTTACCGCATTTTGTAAAAGCGCGCGAATAAGCCCATGGTGCGCTGTTGCCGCATGGTCTTCGCAAATTAGCTGTATTTTGCCGTCCTCAATTTTAGCCTTAATAGCAGGGTGAAGTTTAACTTTTTGAGCAGACTTTGCACCCTTTACCACAATTTCATTTTCAGCAGAAACTGAAACCTGCACTGTCTTTTGAAAATACACTGGAGACCTACCTACGCGTGACATATATACCTACCAAACCTGAAAAAGGAGTTCGCCACCAAGCTTTTGCTCTATAGCTTCTTCACCGCTCAGAATACCTTTACTAGTACTCAATACTGCAATACCAAATCCATTACGAACCCTTGGGATATCTTTTACCCCTATATAACGTCGCAAACCAGAACTACTGATGCGATTCAAAGTATTAATTACAGGCTTTCCTTGACTATTATAGCGCAGATATATTCGCATCATGCCCTGTTTGCCATCGCGTACGACTTTAAAGCTACGAATATAACCGTTTTTCTGTAACACATTCGCAATGCCTGCGCGCAAATTTGAACATGGCACATCGACCTTTTCATGTTTTGCGTTTCCAGCATTTCTTATTCTAGTTAAAAACTGTGCAACTGTATCCATCAATTACTCCCAAATTATTTTCTAAATGGCATGCCGAGTGCTTCTAGCAAAGCCCGGCCATGTTCATCATTTTTACCCGATGTACAAACTGTTATATTCATCCCGCGCATCATATCTACTTTTTCAATGTTTATCTCAGGAAAAATTATTTGTTCTTTAATCCCCATATTGTAATTACCACGACCATCAAATCCGCGCGGAGAAAGCCCGCGAAAATCACGCACTCGCGGCAAACTAAAATGTATAAGCTTTTCTAAGAAAACCCATGCTTTGTCTCTGCGCAATGTAACCATAACGCCTAATGGTATTCCTTCGCGTAATTTAAAATTTGAAATAGCTTTTTTTGCCTTCGTTATTACTGCTTTTTGTCCGGTAATGGCCGTCATTTCATCGACCATAGTTGATACAATTTTAGGATTTTTTACAGCCTCTGCCGTACATACATTCAAAACAATCTTTTCAATGCACGGCACCTGATTTATGTTCTTAAGACTCAAGTTCTTAATCAGCAGCGGCACAATTTCTTTTTTATATTTAGTTTGTAAAACACTCACAATATATCTCCGTTCTTGCAACTACAAAACTTCAGGCGCCAACGATACAATTTTAATAAATTTTTTCGCTCTCAATTCGCGCGCAACAGGACCAAAAATACGAGTACCTATCGGCTCAAGCGCCGCATTGATAAGCACCGCCGAATTATAATCAAAACGCAAATAACTGCCATCTGGTCGACGCAACTTTTGTCGCGTTCGCACTATAACAGCCTTTGCCACTTCACCCTTTTTAACTTTTGCGTTAGGCATCGCTTCTTTTATAGATACAATAATAATATCGCCTATAGAAGCATATCTGCGTTTACTACCACCTAGTACTTTTAAGCATTGAACTTCTTTAGCCCCAGAATTATCTGCAACTTTTAAACGTGTTTGCATCTGAATCATATTTCAACACCTTGTACTTCTTTTTTCTTTTCAATAATTTCTGCTAAAACCCAACGTTTTGTTTTGCTGAACGGGCGACTTTGAAAAATACGAACTTTATCACCATTACTTGCAGCACTGTTTTCATCATGTGCCTTGTATACAGAAGAAGTGCGAATAAACTTTCCGTAACGCGCATGTCGCATCAAAGTAAATATTTGTACTGCAATTGTTTTTTTCATTTTATTACTAACTACCACTCCCACAACCTCATTGCGCATCTTTCTCGAAACAACTTCTTTATTTTTGGTAGCTGCCTGTTTTTTTTCTTTTGTCATAATTTTCTTCCTTAATCCTTAACGCGCCAGCTTAGCAGCCAGAGCTGTTCTTATGCGAGCTCTATCACGACGAAGACTGCGAATTTGAAGGGGATTGCCTACCTGTCCCAGAGAATGTTTCATACGCAAATCAAAGCTCTCTTCTATTATTGATTTCTCTCGTTTTCTTAGCTCTTCTACAGTTAAATCTCGAATATCTATAAACTTCATAATTACTCCAACGCCAAAAACTTCGTTTTTAAAGGAAGCTTATGCTGTGCTAAACGAAAAGCATTTTCCGCTTGCTTACGAGTTACCCCGTTGATTTCAAACAAAATTCTACCCGGCAAAACGTTGGCAACCCATAATTCTGGTGCGCCTTTACCGCTTCCCATACGTACTTCAGCCGGTTTTTTTGTAATCGGACAATCAGGAAACACGCGCATCCAAAGTTGTCCGCCGCGTTTAACCGATCTGCTTATCGCAATACGGCTGGCCTCAAGTTGCCTTGCTGTCAAACGCCCTGGTTGCGTGACCGCTAATGCAAAATCACCAAAAGAAATAGTGCTTCCGCGATAAGCAAGCCCTTTAAACCCAGGTCTATGCTGCCTTCTCCATTTTACTTTTTTAGGACTTAACACGAGTTGCCTCCTGCACTTCTTTTGCAGACATCACATCACCACGATAAATCCAAACTTTAACGCCAATAATCCCGTAAGTAGTGAGGGCCTCTGCCGTACCATAGTCAATGTCAGCTCTAAGAGTGTGAAGTGGAACACTTTTTTCTGTGTACCATTCAGTTCGCGCAATTTCAGCTCCATCAAGTCGCCCTGCTACCATAACTTTTATTCCACGCACTCCGCTTCGTAGTGAAGCCGCCATAGCCTTTTTAATCGCTCGGCGCCAAGATACTCGTTTTTCAAGTTGTAGCGCTATATTTTCAGAAACAAGCTGTGCATCAAGATCGGGTTTTCTTACTTCTTGTATACTAACAAACACCTCACTAGAAGTTTGTTTTTGAATATCTGCTTTTAAACTATCAATGCCTGTGCCTTTTTTACCAATAACCACACCAGGTCGAGCCGTTGAAATGATAACTTTTAATTTTTTTGCTGCTCTTTCCATTTCAATCTTGGCAACGCCAGCGTGTTTTAATTTTTCTTTGATATATTTTCGCAGGCGATAATCTTCATGTAAATTTGCGGTGTACTGGGCTCCTTTGGCAAACCATCTAGAATCCCATGTTCTAATTACACCAACTCTTAACCCGATTGGATTAACCTTTTGACCCACGCCGCACCTTACCTTTCATCCAATACGAGACTAATGTGACTTGTTTTTCTACGAATCTGAAATGCTCGACCTTGCGCACGCGGGCGAAAACGCTTGTGATCTGGCCCCTCATCAACAAGTACTGTTTTAATAAATAAATTATCAATTTCTATAACTTTTTTTTGCTCCGCATTTGCTACTGCAGACTCAACAAGTTTTTTCATAAACCCAGCAGTTTTTTTCGGCATAAACGTTAATATACGTATTGCTTCGTTAATACCCTTGCCGCGAATAGTATCCGCAACCAATCGTGCTTTTTGTGTACCAACTTTAGCATAACGAAGGTCTGCTTTTACTTCCATTTTTAACCTGCCTTAGCAGTAGCTGGCGCAGCTTCTGCTTTTCTTTCTGAGTGTCCACCAAATTGCCGTGTGGGCGAAAATTCACCAAATTTGTGACCAATCATATTCTCGGTTACATAAACAGGAATAAATTTTCTGCCGTTATGAACTGCGAACGTAAGACCCACTGCTTCAGGTAAAATTGTGGACCGACGCGACCACGTTTTAATAACTTTACGGTCACCACTTTTATTCGAAGCTATTATTTTCTTCTCCAAATGATGGTCTATATACGGACCTTTTTTTACCGATCTTGCCACTCGTTACTCCTATATGCCTTTGGCATTTCTTCGTCGAACAATCATACTGTTCGTACGCTTATTTTTTCTTGTCTTATAGCCCTTACAAGGTTGACCCCATGGTGTAACAGGGTGATGCCCCTTACCCACACCTTCGCCACCGCCTAATGGGTGATCGATTGGGTTCATTGACATACCACGTACAGCTGGACGAATACCGCGCCAACGACGTCGCCCGGCTTTGCCCCATGTGATGTTTTCATTATCTGTATTACCAACCTGACCAATAGAAGCCTTGCATCCAGAAAGAATTTTTCTCACTTCTCCTGACGGCATACGCACTTGGCAATATTCGCCAAGTTTAGCCACCAAAATCGCACTAGACCCTGCTCCGCGACAGATTT
>MEPT01000118.1:34023-49499 GCA_001769925.1 Bdellovibrionales bacterium RBG_16_40_8
GCCTGCAGGAATTGCATGCAGTGGTTTACAATTGCCCGGCTTAATATCAGCTGATTCACTGCATATTACAGTATCACCAACGTTAAGACCAACAGGCGCTATAATATACGATTTCAAACCGTCAACATAATGAAGTAAAGCGATTCGGCATGTACGATTAGGATCATACTCAATGGCTACAACCTTCGCCGGAACATTTATTTTGTCTCGCTTAAAATCAATAATACGATAGCGTCTCTTATGGCCGCCACCCTTATGCCGAACGGTTATCATACCTGTATTATTACGGGCTGCTTTTTTACGTAGAGATGCCGTTAATGATTTTTCTGGATAGTCTTTGGTAATTTCTTTAAAATCATAACCAGTCATCGCTCGACGGGAGGGCGTAATCGGTCTGAATGTTTTTACTCCCATATTTTATCCTCCCTCAAAAATAGCAATCTTCTGACCCGGCGCCAAACGCACCATTGCTTTCTTCCAATATTTTACACTACTTGAACCCATTTTGTTACGAGTAGCACGATCTCTGCAGATAGAAGTTCTTATTGCTATAACTTTAACACGAAACATTTTTTCAACCGCGTTTTTAACTTCGGTTTTTGTAGCCGTCTTATCTACGACAAATGCATAGATCCCGTTCTCTGCCATCATGCTATTTTTTTCAGATATTAAGGGTTTTTTTAATAGTTGACGCATTTTTAATCTCCCTTAATTCTTCTCGCTAATTTTTGGACCGCAACGTTTAGCGATGCCATCAAGCGAATCCTTAGAAATAATTGCCGCATTATATTTAAGAAGATCATAAACGTTCAAACCATCTGTAGAATAATATCTATAATCTTTAAGATTGCGTGTCGCACGCGTCATCTTCAAGTCAGACTTGCCATCAATCAACACAGCCTTTTCAAATCCAATATTTTTTAAATATCCGACAAGCTCTTTGGTCTTACCATCAGCAGATTTCATATCGTCTAAAATAATAATACGCCCACTTCCAAAAAGATGTGAAAGCACACTTCTTAGCCCAACCTGCTTCATTTTTTTAGGAATTGTGTAGGAATAATCTCTCGGCGTCGGTGGAAAAACCACTCCGCCTCCGACATTTAATGGCGATCTGCTTGAACCCTGACGTGCCGACCCAGTACCTTTTTGTTTAAAAGGTTTTTTGCCACCGCCGCTTACTTCGCTTTTATTTTTAGCTTTGTGCGTTCCCCTGCGGCGAGAGGCAAGCTGCCACTTCACTAGCGAATGGATGACAGCCTTCTTAACTGGCTGCTCAAATATATTAGGGTCAAGCTCTACTTGACCAACCTTCTTTTTATCCCAATCGATTATATCTACTTTTGCCATAATTACACTTTCGTCAATTTCACAAGCGTGTTTTTTGAGCCAGGAATTGGCCCACCCACAACGATAACATTTTCATCTGCGATAATATCAAGCACTCGAACATTCTTAACGGTGACAGTTTCATTGCCCATATGCCCAGGAAATTTTTTACCTGGCATTACACGACCTGGCCATGTCCTATTGCCTATTGAGCCTGGATGCCTATGAAAGCCAGAACCATGAGATTCAGGTCCGCCAGCTACCTTCCAACGCTTTACAACACCAGCAAAGCCACGCCCTTTTGAAAGAGCTGTTGCTTTAACCTTATCTCCAACTTGAAAACTTGCTAGGTCAATTTTTGAACCAACATTCATACCCTCAGGAATATTCTGCCTAACCTCTCGCACATAATAAGAACCATTTTCAAACCCAGCGGCTTTTAAATGATTTCTTTCTGAAGCTAAAGTTCGCTTTGCACGTTTAGGCGCAAATGCAACTTGCACAGCAACATACCCATCTTTTTCTTTACTTTTTAGCTGAGAAACTACCATTGGCTCATACTTTAAAATAGTGGCCGAAATAGATTCACCGCGATCATCATAATAAGTGGTCATGCCCATCTTGAAAGCATAAAGACTTTGTAGTTTTTCTTCGCTCATTATCTACCTCAATTACACAGCCGTTAATTTTATTTCTACGTCAACCCCAGCAGACAAATCTAATTTCATAAGCTGATCCATTGTTTGTTGAGTTGGCTCTAGAATATCAAGAAGTCTTTTGTGTGTGAGAATTTCAAATTGCTCGCGAGATTTTTTATCTACATGCGGAGAGCGTAAAACTGTGTATCGATTTATTCGTGTCGGAAGAGGAATCGGCCCTGCGACGCGAGCACCTGTACGACGAGCAGTATCTACAATTTCTTTCGTAGATTGATCGAGTAATTTGTGATCAAAAGCTCTGAGGCGTATTCGAATTCTTTGACTTTGCATCTTTATCTCCAATTTTACGCATAGCACGTCACTTTCCGGTAGGGCAGGGACGGGGATAAGTATCCATAACATTAATGGACTTAAACCCATGTAACCTAAGAAAAGGTTTGTGCAAGAAGCCGAATATGCCGCTTAAGCGTTTAATTTGTCAAAGATAATTTAGAGAATTATCTACCAACATTATGAAGTATCTCTTGTTCTATTTTGGGTGGGACCACCGAATACTCCAAAAATTCCATGGTAAATGTTGCCCGACCCTGCGTTAAAGAGCGTAAATCTGTCGCATAGCCAAACATAGTCTGTAGTGGAACCTCAGCCTCAATTACCTGTGAAACCCCTCTTGGGGTCATATGGTTAACTTTACCACGTCTAGCATTCAAATCGCCAATCACCCCACCCATGAATTCTTCTGGCGTAATCACCTCTAATTTGAACATGGGCTCAAGAAGTTGTGATTTTGCCTTTTTCAGTGCTTCACGAAACGTATTTGCAGCTGCAATTTTAAAGGCTATAGCCGATGATTCATCTTGTTTTATACTGGCAGAAATTAAAGAAACTCCAACATCTATAAGGGGATAGCCAGATAATGCTCCAACTTCAGAGCTATCTTTCACTCCATCTCTAACAGCACGCAGAAATTCATCTGTAAGACCCTGAATATTCTTAGTTTTATTGGTAAATTGAATACCTGCACCGCGTGGCAGTGGTGAAATTTCAATAGTAACCTCTGCAAAGTGGTTCTTACCAGCAATCTCGCGTTGAAAATGGCCTGATGCTTTAATCGTATCAGTTATAGTTTCGCGGTACGAAACCATGGGTTTACCAACATTGGCCTGAACCTTAAACTCTCGCAGCATACGATCTACTAGAATTTCAAGATGCAGCTCACCCATGCCTGAAAGCAGCATTTGCCCAGTTTCAGGATCTGATTTCACATGGCACGAAGGATCTTCTTTTTGCAGACGATCTAGCGCTTGCATCATTTTATCTTGATCACCCTGAGATTTGGCTTCAATTGCTACTGATATAACTGGCTCTGGAAATGATATAGATTCAAGCACTACAGGCCGTCTTGTTTCGCAAAGTGTGTCGCCAGTAGTTGTAAATTTGAGCCCTACTACTGCCCCAATATCGCCTGCTTTTAAAGCCTGAATTTCTTCACGTGAACTTGCATGCATTTTAACCAATCGTTGAATTCTCTCTTTTTTGCTTTCTCTGGAAACTAAAAGCTGCATTCCTACATTAATAATTCCTGAATATACGCGAACGTATGTGAGCGACCCCGCAAACGGATCATTAGCAATTTTAAATGCTAAAGCCGCTACCGGTTCTGAAATGTCAGTTTTGCAAGTAATTTTTTTATCTTCTCGCTCTGGATCAAACCCAACTACATCTGGCACATCAAGTGGACTTGGTAAAAAATCGAGTACTGCATCTAGAAGAGGCTGGACACATTTATTTTTAAATGCAGAGCCACACAGCACCGGCGTCGCTTTTAATGACAATGTGCCCTTACGTAAGGCGGCTTTTATTTCTGCTGCTGTTATATTTTTACCATCAACATATTTTTCAAGAAGACTATCATCAAACTCTGAAACCTTTTCGATAAGCTTTTCGTGATGTGAGTTAGCTATATTCTTCAGCTCATCTGGGATTTCTACCACTTCGAAATCAACGCCGGTTTGCGATTTAGCCCAAATAAGGGCTTTCATTTCGATTAGATCAACTACTCCTGTAAAATTATTTTCATTACCTATCGGAACGTGAATAACTATCGGGTTCGCATTTAATTTACTCGCTATTGTACCTACACTCATGGCAAAATCAGCGCCTACTCGATCCATTTTATTTACGAAGCATATTCGCGGTACTTTATGTTTGTCAGCCTGACGCCAAACAGTTTCAGACTGCGGTTCAACGCCATTAACTCCGTCAAAAACTGCAATCGCCCCATCAAGAACTCTTAATGATCTTTCAACTTCAATGGTAAAATCAACATGCCCGGGGGTATCAATTAGGTTAATACGGTAATTCTTCCAAAAACACATTGTGGCGGCAGAAGTAATGGTGATGCCACGTTCTTGCTCTTGAACCATCCAGTCCATAACAGTATTGCCATCGTGGACCTCTCCCATTTTGTGACTTTTGCCTGTATAAAAAAGAATACGTTCGGTTGTGGTGGTTTTTCCGGCATCGATGTGAGCCATAATACCGATGTTACGTGTAAACTTTAGATCATCGACAAACTTTGGCTCTGACACAAAAAAAGGTTACCAGTTGTAGTGCGAAAAGGCCTTGTTGGCATCTGCCATTTTGTGCACATCTTCTTTTTTCTTAATGGCACTGCCGCGATTATTGTATGCATCAAGCACTTCTCCGGCCAGACGAGCTGACATGGTTTTCTCACCGCGCTCTCGTGCATATGTCACAAGCCACTTCATCGCAAGCGCTAACCGCCTGGTTGGACGCACATCTACAGGAACTTGATAGGTTGCCCCGCCTACACGACGTGAACGTACCTCTAACGATGGTTTGCAGTTTTCAAGAGCCTTTTTAAACACAGAAATAGGTTCTTCAGCAGAAACTTTGCCCTTAATTTCGTCTAGTGCCCCGTAAAATATGCCTTCGGCAATACTTTTTCCGCCTTGAATCATTATTTTATTAACAAACTTCGTAACAGTAATGTCATTGTAAACCGGATCGGGAGCAATTTCTCTTTTTACGCTTTTTTTTCTACGTGCCATTTTTTACGACCTCTACTCCACTAGTTAAGAAAATTTATTATGAAGATTTCTTAGGACGTTTTGTCCCATATTTAGAGCGACCACACATTCTATTTTGTACGCCTTGTGTATCTAAAACACCGCGAACGATGTGATAACGTACACCTGGCAAATCCTTCACCCGACCACCACGCACCAATACCACTGAGTGTTCTTGAAGATTGTGACCAATACCCGGGATGTAGGAGTTAACTTCAAATCCATTTGATAAGCGAACGCGCGCTACTTTTCGAAGCGCTGAATTAGGTTTTTTGGGCGTTGTTGTAAAAACGCGAGTGCATACCCCTCGTCGTTGTGGGCAACTGGTAAGCGCTGGCGACTTGGATTTTGATTTTTGCAAACGTCGCTGGCTTCTGATTAACTGACTTATTGTTGGCATCTCATCCTTACTCTTTCTTTCATTTTCGTTTACGCACTGCTTTACTTACGCTTATTGTCGAGGCCAAGAAACTATCTCGGCCCTTAAATTTTGTCAACTTTGCTAATTAGCATGTACTCCTTCTGTCGTCGCGGTGTGGTTCCCTAGGCCAGGTAATGAGGCTGTTGGCACGGTTTCAGCCTCCTTAACCGTTACCTTCCAGCGTTTATATGACTGCACGCCCGTACCCGCTGGGATCAAACGACCCATAATTATATTCTCTTTAAGACCCCGCAAGTTGTCTGAACGCGACTGAATCGAAGCCTCTGTAAGCACTTTTGTGGTTTCTTGGAATGAAGCCGCTGAGATCCAACTTTCGGTGCTAAGAGAAACTTTAGTTATTCCTAAAAGGAGTGGCTCTGCTAGCGCTGGTTTACCACCCTCTTTAATTATAGCTTCGTTGGCTTCTTCAAAAACCATGCGGTCAACATTTTCTCCTGCGATGAAGAGAGTATCTCCTGCATCAAGAATAGAAACTTTTCGCAGCATTTGTCTTACAATTGTCTCAATGTGCTTATCGTTAATAGACACACCTTGTAGACGGTAAACTTCTTGCACTTCGTTAAGAAGATAGGCAGCAAGCTCTTTATCTCCGAGAACACGCAAAATATCATGTGGGCTAATTGGGCCATCCATTAATGGTTCTCCGGCCTTAATAAATTCGCCTTCACGAACGGTTACGTGTTTACCTTTTGGTATTAAATATTCTTTTTGCTCGCCAATTTCTGGAGTTATAAGAACGCGCTGTTTACCTTTTATATCTTGGCCAAATGTTACATAGCCGTCGATTTCAGAGATAATTGCTACTTCTTTAGGTTTGCGCGCTTCAAATAGTTCTGCAACACGCGGCAATCCGCCCGTAATATCACGAGTCTTTGTTGTCTGGCGGTGAATTTTTGCAATCACATCACCTGCTGAAACCTCAATTCCATCAGAAACAAGAAGTTGTGCCCCAACTGGCAAAATATATCGTGCTGGTATATCACGATTTGGTAAAAATAGTGCCTTACCACTTTTATCAGTAACCATAACAGTTGGTTTAGCATCGGCGCCCTTAGTGTCAGTGATTACTTTTGTCGAAAATCCGGTAACAGCATCAACCTGCTCTGCCATGGTTACACCTTCTTCGATGTTCTCGAAGCAAAGGTTACCAGATACATCAGCTATAATCGGATTCGAATAGGGATCCCATTCCGCAAGAATATCACCTTTTTTAACGGCATCGCCGTCTTTCATATTTAGTACAGAACCATATACAAGTCTGAATCTTTCACGCTCTCGACCGCTATTGTCGACAATAACGACTTCACCGTTACGACTTAATATAGTTAATTTGCCTGCTTTATTTTTAACCGCATTCACATCATGAAACTTAACTGTACCATCATGGCGCACAGTATGAACCGATTGTTCAACTGCACGTGATGCCGCTCCACCCAAGTGAAAGGTACGCATAGTAAGCTGCGTTCCTGGTTCACCGATTGACTGAGCAGCTATAATACCTACAGCTTCTCCCAAATTAACAATACTACCGCGAGCCAGATCGCGACCGTAACATTTTACGCAAACACCGCGTTCAGCTTTACATGTCAAAACAGAACGAATATTAACTTTTTCAATTCCTGCTTCGTCAAGTTTTCTAACTACGTCTTCAGTTACCTCTTGATTTTTGTCGACAATAATTTCATTTGTATATGGATCAATGACTACTTCGAACGCCACTCGACCTAGAATACGATCGCCGATAGCCTGAATAACTTCTCCACCTTCAAGAAGCGGAGTAATATTCATACCGTCAGCTGTACCGCAATCTACTTCTGTAACAATAACGTCTTGAGCGACATCTACCAATCTACGCGTTAAATAACCAGAGTTTGCTGTCTTTAGCGCCGTATCTGCTAGACCTTTACGCGCGCCGTGAGTGGAGATGAAGTATTGAAGAACTGTCAAACCCTCACGAAAATTGGCGGTAATAGGAGTTTCAATAATTTCACCTGATGGTTTTGCCATCAATCCCCGCATTCCAGCGAGCTGGCGAATTTGTGCAGCACTACCTCTGGCGCCTGAATCTGCCATAATAAAAATAGGATTAAAACTTGCTGTCTCAACTTCTTTACCGTCAACAGAAAATTTTTGTGTTTCAAGGTTGGCCATCATTTCTTTAGCCACTTTATCTGCGGTCTGCGCCCAAATATCTACAACCTTATTGTAGCGCTCACCGTCTGTTATTAGACCCTCGTCATACTGCTGTTGAATTTCAAGAACTTGTTTTTCTGCATCTTTAAGAAGCTTTTCTTTACTTGCAGGGATAATCATATGATCAATGCAAATTGAAATACCTGCTCTGGTTGAATACTGAAAACCCAAACGCATAAGTTTATCAGCTAGAATAACCGTAGCCTTGGCGCCCGCCAGACGAAATGACGAGTCGATAAGACCAGCTATTGTTTTCTTATTCATAACTCTGTTAACAAGTTCAAACGGAACTTCTTTCGGCACAATATCACTTAGAATGGCACGGCCGACGCTAGTTTCTTGAAGTTTTCCGTGAATTCGAACCTTACATGCGGATTGCAAATCAACTTTGCCAGAATCAAAAGCATAAATTACTTCTTCAATATCACTGAACACACGCCCTGTGCCACGTGCACCTACACGAATACGTGTCATCCAGTAAATACCGAGAACAATATCTTGTGACGGATTGATGATCGGTTTACCGTTGGCGGGACTTAAAATATTATTAGTAGACATCATTAGTACGCGTGCCTCAACTTGAGCTTCAACAGATAGCGGCACATGCACAGCCATTTGGTCACCATCAAAGTCTGCATTAAATGCCGTACAAACAAGAGGGTGAAGCTGAATAGCTTTACCTTCATGCAAAACGGGCTCAAAGGCTTGAATGCCGAGTCGGTGAAGTGTTGGCGCACGGTTTAATAGCACAGGATGCTCTTTCACAACTTCAGAAAGAATATCCCAAACTTCGACCTCTTCTTGCTCAACAAGTTTTTTAGCTTGTTTAATAGTAGTAGCAAAACCACGCTCTTCTAGTTTGTTGTAAACATAAGGCTTAAAAAGTTCGAGGGCCATTTTTTTCGGTAAACCACACTGATGTAGCCTTAACTCAGGTCCTACAACAATAACTGAACGTCCCGAATAATCTACGCGTTTACCGAGTAAGTTCTGACGAAATCTACCTTGTTTACCTTTAAGCATATCGCTTAATGAACGAAGCGGGCGCTTGTTGGGTCCAGTAAAAGTTTTGCCACGACGCCCATTATCAAGAAGTGCATCAACCGCTTCTTGCAGCATGCGCTTTTCATTTCTAATAATAATATCTGGCGCATTTAGCTCTTCTAGACGACGTAAACGATTATTACGGTTTATTACTCTACGATAAAGGTCATTCAAATCGGAAGTCGCAAATCGACCACCATCTAACGGTACGAGTGGGCGCAAATCTGGCGGGATAACTGGTAGTGCAGAAAGCATCATCCATTCACATTTATTTATAGAGCCCTTAAATGCTTCAACAACTTTTAATCGCTTAGAGATCTTTTTAATTTGCGTCTCAGATTTCGTTTCTTTAAGATCCATACGCAACTTTTTAGAGAGATACTCAATATCGATCTTTTTAAGTAATTCGAGAATTGCTTCTCCGCCCATCATTGCTTTAAAGTTTGGACCATGCTCATTTAGCGCATTTTGATAGGCCTCTTCAGCAAGTACATTACCCTCTTCAAGAGAAGTTTCCATCGGATCAACTACAACATAGGCTTCACAGTAAAGAACTTTCTCTAAATCTTTTAAACTCATATTGAGAAGATTTCCGATTCGGCTAGGCAGCGAGCGCAGAAACCATATGTGTGCAACCGGAGTGGCAAGTTCAATGTGCCCCAAACGTTCACGACGCACTTTGCTTTGCGTGACTTCTACACCGCATTTTTCACAGACCACACCACGATATTTCATGCGCTTATATTTGCCGCACAAACATTCATAGTCTTTAATTGGACCAAAAATTTTAGCGCAAAATAGACCATCACGCTCTGGCTTAAATGTTCGGTAATTAATGGTCTCTGGTTTTTTTACTTCACCGTTAGACCACTCTCTAATCATGTCACTAGATGCCAATGATATACGAACGGCATGAAACGAAAGCGGATCTTTTGGCTTGTCAAAAAAATTCAATAAATCTTTCACGTAAACCTCTCCTCTATGACTTCATTACAACTATAACTTCACTGTTCAATTAACGGTTTTGTCTCAGTTGGCTTTTCTGTTAGTATGTCTGACTCAATCAAATCCACGTTAAGAGCCAAACTCTGTAGCTCTTTTACAAGAACGTTGAAAGATTCAGGTAGTCCCGGCTCAAGAACATTTTCTCCCTTAACGATGCTTTCATACATACGTGTACGACCGGCAACGTCATCGGATTTAACTGTAAGAAACTCTTGCAGCGAATAAGCCGCACCGTATGCTTCTATAGCCCAAACTTCCATTTCTCCGAGTCGCTGACCGCCAAACTGCGCTTTTCCACCCAATGGCTGTTGCGACACAAGTGAGTATGGCCCAATTGAACGCGCATGGATTTTTTCTTCAACCAAGTGATGCAGTTTAAGCATATACAAGATACCCACTGTCACAGGATTCTGAAACGGCTCACCTGTGCGACCATCAAATAAATAGGTCTGACCACTTAGCGGCAGCTCAGCTTTTTTCAATAGATCCTTAACATCGGTTTCGTATGCGCCGTCAAATACTGAAGTTGTAACGTCAATTCCGTCTTTGGCTTTACTTAGTATTTTCTTGAGAGAATCTGCGTCAGTTGACTCGATTACGTTTTTAATCTCGGCATCTTCGTAGACCTCTTTTAAAACCTTTCTTGCCTCTTCTTCTTTGAAATTATCGCAATATGTTTGCAGCTTCTGACCTAAACCGTGGGCTGCCCAACCTAAGTGAATCTCAAGAACCTGACCAATGTTCATCCGCGATGGCACGCCAAGCGGGTTAAGCACCATATCTACCGGTGAACCGTCTGCCAAATATGGCATATCTTCTTCAGGTAGAACCCGTGAAATAACGCCCTTGTTACCATGACGACCAGCAAATTTATCGCCCACCTGAAGTTTTCTTTTGATGGCCACATAAACCTTAACCATCTTAATAACCCCTGGAGGCAAATCATCACCTTTAGACAAGCGATCAATTTTCTCATTGAATACCATTTTAACTGCTTCAAGTTGATTACGAGCCGCATCCATAATCTTTGTAACTTGATACTCAAGCTCCTGCTCTAGTGGAACGTAACTCAAAAGTTCAAACGGTATTGTTTCAAGATCTTCAAAACTAATTATCTGCTCTTTAGCTAAAAGCTTTTCAGAACCGTCTTCGCTTAAAAGAACACCACTTGTTTTTTTGCCAACAAGTATTTCTTTTAGTTTATCTAGGGCGCT
This sequence comes from Bdellovibrionales bacterium RBG_16_40_8, assembly GCA_001769925.1. GTDB lineage: Bacteria > Bdellovibrionota > Bdellovibrionia > Bdellovibrionales > UBA1609 > RBG-16-40-8. Next base: position 45,002 of record MEPT01000118.1, read on the forward strand.
GTTACGAATAACGTTTTGTTCAACAGTCATGTCTTTTTCAAGTTTAGCTCTTTTGTGCTCGATGATCGCTTGAAGACGCTCGTCTTTTGCTGCTCCATCTCGACTATACACCTGAGCATCAATTACGGTGCCTGATACTCCTGATGGAACACGAAGCGACGTATCTCTTACATCACCAGCTTTCTCTCCGAAGATAGCGCGCAGAAGTTTCTCTTCAGGAGAAAGTTGCGTTTCACCTTTAGGCGTAACTTTACCTACAAGAATATTCCCTGGTCCTACTTCGGCTCCTATGCAAATAATACCGCTAGAATCAAGATCTCCGAGCGCTTCGTCACCGACATTGGCAATATCACGTGTGATCTCTTCTTTGCCAAGTTTTGTGTCGCGAGCTACGCACTCAAATTCTTCAATGTGTACCGAAGTATAAACATCGTCTTTGATTAGCCGCTCAGATATCAAAATAGAATCTTCGTAATTGTACCCCATCCACGGAGTAAATGCGACTAGCACATTCTGCCCCAGGGCAAGCTCACCTAATTCAGTTGAAGGCCCATCGGCAATAATATCACCCTTCATAACTTTATCATTGGAGTTAACAATAGGACGTTGATTAAAACATGTGTTTTGGTTGGTACGCTGATATTTTGTCAAATTATAAATATCAACGTTAGCGCCAAGTTTTCCACCTTTACCTACGCGGCGGATAACGATACGTTCGGCATCAACTTGCTCAACTATACCATCATTTTGACAGACTACACTTGTACCAGAATCTCTGGCCACCAATCGCTCAACTCCTGTTCCCACTAACGGCGCACGTGGGCGCAGAACAGGTACCGCTTGTCGCTGCATGTTTGAACCCATCAAAGCTCTATTGGCATCATCATGCTCTAAGAATGGAATCAATGAGGCCGCAATCGAAACAAGTTGACTTGGAGAAACGTCCATTAACGTAACCTTTTCTTTATCAACTACTTCGTATTCACCATCTTTTCGAACAGTAACATTGGCGTTTTGCAATTTATCATCTTTAACGCCACGACCGGCCTGCGCAATATAATGACCTTGTTCTTCAAGGGCAGACATATACATGATATCCTTGCCAACTTTGCCTTCTTTAACATGTCGATATGGAGTTTCGATAAACCCATAGTTATTAATTCGCGCATACGTCGCAAGAGATGCAATTAACCCAATGTTCGGCCCTTCTGGCGTTTCAATCGGGCAGATTCGCCCATAGTGCGTAGGATGCACATCGCGAACCTCAAACCCTGCACGATCTCTAGTCAAGCCACCCGGTCCAAGTGCTGAAAGGCGACGCTTGTGCGTAATTTCAGACAAGGGATTAGTCTGATCCATAAACTGAGATAGCTGACTAGAACCAAAAAACTCTTTCACCACAGCATTTACAGGTTTAGCGTTAACTAAATCATGCGGCATCATAGTCTCAACATCTTGAAGACTCATGCGTTCGCGAATAGCGCGCTCCATACGGACTAGCCCAATACGATATTGGTTTTCAAGAAGTTCACCAACAGATCGCACACGTCTATTACCAAGGTGATCAATATCATCGGTTTTACCCTGACCATTTTTTAAATCGATCAACGTTCTAACCACACATAAAATATCTTTTTTGGTTAACGTTCGATGCGATACTGGGCACTCTTCAAATGGAATTGAAAAGCGGTGATTGATTTTCAATCGGCCAACTTCGCTTAAATCGTAAGTTTCTGGATCAAAAAATAACCGTTGAAAAAAATTCGTTGCTGCTTCTTCGGTTGGTGGCTCACCAGGACGCAAACGTTTATATATTTCAAGAAGAGACTCTTCGCTTGTTGCCACTTTATCAACAAGTAGCGTGTTCCGAAGATATGGCCCCACTGACAATCCATCAAAAAATATTAGTTTAAATTCTTTTATTCCAGATGAAATTGCCTGATTAATAATATCAACGTTTAGCTCAGTATTAACATCAGCAATAATTTCGCCGGTCGTTTCATCAACGATTGGGCTAGCAATAACCTTGCCCTCAAGATCTTGCTTGGTTACCACAAGCTCTTTAATGCCAGCTGACTCAACTCGCTTAACCACAGCACGGGTAATACGGCGACCAGCTTTAACGATATTTTCACCGGTTTTAGGGTCATTAATATCAGAAATCGCTCGCTGCCCAGCCATTTTTTCAATATCAAGATCACGAAGAAAAGTTTCTTCCTTACCCATGCGAACTGTGTCGATATGGTAGAAAAACTTAAGTAGTTCTTCGCTCGAATATCCCAAAGCTTTAAGCAAAATCGTTACCGGAAATTTACGACGACGATCTATACGAACATAAATTAAATCTTTTTGGTCAAATTCAAAATCAAGCCATGACCCGCGGTATGGTATTACTCTTGCTGAATATATAAATTTACCGCTAACGTTATTTTTACCTTTGTCATGGTCGAAAAATACACCAGGCGAACGATGTAGCTGACTAACAACCACACGCTCTGTACCATTAATAATAAAAGAGCCGTTCGCAGTCATAAGCGGTATCTCACCTAGATAGACCTCTTGTTCTTTAACATCGCGAATGCTACGGGCTTCAGTTTCTTCATCTACGTCAAATACTATAAGGCGAAGAGTTACCTTTAGTGGAGCTGCATAGCTCATGCCGCGCTGACGACACTCATCAACATCGTATTTGGGCGACTCTAACGTATAACTGACAAATTCGAGATTTGCCGTATTGTTAAAGTCTGTAATTGGAAATACAGATTTAAAGACGCCATTTAAACCATCTTGTCCACGACGATCTGCATCTACGTCTTTCTGAAGAAAACTCTCGTAGGATTTTTTTTGCAGCTCAATCAAATTCGGTATTTCAGTGTACTGTTTCGTTCTAGCAAAACTGCGTCGCAATCTAATGTTGGAGGCAGTGAGTGGGGTCACATTCATTCTTTGCTCCCTATAGCCGAAGAAAATTTAGATGAGGGCCACATGCCCTCATCTCTTAACATAAAAATCAAAATACTACTTTACTTCTACCTTAGCTCCAGCTTTTTCAAGAACGTCTTTTATCTTAGCGGCTTCATCTTTTGAAACGCTGTCCTTAACAGTTTTTGGCGCTCCCTCAACAAGATCTTTGGCTTCTTTCAAACCTAGACCAGTGACTTCACGAACAGCTTTAATCGCGTTAATTTTATTAGCGCCGGCATCAGTTAATACAACCGTAAACTCGGTTTTCTCTTCTGTTACCGCAACGGCTGCTCCTGGAGCGGCAGCAACAGCCACAGCAGCAGCAGCACTTACCCCCCATTTGTCTTCGAGAGTTTTAATCATTTCTGCAAGCTCTAAAACTGGCATTGATGAAAGATATTCCACAACTTGTTCTTTTGATACTGACATATTTATTTCCTCCAATTTAAAAAATTAAATAACTATAAAAATATTTAAGCACTCTTTTGTTTCTGATCTCTATAAGCCGCCAAAACTCTAACAAATTTGCTAGGTACTTCATTAAGAGTTGCAACGAATTTCTGCGCTGGGGCCTGTAACACTCCAAGCAGTTTAGCTTGCAATTCAGGCTTTCCAGGAAGCGTTGCCAGATACTTAATCTGCGCCTCGTTGAGATTTCGCCCATCCATCGCACCAGTTTTTAGCACCAATGCTTCATTTTCTTTAATGAATGCAGTAAGCGTTTTTGCAGGAGCACTGACGTCTTCGTACGCAAATACAAACGCATTGTTGCCAGTCAGATGATCGCGTAAAGCACCATCAAAACTCGCGTGCTCTTTAAGAGCCCGAAGAGCCAAGGTGTTCTTTACCACTTTCATCTCTGCTTTAATGGGATGTAAAAGCTTTCGTAGCTTGGTCACTCTCTCAACATCCAAACCTTTAAAGTCTACAAGAAACGCCGCTTTCGCTCGCCCTAAACGCTGCGAAATTTCGGCTACTTCTTCACCTTTTTGTTCTCGTGTAATCATTTTCTCTCACCTCCTTAGGTGTAATCGCTCTTCGGGAGATGCTACTTGTGAGTTCTTCTCACGTCTCGGCAGGCGATCCATTATGTGATTTCTCACTGTTCTGAATCATTAAACGCTCTTAGCAGTACCGGCTGTCTCCAACGGCGATAAATTAAAAAAATTTAAGTAAAGCTAGAAGTTGCATTTGCAACATCTAGCTTGATCCCTGGGCCCATTGTCGAAGACACAGTGATCGTTTGCATATATATTCCTTTACTTGAAGCTGGCTTGGCTTTCATCAAAGCACCAATTAGTGTTTCGAAATTATCTCGCAACTTTGCTGAACCCATAGATTTTTTACCAATGCTAGCGTGAATAATCCCCGCCTTTTCTACGCGAAATGCTAGTTTGCCTTTTTTCTCAGCCGCTACAGTTTGCCCGACATTCATTGTCACCGTGCCAACTTTAGGGTTAGGCATAAGCCCACGAGGGCCTAAAACCTTTGCAACTTTTGATACAATTGCCATCATGTCAGGAGTCGCAATAGC
>MEPT01000118.1:49516-51131 GCA_001769925.1 Bdellovibrionales bacterium RBG_16_40_8
CGTTAATTTTCTCAACCAATTGATCGCTGCCTACAAAATCTGCTCCGGCCGCTTTTGCTTCTTCTTCTTTTGGGCCTTTAGCAAAAACAATTACTCTAACGTTTTTTCCAAGGCCGTGAGGTAAAGCCACCGCGCCACGCACTTGCTGGTCAGACTGAGTTGGGTCAACACCCAATTTCACTGCCACGTCGACTGATTCATCAAATTTTGCTGTTGCTGTCTGGCAAACAAGGTCAAATGCTTTATCTGCTGTGTACTTAATATTATTATCCACCAATTTTGTTGCCGATTTATATCTTTTCGGTAATTTCTTTTCATTACTCATCACTCACCTCGCTTCGGCACTTCTATGCCCATTGAGCGCGCAGACCCAATCACTTGTGATTCGGCCGCTTCAAGCGTTAAGCAATTCAAATCAGTAAGTTTTGTACTGGCGATTTGCTTAATTTGCTCGGCAGTTATTCTACCGACTTTATCTTTTGCGGGGTTTTTCGACCCGCTTTCGAGTTTTAGAGCCTTCTTAATTAAGATAGATACGGGAGGCGTTTTTGTTATGAATGTAAAAGAACGATCACTGTACACTGTGATAATCACAGGTATAACCGTATCTCCTAAGCTCTGCGTTTTAGCATTAAACTGCTTGCAGAACTCCATAATATTTACGCCTTGTTGCCCGAGCGCCGGTCCAACGGGTGGAGCTGGATTAGCCTTCCCTGCCGGTATCTGTAACTTAATTTGGGCTTGTACTTTTTTTGCCATGACCCACTCCTAAGCTAACAAGTTAATTGTTAATGTTTTATTAGTTTTAATAATCAATTTCTTTCTACCTGTACAAAATCAAGTTCTACTGGAGTTGGTCGTCCAAAAATGCTGACCAACACCTTAACTTTACCTTTTTCTTCATTTATTTCTTGAACAGTTCCATTGAAACTATTGAATGGACCGTCTATCACTGTCACACTCTCACCAACTGAGAATGTAATTTTAACTTTAGGTCTTTCTGCACCAGTTTCCATTTGCTTTGTAATACGCGAAACTTCGCTTTCTGGTACTGCAGAAGGCCGATTATTACCACCAAGAAAACCAGTAACCTTGTTGGCGTTCTTAACCAAATGCCATGTGGCATCTGATAGATTCATCTGCACAAATATATAGCCAGGAAAAAATTTGCGCGATCTGGCTGTTTTTTTGCCTTTAACAAGTTCAACAACGCTTTCTTGTGGAATAAGTATTTCCCCAAACTGATTCTCCATATGTTTATTGCGTACGCACTCTTCTATCGAAGCTTTGGCTGCAGCTTCGCTACCCGAATATGTGTTAACAATATACCATTTGAAGTCATTTGCCTTTTCCACGTTTCACCTACTGAATAATTAAGTTCACTAGTTCACGAGACACATTGTCTATTACAAACAAGAGCACGCTCGCAATAGCAACAAAAACACATACCACTATGGTCATTGCAATAGTGTCTTTTCGCGATGGCCACACCACTTTACTAGTTTCTAAAATAATATTCTCAGCCCACTCGATAATTTTAGAGTTGAACTGAATAGCAAAAAATAAAATTAGCGCTACACCAATTGGCACACCGTGATTTAAATAGTCGACGCTA
>MEPT01000118.1:51213-52407 GCA_001769925.1 Bdellovibrionales bacterium RBG_16_40_8
CGTAGTAACTTTTCTTATCACCTTCTTGTCCATATATATATCTTGCCTCAACTCAATTCTTGGCAGGGCAGGAGGGATTCGAACCCACAACACACGGATTTGGAGTCCGTTGCTCTACCAATTGGAGCTACTGCCCTCCTGCTATTTAACCTACTCAATAATCTCTGTAACAACTCCTGCGCCTACGGTACGACCACCTTCACGAATAGCAAAGCGTAGCTCTTTTTCCATAGCGATTGGAGTGATCAGATCGACTTCCATCTCTACGCGATCACCTGGCATAACCATTTCAGTGCCTTTTTTCAAAGTTGTTATGCCCGTCACATCTGTAGTTCTAAAGTAAAATTGTGGGCGGTACCCATTAAAAAATGGTGTATGTCGGCCACCTTCTTCTTTAGTTAATACGTAAGCTTCACATTTAAATTTTTTGTGGGGTTTTACTGACCCTGGTTTTGCTAACACTTGGCCGCGCTCAACCTCTTCTTTTTTTGTACCACGAAGAAGGCATCCGGCGTTGTCCCCCGCACGACCCTCATCAAGAAGTTTACGAAACATTTCAATACCGGTAACGGTAGTTTTAATCGTGTCACGAATACCAACAATTTCAACCTCTTCGCCGACTTTAACAATCCCGCGCTCAATACGACCAGTAACAACTGTTCCACGACCAGATATTGAGAACACGTCTTCAACAGGCATAAGAAATGGCTTGTCGGTAACACGAGGTGGCTCTTTTATATAGGCATCAACAGCCTCCATTAATTTTATAATGGCGCCTTCACCTGTGTCGCCTTTATCACCCTCCAATGCCTTAAGGGCAGAACCGCGAATAATCGGAATATCGTTGCCAGGAAATTCATATTTTGAAAGTAACTCGCGCACTTCTAGTTCAACGAGATCAAGAAGTTCAGCATCATCAACCATGTCAACTTTATTCATAAATACAACAATTGCCGGAACACCAACTTGACGAGCAAGAAGAATATGTTCACGTGTTTGCGGCATCGGCCCGTCAGCAGCAGACACCACAAGAATTGCGCCATCCATTTGTGCCGCACCCGTGATCATGTTTTTCACATAGTCAGCGTGGCCGGGGCAATCTACGTGTGCGTAGTGGCGATTAGCTGTTTGATACTCAACGTGCGAAGTCGAAATCGTAATACCACGTTCCTTCTCTTCGGGCGCTTTATCGAT
>MEPT01000118.1:52493-53427 GCA_001769925.1 Bdellovibrionales bacterium RBG_16_40_8
GACCGATCGTCCCGACGTTAATGTGCGGCTTACTACGGTCAAATTTTTCTTTAGACATTTTGTCATCCTCCTGAACGAGCGTTGTTTATAAAATTCTTTCTTCTAAAAAACCAAAACCAAAAATCTGGAGCCCACAGTGAGACTTGAACTCACGACCTCACCCTTACCAAGGGTGTGCACTACCCCTGTGCTATGTGGGCAAGCCTTGGAGCGGGAGACGGGTCTCGAACCCGCAACCCTCAGCTTGGAAGGCTGATACTCTAGCCAATTGAGCTACTCCCGCATGCCACATCTTATGTAAACTCCCTAATCTCCAAAAACTGTCTAACCACGAGCTCTCTCGCTACTCGTGGTGGAGAGAGAAGGATTCGGACCTTCGTAGGGGCGAAGCCAGCAGATTTACAGTCTGCCCCCTTTAGCCACTCGGGCATCTCTCCATATCTGCCTTACTCAACTCACTGGAGCTGGGTATGGGACTCGAACCCGCAACCTGCTGATTACAAATCAGCTGCTCTACCAATTGAGCTAACCCAGCATTCCATACCATGCTCGCAAACACACTCCGCCAATCTCAAAAAATACGAATTGATACTCGCCGGCTTGACATGTAACGGACACATATACGGAGGAGAAAATTCAGAGTCAAAAGAAATATTGCAATTTCAAGGGGTTTGGTGCTGTCTGACTACCTCATAAAGAGCAAGTGCTGCCGCCACCGAGGCATTAAATGAGGCATCTTTTGTTGTTTGTGGAATTGAAATCAGTTCATCACATACCTTACTAGTCGTTGAACGAAGCCCCTTGTCCTCAGAACCTATGACCAGCACGACTTTGGTATTAAACCTTATTTTTCGGATGTCGCCAGCGGCCTCATTTGCAAGGCCATATATCCAAAATCCCTTATCTTTTAAACTAGTTAGACAGTTAGAGAGAT
>MEPT01000118.1:53470-53703 GCA_001769925.1 Bdellovibrionales bacterium RBG_16_40_8
GACCTTTATAACGGCTGGTGTTAGGGGGGCCGACCTGTTTTCTGGCACCAAAATGGCCTTAGCTCCAAGTAACCATGCCGTACGGAGCGTTGCGCCAACGTTATGCGGGTCAGTAACCTCATCAAGAGCTAACAATACAATTTTTTCATCTTTGTCATTACTGATACTTTCTAGGTCTAACTCAGGGGTTTCACTAACTAATACGCACACTCCCTGATGACTTGAGGCAATCT
>MEPT01000119.1:0-225 GCA_001769925.1 Bdellovibrionales bacterium RBG_16_40_8
GATTGGCCATTTAATGACTGTCGAACTTGCGCCAATTTTATTGGTTGTTGTATTTTCGTCAAAAAATAAAATCAATTTTTAAAATGAGTCCAGGTGAGCCCTTAAAGTTATCGGTTTTACTAAAGGTGAGATAAGGCGTTATGTAATAGTGAAATACGTTTTTATATAGCTGATGTGTAAAAGTGGTAGAAAGCACGTAGCGATTTAAATGATAGATAGGACGAC
>MEPT01000119.1:348-1177 GCA_001769925.1 Bdellovibrionales bacterium RBG_16_40_8
CAATGAAATTGTGTTCACGCGGCTTAAGCCATACGAAAAATTAAGAGCTCCGAATTCACCAGTGCCAGTATCAGATTTGCCAAAGAGTTCCAATTTTGGAAAAAAAACGATTTTGCTTTCTTTAACACTGTGGTCGGATTCAAATCTCAACACGTAAGAGGTTCTGTTATTTTCAAATCGCGGACGAAACGAAGTTCTCATTTTTCCCATGCTTTGAAACAATCCAATACTGGCGCCATAGTTATCATCCGTTGGTGCGGTCTTTAATCGATTTTGATTAATCCCGCGGGTTTGGGCGTCTTCGTCATAGGACGTGAATTTCAATTGCAGTTTTTTTTCTAATTTGGGAAAGCGCAGTCGTAGATCGAGCGAGGGTTTGTATTTATATTCTCCACCTTCGACCCAATTGAATTGATTGCTGAAGATCAGAACAGTTTTGTTGGGTTTATTAGAAACATCTTTGCCCGTCAGGTAAACATCAACGTTATTGGCGATATTGTCAATTCCTTCTGAAATCGAAATATTTTTATTCACCATCCTTTGATCGAAACTTTCATTTTTGCCAGGAGTTTGGGCCGTCGCACCAGAGCCTATTGTTGCAATAAAGAGCACTATTATGATTTTTGAATAAATATATTTTCTACAGTGCGTTTTAACTAAAGTATTGGTACTTTTGAATGTGTAGAGGTAGAGATTGGTGAGTTCAAACATGAAGTTTTTTGTTTTCATATTCTTTTTTGTATCCATGTCCAAATCATTTGCTCACGTTCCTGAAGAAGGGCGGATAACGGCCACATTCGGCCCCTTAATTTATAAGACAGATATCAGC
>MEPT01000119.1:1211-1535 GCA_001769925.1 Bdellovibrionales bacterium RBG_16_40_8
AAGGTGATCTAGATAAGAACGGCGGGCTTGAAATTGCAATGTTTTATATTAATAAAATGTACTCATTGCGGCAAGGCCCGCAGCAAGATATTGAGGCTATAAAGCGAATGTATATGACGACGGGGTACCGATATTGGTATTCCGTCAAAACATCAATGGCCATTGCATTTGCGTCCTCCTATTCTATGGGCGATGCGGTTTCCGTTTATGACACGAGCCCCGCCTCAAAAATCATAGCCACAACTGCCGGAAAAATTACGGAATATGCAATTGATTTGTCCCTACAGAGGGAAGTATGGAGCTACAGAAGATCAGCCATAGTTA
>MEPT01000119.1:1558-10472 GCA_001769925.1 Bdellovibrionales bacterium RBG_16_40_8
AAGAAAAGTGAAGATGCCAATATGTATGGATTGCTGGTGGGATTTAAATACGATGTACAAGGGGAGCCAAAAGAACCCGTGTCAAAATAGTTGTCAAAATAATTTTACATAGGTTATCTTAATCGCAAGCTTATTTTAGGCTTTCAAAATGTTGAAACGCTCTGCAATGGCAGGCCAGGCCTGCAAAAGTGAAATTGTCACTGCAGCAAGAATAGGTCCTAAAAACACCCCAGAGATCCCAAATAAATTAATTCCACCAAAAATTGCAATCAAACTAACTAATGGGTGCAAATGACTACGACCTTTTAAAACAATAGGACGAACGATGTTGTCTATGAATCCAGCAATTAAACCAATTACAATCATGATAAGGGCTTTGCCTATTTGACCATGACTATATAAATATATTGCACCTATTATAGAAATAGGAGAGCTGCCTAAAATTGGAATCCAAGAAAATATAAAAGTGGCGCCCGCTGCTACAAACGAACCTGGGATTCCTAAAATAATATAACCAAAAAAAATCACCATACTTTGAGAGGCGCTTGAAGCCAATGTTGCCAAAATACTTGCAGCAGCAGTGTTTTTAAAAGAATGAATAACCTTTTGTCGAACATGATCATCAAAAGGGATTTTGTTGCTTAACCAATGTAAAAAGCGCTTGCCGTCTATTAACAGAAAAAAACAAGAAAAAATTAATAAAATCAGTTGCAAAAAAATATCGGGCAAGTAAGTAAAAATTAAAACCAACTTTTGCGCACCATAGTTTGCAATGTTTTTAATCTCCAGATGTATTTTATTTGCAATTGTATCTGGGTTTATTCCTAAAGATTCAAAAACTTGCCAATTACTAATTTTTTTAATGAATGATCCAATTGAAAAACTATCGATGTCTAATATGGCTCTGCTGATTTCAAGGCCCTGCTTCCAGGCTAATCCAATAAAGACCCCTAAGGGGATAAGCACTAATAGAAATATTCCGAAACTTACAATAAAAGAAGCAAGTTTCGGATTTATTTTTTTTGAAGAAAGCTTAATATAAATAGGATTGGCGATGATCGCCAAAATACCACCAAGAGTAATTGAAATAATGTAAGGTGCCATCAACCAAAAAGACGCTGCTAATACAGTGAAAAGCAATGCCAAGAAAGTTAAAAGCGTTATGCTTTTATGAATAGATGATATTTTTTGGTTCATGGTCGTAGTCTCAGCCCACCTCTCTACAACGAAGTGGCGCTTGGCGCAATCACAATATCAACCCGACAGTTTTGTTTGCGACCCGCCGCCGCTTTGTTGGTGGCAATGGGTTTTTTGCAGTCATAGCCGATGGAATCAATTTTTGCGCCTTCAAGTCCATTGGTCTGAAAGTACTTAGCCACGGCCGCGGCGCGCCTTTGTGAAAGTTTTTGATTAAAGCTTGGACTGCCAATCGAGTCGGTGTGTCCCTCAACCACGATTTCTGAGGGATTTAATTGTTCAGCTATGGTTTTTACTTTTGCTAATAGAGCGAGCGAGCTTGAGGGCAGATCGGACCGACCACTTTTCGATACATGGATTTCGAAGCCTAATGAACCTTGTGTGAATGTTTAAAAAATTTAAAAGGGGGATTTATGAAAAAGTAACTGTATCTACAACGTAAGCGCTGATCGCAATCGAATCTTCCTTTGATCCATATGCGAAAACTAAAATTAAGGGCAGCTCAGCGACTGGCCTGATGCAAGTGACCGATGAAACTCGGAGAATTCTCTCTGGACGACCGAATAAAAAGGGATATCGCGAATTGAAGTCGAATTATCTCGAAATTTCGAAATCCGACATCCAAGATCCGATCGTCGCCATTGCCGCAGGTACGCGCTGGCTCGCGCATAAGTATTCGATCATTCCTGGGACAGTCAGGGGGAGGCCTATGCCAAATACGTGGAAGAACTTTATCAAAAGTCTAAGAAACGCCGCTAAAGCTCTTATTATTTTCACGATTGGAAATGTTTCAGATCCGTTGGAAGAGGGTGTTGCTTAAGAGCGCTGGCTTACCTTTTGCTCTTAGTCTGGTGGTGGAAGACAATGGATAGGCGAACTCTTGGACACAAAAAATGCAAGGGTTTGGCTTTTTCATACCATAAAGTTTTCCGACATATCCTTACATCAGGCCACTTTTTCTTCAGCTTCCCAAATATCAAGTTGAACCTGCAGATTCATCCACATTTTGGGACTGCTCTTAAGGACTTTACTAATAAGAACGGCAAACTCCGCGCTGATGGCTCGTTTACCGCTAACGACTTCATTGAGTTTAGTTTGCATCGTTGATTTTTTTGACAATCCACTTGATGCGGCCACAAGCAAATCTGCAAAGTGGGACTGGCTATAGCCCAACTCATCAAGCCAAAGATTTTTTAATATCTCGCCAGGATGAGTCGGCTTTCTTGTGGGTCTTTTCTTAGTATATTTTTCCATCAGCTCCTCCTAATGATAATCTTCAACTTTAACATCTACGAATTCACTTTGTTCAAATCGAAAAGTGATTCTCCATCCCGAAATTTTATGGATATCAATCGCCCACTCTCCTTTTCGCTTACCCGCGAGAGGGTGCAGACGTACACTCGGTGGGAAACCCTGCCTTTTCAACTCTTCAAAACTCTCGACAGCATCCATGACTTCAAGCAAATGTATCGCGCGCAGCCAATACTGCCTCGGAAGCCCTTTGCAACTTCCTTTATGGTAGAGGTCAGAAGCTAATTTATTGCTGAAGTCTTTGATCATGCTGCCGTTCCTTAAGCCCAACCCCAATATACTATATTACGGTAATACAGTAAAGATAAATTTAACAGATTATATTTCATATGATTTTCAGCATCTCCTCAGATCTCACCATTAATCTTATCAAAAAACATCATCCCAACTTAAACTTTACTTGGACACTTAAATTTTCTTAAAGTAATATTAATGAGTTGGAAGCGCGAAATCGCCTCCACCATATACGGGCCGCGGCCCATGATTCACGCACTGATTTTTCTATGCTTCTTTCGCTTATTTTTCTTTTTATTGTGGGATCAGGACATGTCTCAGCTGATCACACTCTTGGGAGAAATATTCACTGATGGATTTCGTTGTCATTGCACTTGTGGCCTTTGCTGCTTCACTCCTGACTTTCTTCTCTGGTTTTGGCCTTGGAACTATTTTGCTACCTGTTTTCGCCATTTGGTTCCCCATTGATGTATCCGTCGCACTGACTGCCGTAGTCCACTTTCTAAATAATATATTTAAATTAATGTTGGTTGGTAAACAGTGAGCGATTCGGCTTATATGATCCTGAATTTATTGACTCTGCTTTCGGTGGTGCTATTTGGGCCGCCACTTATTAGCTACGGCGTGATCGTTTATAAGAAGTGGAAAGCCTGAGCCTAAACACTTAGCTTGAAATCCAGAGCGGCTTCAACTTCGGTGTTTCGGCCTCCACCATTACAATGGATAGGCGCTTTAATTCTAAAAATAATATTGCAAAACCCGAGTACCACGAGAGTTGCAAAAAATTGATGAAAAATAGCTAGCGGAATTGGTACAACCCAAAGAATTAGCAATATTCCAGAAAGAACCTGAATTGTGACGATACTAATTAAGTGAATAAACGCTCTAAAAAACTGTCGCCCGCTTTGCGCTATAAATACAATAGCAGACAGGTATACAATAATTAAGACGCCTATCCCAAGCCAGCGGTGCACCCATTGAATCATTACTGGGTTTATAAAAAAATTATTTAATACAGGCGTTATCGACATAGCGATGTCTGGCAAATATGAATCTCCCATTTTCGGAAAACTACAGAAATAAAGTCCGGCACGAAATCCGCTCGTGAGGCATCCGTAAAAAACCTGAAATAATAATAAAACGCCTAAAATAAATAAAAGTACTTTCTGCAGTTTGGTTAGCTGCACAACAAGGCGCGATCGGCGCTTAGAAAGGTAGTAATAAGCAACAATTAATGTAGCGAGCGCCATAAAAAAGTGAAGCGCAAGCATAAATGGACTGACCGCTGGCAAGCTTTTAAGCCCACTTTTAACCATTAACCACCCGACTAGCCCCTGTAAGGCAACCATTGCTGGCAAAGCAAAGACTAACTTACCCTCTGCCATTTTTTTTCGCCAAAGCCAAAGCCCCGGGATAAGAGCATAGAAAAAAATAACCCTCCCAAGTAAGCGATGCAGATACTCCCAGAAAAATATCTTTTTGTAATCGCTTAGCGCGAAATGAGAATTAACCTCTTGAAATTCTGGTGTCACTTTGTATTTCTCAAAATATTCAACCCAGTCGCTCTCATTGATCGGGGGCAGTATGCCGCTAACGGGCTGCCATTCAGTGATTGAAAGACCAGATCTAGTCATTCGCGTAGTGCCACCTACAGAAACCATCATTATCAATAGTAAAACAAATCCTAAAAGCCAAATGTTTCGGTAAACTGTATCGAAATTTCTATTATTAATATTTGGTCTATTATTACCATTCATGAATATGGTGTTATCCCACAGAATATACTATGCCTAGAAATTGTATGATCTAAATCATTTGATTTCGCAACAATATTATCTATAATTGCAAACAATGTGTATAAATGGGTTTATGAATCGCTCACTGTCTATCATTCTAGAAACAATGAAAGCATTGCATAATGATACTTCAAAAAATAAAAAAGAATTTCTCAAAGACACAGGCCTGAAAATTGAAGGAACAGTTCAAGATATTTTCAAGAAATGTAAGCTTGCGCCCGATGCTGACGCCGCCATTCACCCTATATTGGCTGATATTCTAGCTGGAGCAAAGTTAATTAAAAATGGAAACGAAAAAGATGGTCATGAAAAAATCCACCACGCGTTATTAACCTACGAAGATTTTTTTGATCATGCGGGCTGGCATCATAGCAAAGAAGAGTAGTTTAAAAGGATGGCAATTGGTTATTACCAAGCGTTATCAACTGCGAGAAGTCGGCCATCTGACTACCATCAATACGACCGGCGATGCCGTGGTTAGGCATTCGCAGCATTCCCCCAACCGTATACTCAAATTGCATCACAGTCATTTGTATAAAACCCATTTTTTTGCGTTGATATTTATCACACACATAGCTATAACTCGATGTGCTAATAACATGAAAATATATTGTGAAAGCATATTAGAAACAAATATTTAGAAAAATACTTTAGGAGTAATTTATGGAACTTAATGA
The DNA here is from genome assembly GCA_001769925.1 of Bdellovibrionales bacterium RBG_16_40_8. Classification (GTDB taxonomy): domain Bacteria; phylum Bdellovibrionota; class Bdellovibrionia; order Bdellovibrionales; family UBA1609; genus RBG-16-40-8. The sequence goes on from MEPT01000119.1 coordinate 6,774, forward strand.
AAATAATACTCTCGGAGAGTGGGTCTCTACTTTTGCTGGCGTTAGTCAGGTTTTCATACGTAATAATTTAGATTTTTGCTGTGGCGGCTCTAAATCATTAAAAGACGCTTGTGAAAGCAGTGGGATAAATATTGAAGAGCTTATGAAAGATCTTAAAGAAGCCGCTGCCGGAAAAACCGCGCCAAAGTGGAATTTATTGGGGATAGACCAAGTTGTAGACGATATTCTTGAAATATTTCACAAAAAACACCGCGATGATCTACAAATGCTAATTCCGCTAGCGAAAAAAGTGGAAACGGTTCACGCTAGTAGCGCCGATTGCCCAAAAGGGTTAGCGGATTTTTTAGAAACTCTTCAATTTGAACTCGAATCACACATGCAAAAAGAAGAGCAAATATTATTTCCGATGATTAAATCTGGCCGCGGCATGATGGCCGAGGGACCAATTCAAGTGATGATGCATGAACATATCAGCCATATTGAAAATCTCGCAAAACTCAAAGAACTTGCTAAAAATTATATCCTGCCCAATGGTGCCTGTGGCAGCTGGACGGCACTTTACAAAGGCGTTGAGAATTTAGAAAAAGAAATTAAAGAGCATATCGCTACTGAAAATAATATTTTATTCCCCAAAGTTTTAAATGGCTAGCCACGCTATCACAACCAGTCATGAACTGCGACTATTAAGAAAATTACCTTTATTGCCCATGCTGGCAGTTATCGGTCTATTCAGATTAATTGATTTGCCTGCTGAATGCCCTGCTGCAAACGCAATATCGTCAATCGATATTGAAGAACTTCGACCGTTTCTGAGTCGCGGATAAATTTTAGATATATAATCTTCAAGGTGTGAATCATTTTTAAATTTTGCAAGTGCAACCCCGATTACAGTGAGTTCAGTGGTTTTTGCACTAGCAGCCGCCGGCGCCTTATTAGACGACACCCTATTAGACTGCTGCAGTTTTTTATCGAAGCCGTCAAGTACGCCAAGTTTAAATGATATTCTATCTGAGCGGGTAAGGCCTAGTTTACTAGCAATCGCGTGTTGTAATAAAAACTCTACTTGTTGCAATAAAAAGTAATAAACGTATTCTGCCATTAGCACATTTTCACGAATGCCGATAAGCTCAATTGCGCGAAAACGCTCACCTGATTTAGCGTCAAACTGCTGAAACAATAATACCTTTACAAAAAAATGTTCAGCTAAAATACTTATAAGGCGCTGCTCACATGAGCTCATTCTTTTTTTGTGAAGTGTAATAATTAAATGAATAAAATGATCTTTGGCTGCAACACTTATATGTTGAAGATTAAATTTTGCATAAAGCTCGCGAACTCGCTCCATAGCAAGGTGTGCCTCATGCTCATTAGTTGAATTGGCGAGTGCCAAAAGTTTTTTGGCTTTATCAAGAATTTTTTCTGTAGTTTCATTTATTGAATTTGTTCTCCAGTCTAGATTGCAGTTTTGTAAATCAATCCCCGCTTTGGTAAATTGATCGCGAATGCCAAGGCGCCTACAGGCTTCTTTAAATAATTCACCGTGGGGCCTAACGTTTTGGTATTGTTTTGGCATTTGCTCAGCAACATACTGATGGGCCATTTCGTGATGAAATACGCCAACAACATGTTGCCACGGATGTTCGTTCACAAGTTTTCTCGAAATAGAAATCGTTCTAGTTCTATTATCAAATTGACCCCATAAAGAGTCAGAGTCAAAAAGCGTAATAGCAATAGGGCGAAGATTAACTCGATGAATATTGCATAAAGACTCGTGCTCGCGATTTAGTTCAAGTATAACTGACCGCTCCCACTCAAAGTTATTATATGTGCTTTTCATAATGTGCTCTTAATTAGTCACCTCATATGTATACCACCATGAGACAACTTGTCTCGATTAAAAAATAAATTCTATAGCAAATCGCGCTTATAAGTAGATAACGTTATTCCCGCTGTGCGTATATTAGATGGCCCTTATCTTGCAAGATTGATCTTTGCAAAGGTTGAAAATAGATTAAAAATTCAAATTAAAAATGCTGTTTACAGGAGAATGTGAGAGACATTCAGTTGAAATGGACGCCAAATCACCGATCGGAAATGGTTCTGGTTTTACTCCTAAAGAACTGGTGGCAATTGGAGTTGCTGGGTGCACCGCGATGGATGTCGCTGCACTTTTAAAAAAACATAAACAACCCTTAGAAGAGTTTGAAATTATGGTTGAGGCCCCATCTGTCGAAAAGGTTTATCCTGCAATATTTAAAGAAATTGTTATTGAATCTATACGGCTTTCACAAACTAAATACTGTGCTGTAAGTGCTATGCTCTATAAAACCGTACCAATCAATTATAAAAAAGAAATAAATCTTTCAGTAGATTCGCATGGGTCGTCGTTAGTTGATAACCACTTAGTTGTATTTTCGGTAGGCTTAGGTTGCTGTTGTCGCAGTGACCTCAGTAGATGCTCATCTTTTTCATAATAAGTTTTTATTATTTGTGCTGATATGCTAATCGCAATTTCTTGCGGCGTTTTACCGCCAATTTCTATGCCAACAGGGCAATGAACGCTGGCCAACTTCTCTTCTGAGACCCCTAAGGCACTTAAACGCGAGCGAAACCGGCGCCACTTTGTTTGGCTACCTATTAACCCAAGAAAAGGTAAACCCATACTAGTCAGATTTTGCATTAAAGACCTGTCTAAATCATGACTATGAGTCATCACAATAACCCAACTACGAGAAAAATCCCAACCCCATGACGATACAAATTCGATTGGGTTTATCTGATGTTTAAATATCTCAGTTGATAATTTATCAGAGTTACACCACTCAGAACGCTCATCAATAACGTGTACTTTGAAGGCTGTGCCAGTCAGAGCATTAGCAACTGCGGTGCCAATGTGGCCAGCACCTAAAATAAAAAGCTGTGGGCCGGTATTTACCGGCTCAACAAAAATTTCAACAAACCCACCACAACACTGACCAGCTTTTTCAGATAGTGGATATTGAAATTTTCTAGAGTAATGTGCGCCGAATGACGACTTAAGTGTTTCTTGTGCTGCAACTATTGCCAGCTCTTCTAAGTGACCGCCACCAATGGTGCCATATAATAGACCTGTCTTATTAACCAACATCTTAGCGCCGAGATCTCGCGGCGAAGACCCTTTGGTTTCTATGACCGTCACAACTGCATAAGGTTCGCCAGTTGGTTTGTTTGCTGGATTAGTCATTACCTAACAACCTACTCTTTAAATGGCCTGCAAGCGCCCTTCAAATAAGGCATCGCCTTTTTAATAAATTCTTCGTCACCTAAAGTTTTTGTTCGCCATTCATCCCAGTCGACCTGCTGACCAATAAGCACATTGAATGTCAAGCGTACGGCATTAAGAGTTAATTCGTAAATATGGGTACATCCATCTTGATGCCCCAACATCTCGATCAATTTGCGATTGATCCCACGCTCTATTTTTAAACCAATAAGTTGCGCAACTATGGTTGTGGTAGATTTACAAATTTGCAGCGGAGCCTTGATAATTAGCGCCTCGGCATTTGTGATCTCACGAGTCTTATGATTAATAGTAAGTAGAACCCGCATACTGTGATTTAGGTCTAAAAGTGAGGCCTGGGTTACAATATGATCATCATCAACACGCGTAACCGTTGAATTAATATTTCGCTCGTAAATTTGCATCAAGTTGCAATCCTT
>MEPT01000119.1:10546-10881 GCA_001769925.1 Bdellovibrionales bacterium RBG_16_40_8
TATGACACCGATAATAGTATTAGCCGCAGGCGCCTCAACGCGAATTGGTAAGCCGAAGGGCTTAGTAAGCATTAAAGGCCGCCCCTGGCTTACCCATCAGCTTGAGAGTTTGAGTAAAGCCGACCTTTCACCGATTGTTGTAGTTATTGGCTTTCAAAAAGACCAATATCTTAAAGAAGCCCCCTGGGCTAAGCAGCAAGAGGACTTAACTAACCATAAAATTTTAATTGCCGAAAATCACAACCCTGAAATTGGCCCATTTTCTTCTTTGCAGACCGGCTTAAAATGCTTGGCCGGCGGCAGTGATTGTTTTGTATTACCGATTGACGTACCAG
>MEPT01000119.1:10956-11241 GCA_001769925.1 Bdellovibrionales bacterium RBG_16_40_8
ACCAGGGCCGTCGCGGTCACCCCGTGTGGTTATCTCGCAGGCTTATTAACAAATTAATTTTACTTGATGCTAATCTACCAGAATCACGTCTTGATCAAATTATTCGAAAATTGCCACCTGAAAAAGTAACTGAGACGCAAGCTCAAGATTCACGAGTTATAATGAATTTTAATTCTCTAGAAGATTTTGTAATAGACTAACGTTAAAGTGTGATTTTTCAGAGTAATTGTCACCCAAAAAGGTAAAAGACGTTCATTTTGAGACGTTCTCAATATGAGAAAATCC
>MEPT01000120.1:0-3596 GCA_001769925.1 Bdellovibrionales bacterium RBG_16_40_8
AAGAGGCAGCGTCAATTTGCAATATTCCGAAATTAAACCCCGCACCGTAGGTAAAGTAACCCTGATATAATCCTGCTCGAGCACTTATTAACGGCAGCCCCAACTCAATTCCCATATGAATTTTTTTGCCAAGCTGTATATCTGTATCTAACAGATGGCGCACCTCTAAGGACGGCACGATATGAACTAGTGGTAAACTCACAAGCAAAGACGCTCCAACTAGAATATTTTGCGGCTCTGTGGGCGGCGCGATTGCGCCATTTGCGGCAACAAATTTTGTATTGCCAATATTTTTACCAACTAGCGATATAGTTGGTTGCACAAAAGTTGGAATTGTTAAATTCAAGCCCAAATCTAAAGCATAACCTTTGCCTGTAGCTTCTGAAAATGAATCAAAAATTATATCTGGCGTAGATGAGCCAGAAATAATATCGGCAATAGTTTGGGGCCCCCATTCAGTGCGAATACCTGTGCGTGTTATGTATTTAAGTGCAAACCCCATTTGTAAAATCCCACCAATTGACCAGCCTGAGCCGATCGCATAGCCATTGTCGGTAATATAATTTGTTGTAAGTGTCGGCGATACCGGATTATCAGCGATTACGCTTACATCAACATCATAATAATAAGCAGCAGCAAAAAACGGCATGATTACCGAAGATTTTGCACTCGCTCCAAGCCAAATTGGCTTGCCATAAAGTTTATCAAGTGTGCTTGCAAATGTGGTACTATCTCCGAGAGATGAAAAATTCTCTAGCGCCGAAACATCGCCTAGCCCTACTTTCGGATCAGCAATCGTCCAATAGACACCGCCATTTTTTGCGATACTTGCAGGGTTGTACCAAAGGGCTTCATCATTTTCGACCACTGCAGAATAAGCCCCTCCCATGCCCATAGCGCGCGCGTTGTTGTGTACTTCAAAAAGCTCAGTCGCATGCGCTTTTAAAGAAAATACTGCTAAAATAAAAATAATTATGGGCAATTGCACGTTGCTACCGTACCTCCGCTACATCCAGTCTGATCCACCCCAACAACAGCACCCTCTTTTATTAGTGATCTAGCACCATCTAATTCAACTGGTGATAAGTTAGTTTGATCAGTGGCGTTACAAAGGTCTTTGCCGATACCGTTAAGCGCCGTACACAAAGCGCCAACTACACCAGCCAACGTCGAATAATATAAATTTGCTGATAGCGCGGTGAGGCTTTTGTCAAGCTCCCAAAATGCCGAACCTATAGACTGTGCTTGTGCATCTGAGATACTAGTACAAGCATCAAAACCTACGTCTAAAATTTGATCGTTGCCTGTGTCACCAGCGTCAGTAGTGACAAGACCTATTTTGTAAATTGACAGCATAACCATAAAAGAATTTTGATCTGCCGTTCGTGTGCTTGCCGGCCCTAAAGAACGTATTTTTGCCTCAGCCGTATCACAATCATTTATTCTCGTCTGTGTGGCACCCAGATTTTGCGTGAGATACCAATGAAAAAGCTTTTCTGGGGGCGGAGTTGTAAAGTACGTATCCAAGTCTGATATCATTGTTAAAAGTGAGTAACCGCAACTGCCGGCATAGGCCGCGGCACACAAATTTGTCGAACGCGCCTCACCGGAGAAGCTTGTCGACATACTAGTACAAGCAGCGATGGCTGATGCGTAATCTGCGCTGCGAATACCATCAAGGGCGGTATAGTAAAGAGCTTCATCATCGGTTTTGTTGGCGAAGTTTGAAAGCGCATTACTGCAACTAACAGAAAATATTAAAATTAGATAAGCTAAAGCTGTACGCAACATTAATCGTCTCTTAAAAACGGTAAGCAAACTTAGCCACATAGCGCCTGTCCTCTTTTGTGTTATAAGTTGTATTTGCTGTGGTGGGTGCATTCGCCACCTCTTCTCCGTAAGTCGCAAATTGCAATTGTGTGTTGTATATTGAAAGCTCCATGCCGGCTGTCCAGTAACCTTGGTTTACGCCACCACGAAGAAAAAAAATGTCATAAAAATTAAACTCAACTCCACTATGCAGTCTTCGCATAATTTTATCAGTTGTTTCGTCGTCTGCTGTCGATGCCAAATCTTTACCTTTAGCTGGCTCTACACTGTCAAGTATATCTACCATTTCAACAATAAAGGTCATGCGCGTGCCCCGGGCGAGCAGCGGAGTTATACTAAATGCAACGTCTAAAGTTGATGGAGTTCGTGATGGGCGATCAGTTGTGGTATTAAACATTCCTTTATTGATACTGTATGATGTAATGCCAACGTCGTGATAAACTAAAGCAAAAGTTGGTAGCCATATCCATGGTCCCGTAAAAATTAAACCTACGTCTGAACCAAGACCAAAACCCTCAGCGGCAACAGATTTACCTCCAATTATTGTTTCAAAGTCCATACCTGACTGTGTGGTAGGTATGTCTGTCGTGTGATCTACTCCACCATTAGAAGTATTTGTTTCAACACGATTAATCGCACGCGCATTAGCTCCTAACTTAACTCGCCCATCAAACAAGCGCATATTAAAACCCATTACAAACGCAAAATCGTTACGATAATAGTAGTCAAATTTACTCGTATCTTCTTTATGAACGAACGCATCCGTTGCATAACGCATAAATACACCCAGACCAAAATTTGTAACCACAAATGACGGAAAAAGCTGCAATCGCTCATGTAGCCGCTTGCCTGGCTTTACCTTACAATTGTCTAATGTTTTTTGTGGGTCCATAAAGTCGGTAATATTCATACCAATCAATGGTTGCGTATCTTCACCAATATCTAGTTCAGGATCAGCTACGGTAACAAAATAGTTTCTTAGTTTACCTAGTGCGGCTGGGTTTAATAAAAGTGCTGTCTCATCATTTACAATTGCTGCTGCGGCACCGCCCATGCCGAGGGAACGAACTCCGTTGTAAAATTCAAAACGCTCACCTGCCTGCGCCGAACAACCAACGATAAAGGCCATTAAAAATATTATTGAAATTATCGTCAGTCGTAACCAGTGCAAGATCCCCTCCTTGGGCTCTGTTTTACTTCGGCAGAAATATGCCTCAGGTTGAGACAGACTTTAGGATAGTTTTTTTTTAGCTAAAAAATTGTCTTAAAGATGCCGAAGAGTGGTTTATACGAAGAAGGCTTATGTAGGAGAGAGTTGCATTATGAAAAAGTACTTTATTTGTTTAATCGCCGTCGCATTGGCTTTATTTACAGTTAGCTGTGAAGAGGCCGACGATAATAAACTATCTTCTGCGCAATCATGTTTAGATGGATTGGATGAATCGGTTGGCCCAGTAATATTAGCTGAAAAGGCTGCGGCTTGTGCCGCAAAACTTGGTGGTATGACATCGCCAGAGTCTTACGTTATTCGCTGCGCTGTTGATTTTATTGTCGGCGGGATTACTAGTGTAGAATTGACGAACGCATTTGATTTATATGATAAAGCCAGCACAAACGAAAAAACCGCGATTTTAATGGGGGCGTTAGCGCAATCTGCAACAACCTCAGCTGAAGCACTCGCTAATGCTGCAACTACAGTTGCTGATTGTAAAAAAAGTCAGGTGCCAGGATTAGAATATATAGCAAGTCTAAGCCAAATCGGCACA
>MEPT01000120.1:3674-3920 GCA_001769925.1 Bdellovibrionales bacterium RBG_16_40_8
TCATCGGCGCTGCAGTCATATCGATGGCTAGTGCATATTGCATAGGTGATACTGCAAACTCGCAAGCCTGTATCGAAATCAACTCGGCCATCTCACAAGGTGGGGGCGACCCGGCCGCTGTGGCAATAGCATTATATGAACGACTACAATAACTTTACACAATTTATAGTCATAATTTTACATATTCAGCAGTAGAATCTTGCGCGCCAAATTTACGCTAAAATCCCCAGGAATAGCCATAGGTAA
>MEPT01000120.1:3945-4472 GCA_001769925.1 Bdellovibrionales bacterium RBG_16_40_8
CACAGCCACCTCAAGGTCGATTTGTACAGAGCGCGGAGGCCGTATAATATCGGCAATGCCAACGCCCATACGAACAAGATAGTTATCCCAATTAGACAAGCTTGCAAACCTTTCATCTGGAACAAATTTATGTAAAACCCCTAATTGATAATATGGCCGAAATGACCCCTTTTCATTAAATATAGTACGCCTTGCAACATGCAAATGACCATGCCCTACCGCCGATAAATCTGCGCCCATCTCCCACTTAGGCGACACCTCACTTGGTAAGAGAAAATTAAACCCCACCAAATAATTCATAAAATCTTTATCATCTGAAGAATCTCGAACGCCAAAAATCGTGCCGACGTGAAACTCAAGTTCTTTTCTATACGAATGATAATAATTTTCTTTGTTAAATTTTGTTACCCACCTTTTTACATATTTGTTATCTTTCGACGCTTCGGTGACAGAAATATTTTCTAAGCGACTCTGATCGATATTTTCTGTTGCTGCATCATTTGCTTTATTTTTGTCACCAGGCGCAT
>MEPT01000120.1:4515-14601 GCA_001769925.1 Bdellovibrionales bacterium RBG_16_40_8
CAAATAAACACAAGACCAAGGTCAATAATTTGTAAATCTCTCGTGAGCGCATAGAGTTAAGTATACCTAAATCACAATAGTTGAATATAAAATTTTAACTTAGGAAGAATTAATGGAAAGGAAGCCTGATGCGCTTAGTTCACTTTTATTTTTTTACTTTTTGTTTTTCACTAGCATTCATATATTCCCAGTTAAGTCTAGCTGGTCAGGCGCCTGATTATTCAATTCACCAAGAATACACAAGTACCCGCGCCCTTGGAATGGGTAATGCCTTCGTAGCACTCGCCGATGATCACAGCGCACTTTTTTACAACCCTGCCGGAATGGCCCTACGTAAAGACACACATCTACGAATGTTACTACGCGGCGGAGCTGACGCCGATGTCATGAGCTTTAAACAAGACGTAGACGATGCAGGCGATGACCCTGATAAAATGAATACTGCTCTCGAAAAGCATTATGGCGAACATATGTATTTTCGCGCTCCTACTTTGGGCGGAGTTCTCGTTCGCCCAAAATGGGGTCTTGCTATAATACCGGTAGATTTTTCTTTAGACTTAACACTGCATCGGTCAGTTGGCCCCAGCGTTTTTGTAAATGCATATCTAGATACGACCGTTGCCTACGGACATGCGTCTTTATGGCGCGTTTCTTGGCTAAAAAATAAGTTGGCTTTCGGCTGGACAGCAAAAGTAATTCATCGATTACATTATAGCGACATCGTTCAAGCAGCACAGTTGGCTACAGACGATGACATAGTCAACATTGATCGTTCGGCAGAGGGCGTCACCCTTGACGGCGACATCGGCTTTCTATACGCACGAAAAAAAGGTGAGAACAAATGGTATCATCCCAGCATTGGACTAGTTGTTCGCAACGTTTTTGATTACGGATTTCCTGTTAATTTTGGCATTTACAATAAAGATCCAAAAGAACCACCACGCTTGCAGCGTCGACTAGACTTAGGCACAAAATTTGATCTGCCTGAGTTTTGGGTATTCGACCCAAAATTTACATTTGACATTAGAGACATTGGCCATCGCAACTGGACCTTTAAAAAGGGGTTGCACGCGGGCTCAGAACTTTACTGGAAAATGGCAAGCTGGTGGAAAGGCCATTGGGCTGTTGGTATAAATCAAGGCTACTTGACTGCCGGCTTCGGAGCGAGAATGGGCATTTTTCAGTTAGATCTTGCCTCTTGGGGTGAAGAGGTTGGCACTTCAGAAGCTAGTCGCGAGAGTAGACGCTATATTCTTGAAGCGAGCCTTGATTTCTAAGACTAACTTGAACTTAACTCACCTATAACAGTTTGAACATTGAGTTTAAGTTGCGTTAAACTACCATTATTTAGAATTACGTAGTCCGCGCGTTTTAATTTTTCATCTATCGAAAGTTGAGCGCGTAATCTCGCCTCAATCTGCTCTTCAGCCATGCCATTTCTATCTCGTAATCTACTTCTTTGCTCTGATTGGCTGGCATAAACTAAAATAGTTGCATCGAATTCGTCATCCATATTTTTTTCAAATAAAAGAGGTACGTCATAAAAAGCCAACTCGCAGCCTTGTTTCTCTAAATTTCTTCTTTCTACTGCACGCAATTCGCGTATCAAGGGATGAAGAATATTCTCTAAACGTAAGCGTTTTTGCTCATTATTAAAAATCTCTACCCCCAGCTTTTCGCGGTCAAGCTCGCCCCTAGGGGTTAACACTGATAATCCAAATTCTTCTACAATTTTTTTTAATCCAACAGAACCTGGCTTAGTAACTTCACGCGCGAGGTGATCTGCGTCTACGACAGGTAGACCTAAGTCGCGAATAAGCTTAGCTACAGTACTTTTACCAGTGGCAATGCCACCTGTCAGTCCAACCCATTTCATATATAGGTCCAGTCTTTGTTTTAACGTTACAATATATTAACTTCAAAGCCCTCTAATCCGATAGAAATACTGAGGGATTAGGTAAAACAGTGTCGCAAAATTACGAGTACTTTGGCAAATACATTCTGTTAGAGAAAATAGCTATGGGTGGCATGGCCGAGGTGTGGCTAGCGCGAGCTCAAAGTGCTGGCGGCATGAGTAAGTTTGTGGCCATCAAAAAAATACTGCCTCAATATTCTGACAATCCAGAATTCATTCAGATGTTTAAAGATGAGGCTGCAATTGCGATGAATCTATCGCACTCTAATATCGTTTCAATTTATGAATTCGGCCAAGAAAAAAGTCAGCTGTTTCTTGTTATGGATTTCGTTGAAGGTAAAAATCTCAGACAAATTTTAAACAAGATGAAACAAAACAGTCAAAAATTTTCAACAGATCAGATTGTTTACATAATTAAAGAAGTTGCCGCCGGGCTTGATCACGCGCATCGTTCTCTTAACAGTGCTACTGGTAAACCGCTAAACATAACCCATAGAGATATGAGCCCGCAAAATATTATGGTCACTTACGAAGGCGAAACTAAGGTTGTTGATTTCGGTATAGCCAAAGCCGAAAGCCAGATCGATAACACGCGCACCGGTACCCTCAAAGGTAAGTTTGGCTACATGAGCCCTGAACAAGCAGAAGGATTAGCGACTGACTTGCGTACAGATATTTTTTCGCTTGGCATTTGCCTTTGGGAGCTACTTGCCAACGAACGTTTATTCATTGCTGGCAATGAAATCAGCACACTTAAAAAAATACGCGAATGCAATGTGCCTAACCTTACTAAAATAGATCCAAACATTCACGTTGAACTTGAGCGTATCACAATGAAGTCACTAACGCGCGATCGCAATTTACGCTACCAAACCGCTGCGGCTATGCATAGAGATCTAAGTCGTTTTATTAATAGACAGTACCCTGATTTTTCTCCGCACGATTTCTCAGTATTTATTAAAACTTTACATAGTGATGAAATTTTAGATTTACGAAAACACCTAATTGAATATGCAAAAATACCGTTTAGACCAACAGCGGCCCAAAATGAAGAAAAAGAAAAATCATTAATTACCTCTTTTCCTCAAGTGCCTGAAATAAAAGTTCATTCTACAGCCATCCCGGTAACTGTTCAGAAACAAACTTTTTCTAAAAATAACGAACAAACAATGACCGAAACCGAAACTTTTACTGCAAGCGAACCTATATCAGATGATCAAGATAATACTGAAATATCTATAAGTACACCAGAAGGGCTTGCAGAAACTAATTCAAAAATGTCTGCACAAAAATCAATACTTGACCCAAAATCTCTCTATGAGTCACTTCAGCAGAAAATTACTGTTCAACCGAAAATGCCCAGGGCTCTTGTAATTGATCCGAACACAGATATTGATGCACTCTCAGTAGACAGACCAGCACAAGAGGTATCAAAGGTTACGCCAATGCAAAGCGCAAAAGAAAAAAAGGATATTAAAAATAAAAAAGAGAAAATAAAATCGCAACGTAAAGCTACGCAGCGCAATTCAGCAATGAATATTATGATTTTTGTGTCTTGTGCATTGATTACTTATTTGGTCACAGCAACTTACTATCCTGAGCAAACAAAATCGATATTGAATTTTCTAGGATTAAAAGATGAGGGCTCTAAAGGTCCTGAAGGTCATAAAGACCCTAGGGGGCCTAAAGATCCTAAAGATCTCATACCGCTGCCGCCACCACCACCGCCACCGACTATAACAACTTCTATTACAATAAATAGTGCGCCATCAGGCGCTGATATCTTAATTGATGGAGAAATAACTGGCAAAACAACCCCAAGTCGCGTTGAAGTACCACTGGATGCTCCATTTTCACTAACCTTACGCCTACCTAGATTTTTAGAATATACTAGATCGAACTTAACAAGTGCTATTGCCGGCAAATCATTCAATGCTACACTGCAAAAAGCTACTGTGGCTTATCTAGATATAGATGTAAAGCCACCAACAAATGCAAAAATTTTTATAAACAACCGTCTATTAAACGACTCACTACCAATAAGTCGCTATTCTATTCCGGCAGGCGTGCCTATTGTTGTTAGAGCTGAAAACACATTGACTGGTGTGGTTGTAGAAGAAACTATACAATTAAAAGAAGATCAGCGTTACAAAGTACTATTAAACTTAGATAAAAACAGAACACCAAGCAACAGAAGATGATAATAAATTATTCGGGTCTAAATGAGCGCCGATACAATATTACAACTGCTTTTAAAGCGTAAAAAACTCGACGATGATGGCGTTGCTATTCAATTTAAAGACGGCAACCACTGGCTTTACTATAAATGGAGTGAGTATTTTTCTTTAATCGAAGCCGTTGGCGCATCTATGATTAAACTTGGCGTTGAGCCAGGCGATTGTGTAGCCATTATCTCAGACACTAGCCCGGAGTGGATTATTGCCGATATGGCTATTATGGGGGTGGGCGCTATAACAGTGCCGATATACCCTAACAATCTTGAAAATGACGTCCAATATATAATCAATAACGTTAAAGCACGCATACTTATCATCGAAAATGCCGAGCAGGCTAAAAAATGGGAAAAAATAAAATCACATTGCCCGTCTATAAAATCTGTAATTATTGTAGAAAATAAAAAACAAACTGCTAATAATTTTATTTCTTGGACAGAACTTTTAAATCGAGGGCGCGAGACTTTAAGAGATAATCCACAGATATTTTCTGAAAAGGCAAGTAAGCGTCAGCTCTCTGAAGTGGCAACTATTATTCATACTTCTGGCACTACTGGTAACCCTAAAGGTGTCGTTTTAACTCATGAACAAATAATGAGCGAACTTATTGATGTGTTTCGCATAGTCACGGTAAACAACAAAGATATTAGTTTGAGCTTTTTACCATATTCACATGTACTAGGGCGAATTGAAGCTTGGGGTAGTATTTATGCTGGTTATACACTCGCCTTTGCCGAAAGTATTGATCGCTTACAGCAAAATCTAAAAGAGGTAAAACCTACATTTATTATTGCGGTCCCACGAATTTTTGAAAAAATTTATTCAGTCATATTGTCGCAGGTTGAAAATAGCCAAACCAAGGGCAAAGTTTTTGAAAAAGCTCTCAATATTGGCAATAAGGTAAGTCATGCCATTCAAGCAAGAAAACATCTTGGCGTAAAATTGTCGCTTGAATATGAAATAATAAAGGTACTCGCTTTTAATAATATTCTTAAAGCCTTTGGTGGCCGCCTGCGTTTTGCTATTTCTGGCGGGGCCCCACTAAGTACTGAAATATCCCAATTTTTTCATGGGCTGGGGCTTCTTATCTGCGAAGGTTACGGCCTTACTGAAACAACCGGAGGAATTAGCTTTAACACCGCACTTTCTTATAAATTTGGCAGCGTCGGTAAGCCACTACCAGAGGTACAGGTGAAAATAGCTGAAGATGGTGAGGTGCTTATTAAATCAAAAAAAGTCATGAAAGAATACTATCTTGAGCCCGAAGCAACAAATGAAGTAATGGTAGATGGTTATTTAAAATCTGGCGATATCGGTTACATAGATAAAAATGGTTTTCTTTTTATAACAGACAGAAAAAAAGATCTTATTAAAACCGCCGGGGGTAAATATGTAGCCCCACAAAAGCTTGAAAATATGTTAAAATTAAATCCTAATATTTCTAACGTTTTAATACATGGCGATCAGAAAAAATATATTATTGCACTTATTACTGTTGCGCCTCACCTTCAAACAAAAGCCCGTGAACCAGAAACATACAGACTAATAAAAGACGCTGTGGCAGAAGCCAATCTGAACTTAGCTAGTTTTGAATCGATAAAAAAATTTGCTATTTTGCCAAACGATTTTTATATTGAAACAGGCGAACTTACCCCTAGTCTAAAAGTTCGGCGTAAATTCTGCGATCAAAAATATAAAAAAGAAATTAATGACATGTATTAGAGTTTTGACGACAAGTGTAAAAACTAGTTGAGCGGTGGTATATAAAATTTAAATGTCATCCCTACGAAATAGCCGCCTAAATCAAGTTTAGGTTTGCGGCCATTATTATTGGTAACGTTAGTGCCCTCAGTAACTGATACCCCACCACCACCACGTACAACTGTTGCATCTGAATTATACTTAAACCCTGAAACATCAAGCTGTCGCCAGCCAACATCTAAATTAAAAGTTAAATTATCAAATAAAAAAGCTTCCCAACCGGTACCAACATGATAATTAATTGCATTGGCGTACCAATTATCGGTATATGAGGCGCTTGCTCCTGAGTAGGCTGTAGTACCTGCTGCGGTTAGTTCATAAGCGTTTGTGATTTTGACTATAGAATATCCGGCGCCGGCAAAGCCATAAAGTCGTGATGTGCCGGTGCCACGAAAGCTGTATTCAAATGTCAACCCTGGGTTAAAAACTACAGCCCGACTTACGACATCCATATATTTTGCACCCAAGGCACTCTCGCCGGTAACTGTAACTTCTTTAGTTTGTAGCCCCTCAATACCAAGACGAGCTGTCATATTATTGCTCAGCAAGATAGCAAATCCGATTTCGCCGCTAAAATTATAATCTACGCCTTTATCAAAGGCGGTGCTGTTACCACTTGTTTTTCCATACATATCTTTGTCGACATTTGACAGTCCGCCCGTGCCGCGAATATAGGCGGCTACCCAATTGTTACTAAAATTAAAAACGCGGGCTTCAGCGAAATTACCCACCAAACAAAGCATTAAAAAACTAAAAAACAACAAACCTCGCAATTTAGGTTTTCTCCTTTAAATCAATCACAATGCAGCTAGGTTTATTTTTTGCAGGGAGTGTAAACGCCTCAACCTGCACATTTTTTTTAAGAAAAAGTTGCATCGTGATAGTGTTGTCTTGGGGGTCGTAACTAATCTTAGTGTCTTTAACTAGCGGAGAGCTTTTAAATCTATTTTTCAAGACGGCCTCACTCACGCCAGATGCCAGCATCTGCGAAAGATCAACTACGACTTTACGCTGTTTTTTATCGATACTTACCTGAAAATAGCTCACTTTGTTATGTAGCGGCTTTCCGCGAGAATCGCCCAAATCTAGCAAAATGCGCTCAATTTTGTCTTTTGGGGCAAAAACCCTTCGTAAACCTAATAGTGTATGGGAACCACCTGACTCGCCGCCACTAATAGTTCCATATTCGATATACTGATTTTTTTTGCTGTCTTTGGCTATAATGTGGTCAATAGCCGCATACCCCTGAGAAGTAAAAAAAACGATGAAAATTAAACTCCTAATAGACATCCTGCCTCCCCATAAAATTTCGACCTACTTTACCCCTAGAGTGTGCCAATTAACGGCGCAATTTTCAAATTTCGTCTCTTCTTTTTGAGACTTACCACGACGTATCAATAGGTTATGTAAATATTTCTTGGCCCAAAATTTTCATAAGTAATCGCTGTTTACAATTGTTTTAAGGAGTTTTTATGAGAAAATTAGCCTATTTACTGCTACCCTTGGCCTTAGTTATCATTGGCGCCTGCTCAAAAAAAGGTGGCAATAATAACAATAACCCCTACGGATATAATGGGAACGGTTATAATCAATATGGATGCCCTAATAATGGCCTAGGCGGTTATCAAAACTATGGTAACGCAGGTGCTTACGGCGGGCATTTTCAATGGCGTAACGGCACATGCATAGATGTTCGAAATAACTCTAAGGTTAACCCTACAAACTGCCAAAACTCAAATTTGGGCTATGCAAACGGAAACAACAACAACAACAACTACTACGGTGCAAACTGCAACTACTTTGCTGGAAATAACCTAATAAATAATGGTGGCAATTTTGGCGGAGGATTCGGCGGCGGGTATAATTCTGGTATCTGCTCGCAGTTTAATACAGCTACCACAGTAAGTTATCCTGTTTACTTTCCGGGCACTGGGCAAACTCTCTGCGTCGAATACTCAACCGTGCAATTTATTAACTCATACGCGCATATATACAATTACGGCACGCCATACATGTCTTCAGCGTACGCCAACGCCTATATTGGTTGCAATCCTAGCATATACACTCCCAATTGCCGCTGTAAAACCATGGATGGCCAGCTTGGGTGGATTTCTGGTGGGTTTTACGCAGGTATATGCTTCTAATTTAAAAGTTGATTGTTTGCTAGATCGCGCCTTATAAAAATATATGGCGAAATCGATAGAAAATTCTCCGCTTGCCTTTTCAGCACTTAAACACCATGCGATACCGTTTGATCAAATCAAACCAGAAATGTTTTTACCCGCGCTCAATAATTCTATCGCAGCCGCTAAGGCCCAAATAGACGAAATTAAAGCAGTAAAAGAGCCGGCCACATTTTCTAACACTGTCAAGGCTCTTGAGCTAATCGGCGAAGATGTCGATCTTACCTCTACAATATTTTATAATCTACTTCACGCCCACACTAACGACAAACTACAAGCGCTTGCTCGCGAAATTGGACCAATTCTCTCAAGTTACTCAAATGACATACAATTAGATCACGAATTATTTGCTAGAATTAAAGACGTTTATGATACAGAAAAAAAATTAGGCGTTAATTCTAAATTAAATATCGAAGATCGCGAACTACTAGACAAATGCTATAGCAACTTCACTCGTAATGGTGCCCTGTTAAACGCAGAAAAGAAGACTGAGCTAAGAGCTATTGATGCAGAACTCTCTAAACTGGGGCCGCAGTTTTCTGAAAACGTTTTAAAATCCACCAATGAGTTTCAACTTATTATAACTAACAAAGATGAACTCGAAGGCTTACCTGAAATCAGTATAACTGCCGCTCGACAAACAGCCGCAGAAAAGGGCCTAAAAGACGGCTGGGTTTTCACACTTCACGCCCCTAGTTATATTCCATTCATGCAGAACGGAGCTTATCGTCCGGCGCGCGAAAAACTTTACCGCGCTTATAATTCTCGCGCCTTTGGCGGGCCCTATGATAACACCAAAAATATTCTTAAAATTTTAGAGCTTCGAGAAAAAAGATCGCATTTATTAGGTTATAAAAATCATGCTGATTTTATTCTTGAAAAGCGAATGGCCGAAAAACCAGAACGTGTTTTTAAATTTCTAGAGCGCATTCAAAATGCTTCGTTAAAAGCCGCGTATTCAGACGTTAAAAAGGTTGAAGAGTTTGCTAAAGCTAAAGGTGCGCCTATGCCACTAATGCCATGGGATTTTACTTATTGGTCTGAACGCCTAAAAGAACATCTTTTTAACTACAACGCTGAAGAGTTGCGCCCCTATTTTCTTTTAGAGAGCGTGGTTAGCGGCTTGTTTGAACATGCTAAATTACTTTATGAGCTTTCGTTTCGCGAAGCAAAAGAGTACCCAGTTTACCATAAAGATGTGAAAACCTACGAAGTTTATGAAGAAAAAAGTGGCCAGTACCTAGGACTTTTTTATACAGATTTTTTTCCGAGAGACAGTAAAAATGGTGGCGCTTGGATGACTAATTTTTTCGATCAAGGTTATTTTCATGGCCAGGTACATCGCCCGCATGTAGCTATTGTGTGCAATTTCACTACTCCTACAACTGATACGCCGTCTCTTTTAACTTTTGAAGAAGTCCGAACTATATTTCACGAATTTGGTCACTCACTTCATTGCTTACTGTCTCAATGCCAATATCGAAACCTCTCTGGGGCTAATGTATATTGGGATTTTGTTGAGCTGCCTTCGCAGATTATGGAAAATTGGATTCTCGAAAAAGAAAGTCTTGATTTATTTGCGCTCCATTACAAAACCAGAGAAAAAATACCGCAAGAGTTGGCGCAAAAAATTAAAGATAGCTCTAATTATTTAGCTGGGTATATGTCTTTACGCCAAGTGACGCTAGCGCTTATTGATATGAATTTTCATACAGCTGAATTTCGAACTATTAACGACCCAGTTGAATTTGAAGATTCAATCATAGATAAATTACGTGTGCTGCCTAAGGTAAGTGGCACGAATTTTTCAAGCGCATTCACCCACGTGTTTTCTGGGGGCTATTCTGCTGGCTACTACTCATACAAATGGGCAGAAGTACTAGATGCCGACGCCTTCGAATTATTTAAAGAACGCGGGCTTTTCGATAGTGATACCGCTAATAAATTTAAAAGTAATATTCTCTCGCGCGGGGGAACTGAGCATCCAATGACC
>MEPT01000120.1:14630-23819 GCA_001769925.1 Bdellovibrionales bacterium RBG_16_40_8
CGACCCTGATGCTCTTTTGCGCAGAGATGGGCTAATATGAAAACAACAAAAAAAACTGTGACTAAAAACATTAAAGCGGCCCCTGCCCCTATAAAAACTGTGGTTATCGTCTATCGCCCAGATAATATTGCCAAAAAAAATGCCGTTGAACTTGCGGCCTGGCTTAAAAAAAAGGGAATCGATGTCAGAAGTCATCCGCAACAGTCAATTCGTCCTAATATTAAAAAAATACATCAAGCGAGCATGAAAAAAACTGACTTAGTTATCGTTTTAGGCGGTGATGGCACATATCTTCACGCCGTACGTATGCTGGGCGGCGAGAAAGCTCCTATTCTTGGCGTAAATATGGGCTCGCTCGGCTTTCTCACTGAAACCAGAAAAGAAGATCTTTATTCTGCCGTCACCATGACATTAGAACACCGCATGGAAAAACGCCCACGCGCTATGCTTGAAGTAAAAGTTCAGCGCGATGGCAAAGTAATTAGCCATGCAACAGCATTAAATGACGTAGTAATCGAGCGCGGCCCCTTTGCGCAACTTATTAGCATAGCTTTTTATTCAGAACACCATTTAGCCGGAGAAGTAAAAGCCGACGGTATTGTTATTGCCTCGACCACAGGGTCGACAGCTTACAATTTGGCGGCTGGCGGGCCAATTTTACATCCTGATGTAAGGGCAATTGTGGTAACCCCAATTTGCCCCCACTCACTTACTCATCGACCTATAATTTTTCCAGACAAGCAAGTGCTGACTTTTCGATTACTTAATAAAGAGCAGCGGGCATTTCTTGCCATTGACGGGCAAAGTGGCGGCGACCTGCACGCTAATGACGAAGTAATTATTTCACGAGCAGCCTGTGATCATTATATCTTACGTAAGCCAAGCCAGAATTATTTTGATTTGCTACGTGAAAAGCTTAAATTTGGTGAGCGTTCGTAGTCTCAATACGGAGGATCAATGCTCAATGAGTTAAAGGTTGCTAATTTTGCCATCATCGACAAAATAAGTGTTCAATTTAAATCTGGACTTAATGTCTTAAGCGGAGAAACTGGCTCGGGCAAATCAGTTTTACTTAAAAGCTTGTCGCTGCTGATGGGTGAAAAATCTATTTCAGATACTGTAAAAACCGGAGCAGAGCAGGCTACCGTTGAAGGCTCATTTGATATTTCAAAACGCCCAGATATTAAAGAGCGATTGATCAAATCTGGTATATCAACTGAAGAAGCAAGTGACCCTCTTATAGTTAAGCGTATTATTTCGCTTGATGGCAAAAATCGTGTCTACATTAATGGGAGTCTTTCAACACTTCATCAGCTACGTGATATCGTAGCCCCGCTAATCGAGCTAACGGGCCACCCAGCGCCGCTAATTGAAATGACCGGCCAACATGATAATCGCCATCTGCAATCACCGGCATTTCATCTTGAAGCACTTGATCAGTACATAGGCGGGCTTAACCTTCGCTTAAAAATTGAAGAACTTTTCACAGAGAAAACCAAATTATCTCAAGAGCTTCTAGGCTTAGAAGAAAATTCACGAGAAAAAACTAAGCATCTTGATTTTTTGACTTATCAACAAAATGAAATCAAAGCCGCAAGCTTAAAAATAGGTGATGAAAATGCTATCGAAAATGAAATTTATCTTTTAAAAAACTCATCTCGGCTTGCCGAGCTTATCGATAACGCCGAAAGCATTTTGTACACTGACGATGACTCTGCACTAGTGCGAATTCATCGCATCTTACAAAAAGGTCATGAGCTTTCTGCTCAAGACAATGGTCTCGCAACAAAACTACAAGGTTTACAGCAAGCAAAAACTTTAATTGAAGAAACTCTTTATGAATTACGCGATTACAGTAAAAAATTAAATGCTGATCCAACTAACCTTGAAGAGCTAGAGTCAAAACTTAGCCAGCTTAGAAAATTACAAAAAAAATATGGAGTTACCGTAAAAGATATTTTTTTAGCTTTAGCAAATATCGAGTCAGAAATTTCAGGTCTAGAAAATTCTGAAGAAAAAATTATTCAGCTGCAAGCACAAATTTCAGAAATTAACTTCAAGATCAAAAAATATTCTCAAGAATTACATAAAATGAGAGCGGGCGGGTCGGCAACACTTGCTAAAAGTGTAAATGCCGAACTTGAAGACCTTAATATGAAAGGACTTATTTTTAGCGTAAGTATTCAAGAGCTTACTGAAGCAAATGCCTCTGGCATTTCTGCTGTTGAATTTATGATTCAAAGCTCTAAAAAAGATGCCCCCCGCGCTTTGGGCAAATTTGCCTCAGGCGGTGAGCTAAGTAGAATTTTGTTATCGCTAAAACGCGTGGTCGGTGTTTCTGCTTTACCGCGCACATATCTTTTTGATGAAGTTGATGCAGGCGTTAGTGGTGTCACCGCAGAAAAAGTCGGACGCAAATTAAAATCTATTGCTAAAGGCCAGCAAGTCATTTGCGTAACTCACTTGCCGCAAGTTGCGGCCTTCGCCCATATTCATCATGTTATAGCCAAATCAGCCACTTCTGGCGGTGGTGTACGCATGACAGTTACCGAGCTTAATCAAGAAGAAAAAATTCGCGAGATCGCACGCATGCTTTCGGGTGAAAAAATCACTAAATCTTCTCTTGAGAACGCCCGCGAGCTTGTTAGCCTGACTTAATATAATCAAGTCTTAATATGATAAAAATGAGAGCTGGTAATATAAACTTTTCGCCGTGTGCCCCTACAACTCGCTTGGCAACACGGCAATATGAGACAAATTATCGCAGCTAACTTATTATTTAACTAATGAAAATAATCTTTCCCATCTTAGTCGTGAGGTAAAGCTGCCGTCTTGCTGCGGCAACCACTCTATAGATAGCCAAACAAATATTGCGCGCGACTCAATAAGGTTATTAGGCACAGCGCCCCAGTGCCTAGAATCTTCACTAAAATCTCGGTTATCACCCAAGGCAAAAAAACTTTCTGGCGGTACAATGTAAGGCCCGAAATTACCTAACTCATCTTTGTCAGAAATTAAAATAGCTCTAACATTGCCCGTGATTTTTTCTTCAATTGCCACCAATTTTTCTGGCCCCTTAAGCGCAATCGAAGGTTTCAAATTACTACGTACGTATTTTGCAACACGTCCGTTAATTAACAATCGCTGTCCGCGAATTTCAATTCTATCTCCAGAAATCCCGGCCACTCGTCTCACACAACTTAACTCTGGTGTCTTGGGACATTTAAAAATCAGCAAATCCCCTCGACGCGGAGTTGTTTGGCCATAATGAGAATCAAAAAAAGGTAAATTAAAGCCATACGGCAACTTATAGCCAACAATAAAATCACCTAATTTTAGGTTTGGCTCCATAACTGGATTTGAAATTTTGTACGTAGTAAAAACAAACAAGCGCAAAATAAAAGCCATAATCAAAGCCAAAAACAAAGATTCAGAATAATCTCGCAAAAGACGCAAAACTGTGTCGCGAAACTCTCGTCCTAAATTTTCAAGAAATTTAAATTCCATGTTCAATTATTCAATACGATGAAACACTCTCTGCCAACGAATATAACGAGGATCGCAGACAAAATTACCACCCGCAAGTGTTTGCGAACAACTTAGCCATATCCACCTAGCTTTACCAAGTAAGCTAGCTATTGGCAGTTCTCCCCAAAACCTACTGTCACGAGAACGATCACGATTATCACCCATTAGGTAAATCTTGCCTTCTGGTACCACACGGCCAGACTCAGTATAGCGAAAAGCATTGTGCTCTATAAGAATTTGATGCTTGTGCTCGCCCAATGCTTCTTCTTTAATATCAAAATTATCTGGTGAATCGCCGATATCTTCTGCTGTCAAGCTTGAATGAATTTCGGGCTTAGCACTTGGCACAGTCTTACCGTTAATAAGCAGTTCACCACTTTCAGTAAATTGCACTTTATCTCCTGGTAAACCAACAACTCTTTTAATCATGTAATAGTCATCTTTCTCAACTGATCTAAAAACTACAACGTCGCCCCTTTGTGGTAGCTGGGGGGGCGTAAGCCATTTACTCGAAAAGGGTAAGCGCACGCCGTAAGAATATTTACTTACCACAATGTGATCATTGACCATAAGAGTTGGGATCATACTGCCTGAAGGTATGACAAATGGTTCAAATAAAATCCAGCGAAAAGCCATAATCAATACTACAGATAGCAATAAGAGGCCGAAGCTTTTTTTAAATGATGCTTTTTTACTCATGAACAGTGTGAAAAAAACGTTTCCAACGAATTTCAAGTGGGTTACACAAAAATTTTACAACGGGCAGGGTGTCTTCACAGCTTAACCATACAAACATTGCTCGACCCACGAGATTATCGCGCGGCACAAAATTAGTAGTACGCCAAAATCTGCTGTCATTAGAATTATCGCGATTATCACCCATCACAAAATAATGTCCGGTTGGTACCGTAATCGGACCAAAATATGAACCCTTTTTACCTTTACGTAACAGTATACTAAATGACTGATCGCCTATTTTTTCTTCATAGTGGTCAAAAAATGATAAGGCCCCCTGCCCATCTCTTTGAAAATCACTATCTCGTAACCATGCAAAATCAGATTTATGATGTAACGGCACTTCGTTTTTTACCAATTCATCATTGATATAAAGATTACCATTCTCATAGTATACTTTGTCTCCACCTACCCCCACCACACGTTTGATATAAAACATGTCCATATTTTCAGGAAATTTGAACACAATCACATCGCCACGCTTAGGGTCACTAAAATTTACCATCCATTTTTCGGTAAACGGTATCCGTAACCCATAAACAAATTTATTTACAAAAATATGGTCATGTATAAGTAACGTCGGCAGCATACTTGATGACGGGATTACGTAAGCTTCCATAAAAGCCCAACGAATAGTTAACGCAATACCTATAGCAATAAGAAAAGATCCTACGCCTTCTGTCCAAAATAGCTTAGTAAATATATTCATATCAATCTTCAACCTTTAGTATGGCTAAAAAAGCTTCTTGCGGCACTTCAACTGCCCCAACCTGTTTCATGCGCTTTTTGCCTTCTTTTTGTTTTTCTAAAAGTTTTCTCTTTCTCGTTATATCACCGCCATAACATTTCGCTGTCACGTCTTTTCTCAACGCGCCGACAGTTTCTCGCGCAACGATTTTGCCACCTATAGCAGCTTGTATGGCTACCTGAAATTGTTGCCTAGGAATAAGTTCTTTGAGTTTCGCACACAGTTGCCTACCCTTGTACTCTGCCTGCGAACGGTGCACAATTATAGATAGCGCGTCAACCGGCTCATTATTGAGTAATATATCCATTCTAACTAACTCGGCCTCTTCAAAACCCATAAGTTCATATTCCATCGAAGCATACCCGCGAGAAATAGATTTTAATTTGTCGTAAAAATCCATAACGATTTCATTAAGTGGCAGTTTGTATTCGATAATAACTTTTTTGTCAGTTATATATTCCATTTTTATTTGAGTGCCACGCTTAGACTCGCACAGTTTTAATAGTCCACCAATAAACTCAGCTGGCGTGTGCAACGAAACCTTTACGTAGGGCTCTTCAAGTCTTTCAATCTTTGACTGATCAGGCAAGTCTGCAGGATTTTCGAGACGTATTTCACTACCATCTGTAGTATAAACCTTATAAACAACTGAGGGTGCTGTAGAAATTAAGTTTAGATTAAATTCTCGTTCAAGACGTTCTTGTACAACCTCCATATGAAGAAGGCCTAAAAAACCACATCTATAACCAAAACCAAGAGCTGTTGATTTTTCTGGTTCAAAACTCAAACTAGAGTCGTTGAGCGCAAGTTTTGCAAGTGCCTCTTTGAAGCTTTCGTAATCGGCCGAATCAACCGGAAAAATCCCCGAAAACACCATTGGCTGTATTTTTACAAAACCTGATAGTGGCTGTGATGCTTCAGCATGCGTAGCACTTTTGATGTGGGTAATCGTGTCACCTACGCGGACATCGCGAATGTCTTTTACTCCACAAATCACAAAACCAACTTCGCCGACATTTAATTTGTCTAACGTTAGCGAAAAAGGCGTAAACACTCCAAGCTTTAAAACCTCATACTCACGACCGGTTGCCATAAAGCGAATGCGATCCCCTTTTGTAATTTGGCCATCGACAATTCGGCAAAGCGCTACAACACCCTGATAAGAATCAAACCACGAATCAAACACCAATGCGCGCAGTGGCTTTGCGTGATTATCTTTAGGTGACGGAATATGCGCCACAATAGCCTCTAGAATATCTTCAATGCCCACCCCTTCTTTTGCAGAAGCCATAATCGCGCCAGAGGCATCAAGACCTATAGAGTCTTCAATTTGCTTTTTAACACCATCAGGATCAGCTGAAGGCAAATCAATCTTATTAATTACAATTTGAATGGCGAGATTTCCTTCAAGCGCTAAATATACATTTGCGAGTGTTTGCGCTTCTACCCCTTGCGCAGCATCAACAACAAGAACAGCACCCTCACATGCTGCAAGCGAGCGCGAAACTTCGTAAGCGAAATCTACGTGTCCCGGAGTATCGATCAAATTTAACTGATAAGTATTACCATTTTTTGCAGCGTAGTTAATACGCACGGTCTGCGCCTTGATGGTAATGCCACGCTCTCTTTCAAGGTCCATAGAGTCAAGATATTGATCTTTTTTCTCACGATCAGAAATAGCCCCAGTTTTTAAAAGGAGCATGTCGGCCAAGGTCGATTTGCCATGATCGATATGAGCGATAATAGAAAAATTACGAATAAGCTCTGGTTGCATTAAATAGACTTCAGAGCCTCCACCTTATCAAGAACTTCCCAGGTGAATTCAGGCTCATTTCGCCCAAAGTGGCCATAGGCAGCTGTTTTAAGGTAGCGTGGTTTTAAAAGATCAAACTGCTTAATAATAACTGCTGGCTTTAAATTCCAAATTTCACGTACTGCTGTGGTCAATTTTTGCATAGAAATTTTGCCAGTTCCGTAATCGTTAATCGTTATATTCATTGGCTCGGCTAATCCTATAGCATATGCCACTTGTACTAAACACTTCTCAGCTAACCCAGCCGCTACAATATTTTTAGCTATATGGCGAGTTGCATAGGCAGCAGAGCGATCAACCTTAGAAGGGTCTTTACCTGAGAATGCTCCTCCGCCATGAGCACCATGTCCGCCGTAGGTGTCGACAATAATTTTTCTGCCAGTGAGCCCACAATCTCCGTATGGCCCACCAACTACAAAACGCCCTGTAGGGTTAACCAAAATTTTTGTTTTTTCATCTATCAAATCTCGCGGTATCACCCGTTGAATCAACTCTTCGGTTATGTATGCTTTTATTTCGTTTTGCGTCACATCTGGGGAGTGCTGGGTTGATAGCACCACAGCGTCAATACGTTTGACCTGCCCGCCTACATATTCAACCGTTACTTGGCTTTTAGCGTCAGGGCGAAGCCAGTCTACCCTATTTTGTTTACGATAAGTTGCCAGATCTCGTACCAGTTTGTGCGAAAGCGAAAGACTAAGAGGCATATATTCTTTTGTTTCACTACAGGCGTAGCCAAACATTAAACCCTGGTCACCAGCTCCCTGTTCTTGTTTATCGTCATCAACTCCTCTTGCGATATCAGGACTTTGTCGGCCTATAGAGGCAAATACCGCGCAGTGTTTATAATCAAAACCTTTGTCTGGGTGATCATAGCCAATTTCTTCAACTGTTTTACGTGCGACAGACTGCATGTCTACCATGGCTTTAGAGGTTATCTCTCCTGCCAGTACGATAAATCCTGTTGAAATCATTGTCTCACAGGCTACCCGGCTTTTAGGGTCTTGTGCCAGGTGCGCATCTAACACCGCATCGCTAATTTGATCGGCAACTTTATCTGGGTGCCCCTCTGACACTGACTCACTGGTAAAGAAATAGTCTTTCATTCTCGCCCTCCGATATAGCTTGCGCTAAACTTTTCTCGAAAGTTAGCAGGTAGCATATTAGCGGGCAAGCACTTCTAAGCGACTTCTTTTTCTATCTTTTTAGCCATCTCCTCGAGTATTGCCTCGCTAGAGTGCTCGTAATGGTGATGGTGTTTGATTTTAGACTTCTCTTTTTCAAGCTGACGCTTAATTTTTCGTAAACAAATATCTAATGAAACGTGAAACGAGTCTGACACTCCACTAGCCCGAAACCCGCCTTTAATGCCCTTTATATAAACGTGCGCTTTACGTGAAAAACGCTCTTCGCTAAAGGTCACATGAACCATCAGGGGGCGAATTGCTAATTTCATAAGCTTTAAAAACCGCTCTTGCACATACTCAACTAACCCCTGGGAATGATCAATACTCTTAAATTTTATGTCAAAAGTCATATCCGCTCCGTTTTATAAATTGTTATTAATATCATATGGTTAACCCCTAGATAAAATATTAAACATATTCTGGATTATCGGACGCCTCGCCAAAAGTCTTAATAGGTAAATTTATTTTTTTTTGTCACTTTTGGTTGGTTTTGTCGCTGGCGCCTGGTTATGCCGCTGGTTCCGCCGTAAACTGCGTAGTTTCTGGATTTTTGGCATGTACTGCGTAGTTTCGATATAAAAACGAAATTACTGAAATGATACTGTTTCAGCTGGTGCAGCATATTTTATAGCCGGAGCAAAATCGTGATTGGTCAAGACTAGGAGAGGTGCGGGTAGAGGTGCATGAATTGGCCTTAGCTTCAACTTTGCGAGCTCACAATTAAAACACCTCCATCAAACTCCGGAAAGGTCCCATCACGCCAACGTTTAACTACGAGACATGCGAAGGCGCGGTTAAATCCACGGCCCTCAAGTTGATTGATTTTAATATAATCAGTTAGTCGTGTGGCATAACCAAGTGTTGAAACTATACAGCTAAATGGTCGACTGTCCCAAAAACCACGATTTAATATGACAGCCGAATTAGCAATTTTTTTGATTTTAAGCGCTACCTCGCCGGTCACAGCACGAATAAAATGTTTGTAAGCATTGAGACTTGGGAATCTCACCCTAAGATGCAGGTGATTACCGGCATTACCGGTGGCGATAATCTCAACTCCAGTTGTAGAAGCGTGCTTAGCAAGCACGTGTGCAATCATGTTGCGATTGTTTGGGCGAACAAATGACCAGACTCCTCGAGCTACAGATGAGCGCATCACAATATGCATCGAATATCTA
>MEPT01000121.1:0-1783 GCA_001769925.1 Bdellovibrionales bacterium RBG_16_40_8
AAATAAAAGACCGTCAATACGAAAGCGCACGACCATATCTTTTTCGTAAGGCTCAAGGTGAATATCAGAGGCTTTTTCTTTTACCGCGCGAAAAAGTAACGTATTAACCAGTTTTATAACTGGGGCATCATCTTCACCAGATTCGAGTAAATCAATAACTGGATCATCTAAATCGTATTCTTCGCTTTCAATATCCTCTAAACCCTCAAGAGCAGCAGTGCTTTTTTCGTAGACACGGTTTATGGCTTCTTGCATACGATGACTTGTGGTCATAGTAGGCACTATTTTTTTGCCAAAAAGTACGCGAATGTCTCCGAGCACACGGTGATTAAGTGGGTTGGTGATAAGAACAATTACTTTGTCACCTTCAATTTTAAATGGCAGCACTTCATTTTGCTTTGCATAGTTGATAGGAATGTCGCGCACCAGATCTACCGGTATATCATTGGCCGGAATATCTTTCATAAATTCTGTACCAATGGCTTTACATAAATCGGCTAGAGCCTCTTCGGGTGTTACGTAAGAGCGACTAATAAATAAATTACCAATAGCGTTGCCCCGGTAATCGTGCATTTGCAGTAGAGTATTCAGCTCATCTGCACTGATTGAGGTACTTTTTAATATCAGAGTTTCAATTGCTGACTGTGACATTAATCCCCTTCTTCTACATCATCTGGTATTGGCAGAGAAGAATTCGGCATATCATCTGGTTTTACCGGTAAAGGCGTGGTTTCTTCAATGTATTCTTTAGTTTCTTCTTCGACCATGGCACGACGTGGTAGTTTATCAACTTCAGCTCCGTATGGGTCACGACCTTTTAAATTCTGCTGAATAAAATCAACCCGTTCATTAAGTTTAGTATTAATAAGATCAGAGTTGTCTTGTGAGTTACGTAGTATCCTAGGAGTAATAAAAACTAAAAGATTTTTCTTTTTCTTTTGTACAGACTTAGATTTAAATAGCCAACCAAGTATTGGTATATCACCAAGTACCGGGATTTTAGTTGAATCTTCAAGTTCTTGATCTTCCATTAATCCGCCTAGAACTGCGGTATCGTTAGAGTTAACCACGATATTTGTTTGAATAGTGCGAGTCGAGTATGCCATCGCTTTTTGTGCAAGCTCTGAGGCTGTAACATCAACTTTGGTGAGTTTCATTAGCTGCTGATCGATTTTCATTCGAACAGATTCGGTATCTGGGCTAATAAATGGAGTAATTTTTAGTTTTAATGTTAAATTTTGGCGCTCGATGTTCGACGCTGAACCACTAGCGGTAGAAGTACTATTAACTGAGACTGGTACGTTTTCACCAACCTCGATCAGTGCTTCTTCGTTATCAAGTGCTGAAATCTGCGGGGTTGAGAGAATATTACCGCCATTATAAGTTTTAATAAAACGAATAAGTGCTAGAAGGCTTGGCACTTCAAATTCGGTGGTGCCTAACTTGACCTTAACCATATCGCTGCTACCGAAGCCTAAAGTTAAACCGCGATCTCTAGCTGGTGTTAAAAGATTCGTTACATCACTTTCTCCGGTAAATCCGGCGCGGCCGGCACCATTAGTGCCGTCTTGAAATTTATAGTAATTGATACCCCAACTATTGGTGTTGTCTGCGTTCATTTCCATGATAATGGCTTTAACAAAAACCTGATCGCGAGGGATATCAATTTTCGCCAAAATTATGCGCACGACTTCGTAATCTTGTTTAGAGGCAGTAACCACTAAACTGTTATTATCTTTGTCGGCGGTGACTTTTACGTCGCCACCGAATACGGCTTGTGCAG
>MEPT01000121.1:1809-2086 GCA_001769925.1 Bdellovibrionales bacterium RBG_16_40_8
TGAACCTGAAGAGCTTTTACTTTTTGTGCTTTCTGAAGCAATACCGTTTAGTACGTTAGCGATTTTTTCTGATTCACCATAGCGAACGTAATAAACATAAACCCCGCCGCCGTCTTCTGGTCTGATGCGAAAATCTAGTTTATCAACTAGACTTCGAATGCGCTCAATACCAGCATCGTTGCCTACAACGATGATAGAGTTTGTGCGCATGTCAGGTATAACAAGAGAGTAGTTGGCCGCCCCTGAGCCAGATGATGTTGCGGCACTACTGCCAGTG
>MEPT01000121.1:2092-8673 GCA_001769925.1 Bdellovibrionales bacterium RBG_16_40_8
CGCGGAATTCCGGTGTTGAACTGGGTATTTTTTTTATCACCCTTATTGATAATTTGATCGATAAGATCTGCCATGTCTTTCGCGCGTGCATACTTTATAGGTATAACCACTAATTTTTCTTCAAATCCAGGCACATCAATTTGATTAATGATGATAGTAATTCTTTCGATATTTGACCCAAGATCTGTCACGATAAGAGAGTTGGTAGGAGAGTAGGCAACCATATCACCTGACTGGTTAACAATAGGGCGCAAGGTTTTTTGCACTTCTTCGGCATTTATGTATTTAAGCTTAATAATGCGAGTAATAAGTTGATCAGAATTTGGAAAGTAATTACCGGCGTACGTATCAATACTTTCTTTTGTAGCATTTTGAATAGCGCGAATTTTTAAAAAATTACCACTTGGTACAATTGTGAAGCCGTTCATAGCCAGTGCTGTCAAAAATGCCTTATAAGCTTCGGCTACGGTAATTTGTGTGGGGGCAATTATTGAAATTTTACCACTAACACCTTTTTCGATAATAAAGTTCTTGCCAGTGAGTTTGCTGATGGCCTTAACAATTTCAGAAATATCTGCGTTTGGATAGTCAAAGCTTTCAATCAAATTCGGAAAATTTTCATTAGTGATATCTTCGGGGTTTGCGTGCGCAAAATCGGTATTGCTTTTTTGGGCTTTGATTGTACTACTTGTTTCTGCTGGTTGATTTTTGCGCGTAGTGCTTTGAGCGCTAGCTACACCAGTAAGTAGAAGTATAAAGCCTAAGGCTAAAATACATTTAGTATAAAATTGAATTATTTTGCTCATTTTCATGCACTCCTTCGCGCGAGGTAAATTTATTGAATCGAGTAATTAAATCTTTCTTCTCGCCCGTCGCGATCAACTCCTAGTTGTACGCTGTTTGACGTTTTAAGTAGATTGTACATTTCCATAGCTTTTGTCGGAGAATTGACCGGCTCGCCGTTTACCGAGCGAATCATGTCTCCTATTTTAAACCCTAGTTTTTCAAAAACACTTCCCTGTTGTATATTAACAAAACGAAAACCATCTACACCGATGCCATCAGGCGAAAAAACTGGCTCCATACGGGCTTGCTGTAAAAGTTGAGATAGATTTTGGGTTAGACTGTTGAGGTCAGTGCGTTTGATAGCAAAATCGTATCTACCTTTTTGTTCGATAACTCCTGATGATTGTGGAGCCGAAGATTCTTGTAACCCAAAATTCATACCAGCGTCGTCTGGTATTTCGATGTATTCAGGCATATTGTTATTTAGGTTAATAAACGTCAATTTTTTACGTTCAACTTTAGTTATCCGAGCAAGGTTTTCGATTTCTTCATCGACTTTATATGACATCGAAATTCCTTTACTTGAGATGTTAATTGTTGCAATCGACATTTTGGGATTGAAGTGCACTATCGTACCTAAAAGTTGAATTGGTAATTGTGATAAAACAGCTGGCCTCTCAGAGTTATCGGTAGATTTTTCTTGTGCTCCAAGAGCCGTCGGGATTTTGCCATCTTCATTAAAAATATTTCTACTTGTGATGACATTATACTCTGTAAGAGTATGAGACCTAATTTGTGACTTTTGAAATGGTTTCACTGGCTGGTTTTCTTGTTGATCTTCTTTTGGTAGAAGCATCGGGCGTACGTAGAGAAGACCTAAATCAGCAACGACATAACCAATCATTATAGCTAAAAAAAATACGTAATATTTTTCAAGTGGTGGACGTGTCGTTGGTTTCTGCGCGCGTGTCAGAAATGGTTGAAATTTATCTACGATGCTCATCTATATAAAAGTGTAGCAACGCCTTTTGTCGTGCGCAAAAACTAAAATGCCGCGACGCAAGTCTAGGCTAGCCATCATACTCGACTGAAGTCGGGCTTATCGTAATTAAAAAAATATTTTATAGCTCGGTTGGTAAATTTCAATGAGACGTGTATTTTCTTCCTCACATTATGACGTTTATGCTGAGTTAATTGCCCTAGTGGCAATGAAATAGAGTTGAGGCTTTTATTTTACTTAGGCATAAGACTTGCTATATTTCAGTGCGGGAAGGGGCTAAAGAATTTCGCATAAGAGGGGGGGGAGGCAGTATGGAAAGTGCACTATTTTTTGGTGATCAGAATTCACTAGATTTTTTTGATATTCGCGCCGGTGCTCTTCGTATACCAGAAGTTGGGTTACGCTTAGAGGAGGCGCAAGAAATTTGGGATAAAAACTGCGGAAGAGCGTTTAGTTTTCAACATTTTTTATGCTCTGATGACACCACATTTTTTAAAAACATAAACCTAAAATCTCTTTCGTTAGCAGTGATTCAATTGGGGCTATACGATAGGTATATTCGTATTTTTCAAGAGCCACGCTACCTGGCTGGTAACACGCAAAATGATTCGGCACTTCTGGTGGCAACTAGAGAAATAACTTTTTCTGAACTTATAACAAACAGTCAGGCTTGCCATCTTGTGCGGCCATTAGCACCCCTTCAGGTTATTAGCGAAGTGGTGCTCGATGGGCGTAGGCTGCCGCGCTATAAAATTATGCAGCGAGTTGAAGGAAAAGATGATCGGATATATAGGATTGTTGGGAGTAATGAAATGAGTTTGCCAAATGCGTTGCGGCAACTTATTAAAAGTCACATGGTGCAAAAAATTATTCATATAGGCCCAGGTATTATGGATAAATCCAGTATTATAGATGATGTTGTTATTTCAGAGTCTATTGATATTGATCCGATGCTGGGTTGGTTTTGGTCTAGTTTACGCAGTATTGAGAGCCATGTAAGTTGAAGGTTAATTGGCTTTACGTAGATTTTAATTCTTATTTCGCTTCGGTAGAACAGCATCTAAACCCACGCATACGTGGAAAACCGGTGGCGGTTGTGCCTATGCTTGCTGACACTACATGTGTGATAGCTGCAAGTTATGAAGCAAAAAAATTTGGTATTAAAACAGGTACGCGAGTAGGTGAAGCAAAGCGTATGTGCCCAGGACTTATTTTGAAAACTGGTCAGCATGGTGAGTACGTTAATTATCATAAACTCCTTATTGAAGTTATAGAATCTTGCCACCCAGTGACGGCGGTAGCGTCAATTGATGAGGTGGCGTGTGCACTAAATGGTCGCGATCGCAATATTGAAAATGCAGTAAGTCTGGCGAAAGAAATTAAAAATAAAATTTATCAAAATATAGGTGAAAGTTTTAGTTGCTCTATTGGTCTTGCACCAAATAGGTTTTTAGCTAAAGTAGCAAGTGATATGCAAAAGCCCAATGGGCTTGTGACTATTCTTCGTGAAGATCTGCCGCACAAACTTTTTCAGTTAAAACTACAAGATTTGATAGGTATTGGCCCACGTATGGCTGAACGACTTAATAAGTCTGGTGTGTATACAGTAGAAAAGCTCTACGCTTGTTCTATTGACGAATTACGTCGTATTTGGGGAGGTATTGGAGGAGAGAGATTTTATAAGTGGCTTAGAGGCGAGGATATTGAGATTATACATAACGAAAATCAATCTATCGGGCACTCTCACGTGCTGCCGCCAATTCAGCGAAACCCTAAAGATGCTTATCAGGTTGGGCATAAATTGCTGCACAAGGCAGCAGTGCGGTTACGTAAATTAGGGTCATGGACACGTCATATGGCAATCGGTGTGCGCAATATGGATAATTCTTCAACGTGGGGAGAATTAAAAATGCTTGAGTGCCAAGACACTTTTACGTTGCAAGAGGCGTTTGAGCAAATTTGGCGAACGCTCCTTTTTAAGAAGCCGCTCAAAGTTTCGGTTACACTTAGCCACCTGGTGCATGAGAATGAGAGAACTTTTTCTTTTTTTGAAAACCCAAAGCGTGAAAGGTTAAGTCACACCATAGATGCGCTTAATTCGCGTTTTGGTAAGAATACCATTTACCTTGGTAGCATTCATGAATCGCTTGATTCAGCGCCAACTCGTATCGCTTTTTCTAGTATTCCAGATATTGAAAATTTTTAATCTCGTGCATTAGCCGCGAAAGATTTAATCACTCGTGCCGCCATCATCACAAGTCTCCGGAGTGCACGGAAAGATTGATAATAAACTTGAGCGATCCTTAAAGGTAGATTTAGAATAAGACAAAATCTCAAAAATACTGGTTACTCTCACATTAATTTTGTACGTGCCGACCGCCATATTACTAGTATCAAGATTACAAAAATCTTCATTATTAATAGTGGTGCTGCCGTTACAATTTAAAAAAGGTATAGCAGTAGCACTACAGGTATTTTCTGTAGTTCCGGTGCAGGAATAGCCAGTCCAGGCATAAGAAAAGGATATGAACGGGAATAATAATGATTCTGATAATGATTCTTCCTGGTGTAGCCAGAATAAAACTGGATCGCCTTGGTAGATAAATGAGTTTGGAGTTACAAATAGCTGTCCACTGGTCGGTTGTCCTATAATACTCAATTTAGCACCAGCAGTCAGAATTCCTGCTAGGTTACTGGCTACCAACGTTATCGTGTATTCGCCAGTATCCATGTTAGAAGTATCAATTGTAAGGGCTTTTGTTTTTGCCGTAAAGTCTTGGTCGCCACTACGGTATTTCCATAGATAGTTGAGCGGCAGCCAATCAACGCCATCGTTGACTGAATTTGCCGTGAGCGTAACTTTTTTACTTTTTAAGACGACAACGTTCGGTGATTGTGTAGTAGAGTCAGGTATTAACCCGACCTCATCGGTAACAAGAGTAGGGACAATAGACAATGTTGTGGGTACAATTGGCGCCTGAACAGCTATTGAGTACGTAGTTTTCGCCGTTGCGCCAGCTGAATTTTTAGCGATTACAGTTATATCATAAGTTTTCTCAGACATATTCCCAGTATCAAGTTCACAAGTTTCTGTAACTGTAGTGCATCCGGTCCACTCGTAGGTGAATGGTGCGGTTCCTCCCGTAGTTGTGGCTGTTAGCGTAACTTTCACCCCTCTTTTTACGTTGGGGCTAGGTTGATCAGATGTAATGGCCACAGAAGTTGGGGCAACATCCGCTGATACGACTACTAGTGTTAGCGCATCTGATGAGGCCAAGTAATTAGTGCCACTAGAGTCATAGACAAAGGCATGAGCGCTGGTGTCGGAGGTAATAGTGCTCATTTTTGTTTTACACTCATTTTGGCTGATGTTGTCGCAGTTGCTGATGGCCGCCGTATTAGTTGCTTTATAAAATTTATATTTAAATGATTGCGGATTTAATCCATTTGCTAGCGCTACAGTGAGTGTAACTTCTTCGTCTTTCTTTACAGTAAGGCCAGGGCTTGCTGTAATAGTCGCTATTACAGGTATGGTAACCACCGTTACCTCTTCCCACCCGCATCCTTCTGAGTTACATGCCTTTACACTTATTGGATAAGTGGTTGCAGAATTTGTAGTCGTAAATGTACAGGTTTTTGTTGATGATGGTATTATTGTTGCACATGAGTGGGAGGAGAGTAAGGGGAGACCACCCCACAGATAGGTGAGTGTAGATGATCCGCTTGTGCTTGCGGTAAGCGTAACTGTTGTGCCGCCAACTACGGTGAGGCCAGGACTTGCTGAAATAGATAGACTAGAAAGATCAACTTTATTGGGAGTATTTGGAGTAGGGCCATTTTTGCTTGGGCCGCCATAGCTACCGGGGTTAAAATCTTGCGCACAGTTCTGAAATGTCACAAGTAGAACCAGTGAAATTATAATAGTGCTAGCACCAGCCAAAAATTTCATATTATTAATTTTCACTTTCCCCCCAGCGTGATTCATTAATTCATTTGCGTCTCTATAGTATGTCTCGTATGTCTCAAAACTATATTGTGCCTCATATCTCATATTATAAGCAAATTATAGGCCAGCCGGCATGGGCATTATAACGATTTGATCGTCTATTTTTTAATCATATGTCTAAATAAATTTAGACATATCTCAAAACGATTCGCTTTAGTATTTTGATACGTATTTTGATACGAGGCTTTAGTCTTATAACGAAACAGCCGAATAGACCTATATAGTTAAGGCCAGATAAGCATAATGTAGTTTGGGGGGGCAGCCATGGAGTGTATTAATTGGAAGGTTTGGGCAATAACATTTCTTTCACTAACCATCATAGTTATATTTCAAAATTGCGCCGACAAAATGAACCTTAACGCTTACACTGACGAAAGTGTTACAGGCAGCGGCACTGGTGTTACTATATCAGCACTGCAGTCAGATAAAACTGATAATGAAGTAGTGCAGCAATCATCAATTAAATTCACAGTAACGACAGCAGGTACGGCTTTAACTTACAAATGGTCGTTTGATGGCAAGAACATCTGCAGCTCCAGTAAGTCTTGTATAATACCAACTACAACAGATACTCAATCTGGGCCCCATGGGGTAACAGTAGAAGTATCAAATGCCTCAGGTGCTAAAGACTTACGTAGCGCCTCATTTACTGTTATCGAACTCCCAGTTGCCCCAGTTATAATGTCTTTTTTAGATGTAACTGCTGTTAAGGGGAGTGCCGCACAATTAAATGTCATTGTTAAAACGCCATCGACAGCACGTATTTTAAGCGCTACTTGGTTTTGGGGT
>MEPT01000121.1:8712-9055 GCA_001769925.1 Bdellovibrionales bacterium RBG_16_40_8
CGGATAATCGCTCGGTAGGTGGCCCCTACCCCGTGACAGTAACTGTTAAGAATTCTGTGGGTGAGGCAAAAAAGACCGCCACTGTAACTATCCAGGCTGCTCCAGTCGAGCCGACAGCGCCGGTGATTTCAAGTTTTACAGCGGGCAATGGTTTATGTGAAGCAAATCCAAGCATAGGGACTGTCGCGGGCGAAACTCTTCTTACAATTAACACGTCAGGTGGCTCTAATCCTACTGATTATGATTGGTATGTTAGAAAAGGCACGCTATACGATAAAATTGGTAACACCACGGCGCCAAATATTAAATACACGCTAACAAAAGTTAATACTAGTTTTAAGGC
>MEPT01000121.1:9081-9792 GCA_001769925.1 Bdellovibrionales bacterium RBG_16_40_8
ACCATTTACAGTCAGCTCCTGCCGAAGCTGATCTGACCCTCACTAAAATTTCTGGAGTAAATTGTCCTGTGCCGTTTACGGCCCCTGTATTTAATAAAAGACTTGCTGATTATACATACCCGGTGGCGAGCACAACTGTGGTTAACTTTCCGCTTGAGGTTTCAGTATACGATAACGGAGCTGTCACCTACCAGTGGGGTAAATTGACAGAAGGGTCCGACGTTTCACAACAAGCTACGCTACTAATTCCAGTCGCTGACAGCCCTTACAAGTACATACTGCCTATAGGCAAATTGACAAGTATCTCATCGACCCCTTCCACCTATGCTGAAGATGGCGTATATTTCGTAGCTGCTACTAACTCTGTTGGTAGCACCACTTCAATGACCAATCTAACTGTATCGAGAAAGCATGCATGGTCAGCATTCAGTACCTATTCAGCTGATAGTAATAGTTCTGCCTCTACCTCTTATAATTGCGGTGATATACCCACAACTACAACTGAAAAAAAATATGCAGCGGTTATTGTCGGGCGAGAACGTAGTTATAATTACAATAATTATTATCCAGCACGATGCGGGCGAGGTAATTATAATCTTATAGATGGTGCCGCGCCGTTAAGCGATCTCAAGGTGTCTACTATTAATCCCCAATCCCCATCTCTTCTCAAACATCTCACCGTAGACCAGGTAGCTAGGTGTCCAGATGGGC
>MEPT01000121.1:9844-10794 GCA_001769925.1 Bdellovibrionales bacterium RBG_16_40_8
TTATTATCGCTGTCAAACACTGGCGGGCTTAAATAATAATTCTTCAACCATTACCAAACTCGCAACACAGGCCTCGTCCTTGCGCGACTACTACTGCCAGGCTTCATATGTCGGTTGCGGGCTTGATGTTAAAAAAAATAATAACAATTATTTTGTTCCAGATATAATTTGTTGCCCGCTCAAGTAAAATTTAGTCATTTAGAGCTTTCAGAGATGCCTCCTCCGTTGCCAGATGGTCCCGGAGTGCAAGTTCTAGGGTTATCACTACAAAATTTAGCTCTATTATCATTATTATATTGCGAAGCTGATTTTGCTAAAGTGTCGCAAGACTTAGCAAGCTCATTGTAACTTGCGACTTTTTCACTTGGTTCACCGTTTATCTGCGCAAATTTTGACTGCACTTGAGTTGAGGTTAAATTCAAAGTATCTGTTCGCTTACTTTCACTTGCTAGCATACGAATATTATTTGGGTCATCTTTATGCTTACAAACAGTTTGCGTGATCGTATGACATGAGTAAGTTATTGCGAGGCCGGTGGTTGCATCTATTTCAATAGTTGCTACTGTCGACGAAGAAGCTTCTGCGGTAGTAGTTTCCTTGGGTTCAGCCCAAGTCTGCTCACACCATGAGTATGTGAGTTTTTTAAGATCCCAAAGTCCTGTACCTAAAACAATGTTTTCTTTATCAGTGACTTTTAGCATTATCATTGGAGTATTTGCTTTTATATCTTTACTGTTATCAACGACAACAACCTTACGCAGATTTGTATACTTGCCTTGTCCCTCGAAATCATTTTTAAAATATTCTTCACGAATCATATTACCATTGTCATCTTTTTTTAGCTCACTAATCTGCCAACCATCTTTTATAAGCTCGTCTTTTTTTTCTGTTGTGTAGGGCTCGGCAAATGTCTTTGTGTTGAAATTTCTCACATAAGCAGGAAAATCAAA
>MEPT01000121.1:10863-16944 GCA_001769925.1 Bdellovibrionales bacterium RBG_16_40_8
AATATCGCCAACAGCTCCAAATTTATCCATTGTTTTTACTACCTTATCTACTCCGAGTGTTTTTTTTATATTTTTCCACCCAAATGCATGAGCCGCTTCAGTCGCTAAAATTCCAAATATTGTTAGAGTAAAGATGATTATAGCTCTTTTAAGATTTAACCGATTAAAGAATTTCATATTAAATAACCCCCTTAAATAAATGCAAAATGCAAAATTAAAACAACCCCTATTTTTATATAGCAGCAAGGCTGGTGCCATAAATTTTATCTAGTGATTTTGCATAGTTACCAGAATGAGATGGCATTTTATTGTTTAAAATATAATCAGCTGTTAAATTTTAATTTTACAGCTGTCGAACTTTTAGTCATTTCAAAAGCTAAATAAATGCTGGCTCGAAAACCGGCGGCAGAAATAGCGAGCGTGGTTTTAAAAATTCTGGTACTGGGTCGGCTGGTGGGAGCACACAATAAAGTCCGAACGGGGTTCTTGCAGAAATAAAAGAACGAGGTGGCAGGGTAAGTAGCTCGCCTTCGAAGTGTGGATAAAGTAAAAATTCTTTTTTATCTAATTGCTTAAAGGCATTGTATAAAAGTGAATAAAAAATATCTGGATTATCGGCGAACAAATGGGTTAAATGGCGAAATTCGAATTCTTGACCTTCTTTTGCAAGTGGATGCGCGATTCTTAAACAAGATAAAACAGCAAGGAGACTTTGAAAATTCGCGGCTTTATCGTCATATTTTGCGGCATAAAGCCGTTGTACACGCTCGGATGACCATGGCGCAGCGCAGCCAATAATATTGTTGTGCCTATCA
Source organism: Bdellovibrionales bacterium RBG_16_40_8 (assembly GCA_001769925.1). Taxonomy (GTDB): domain Bacteria; phylum Bdellovibrionota; class Bdellovibrionia; order Bdellovibrionales; family UBA1609; genus RBG-16-40-8. The sequence goes on from MEPT01000121.1 coordinate 11,679, forward strand.
AACGCAAGAAGAAAATTCTCTACAAACAAGTCATGCCAGCGTTCAATACTTTGCTGAAAATTCTCAACGGTATTGTAAAATCTTAAAGGACGCTTTTCGGTTTTTCGTAAAATATATTCGGCAAGTTGAGCAAAATCATTATTATTAGCGGTTCTAATTTTAATTCCTGGTAGTGGAACGGCATGAAATGGCCATAACCCATGTAGACTTACAAGATCAAAATGTCGAAAAAGGTGGTATCGTGGCATGCCTCGGCGCAGGTTTCGCGGTCGTATCAAGGCATTGTAGGCCTGGCGCTGTGAATGCGGAATTACTGAAAAAATATAACGGCAATTGCGTTTTTTTCGTTCGCTCTCAAGAACCGGCAAGAAGTGTCGAGACCAATTAAGCACAGCAAGTCGGGTGGGTGATACCCGTAAGTCGGTAGCATAACCGATAATTTCTTCTTGTCCTTCAATCTCGCCTTTTATGAATAAAATCGATGCCATAGCTTCAATTTCACTTAAGTCATTGTGTAATACATATGTAACATAATCATCAGTTTGAATTCGATATTGGTTAAAAAAGTTAAACATGCGTCTAAGCTGTAATTCAATTGAACCAGCAAGCGGTTTTTGCGCAAAATAATGAAGTAGTTTTTCATTTTCAGCATCAGATGTTTTAATTAGTTCCATTTTTTTTCAGGCTCCTTGCCCGAAAAATTTATGTAGCGGGCGGCCACAAACAAATAGTCACTTAGTCTATTTAAAAACATAATAATTTTATTTTGCGTTTCTTTTTCTAATATTTTGTTTATTGCGAAATGGCCAATAACTGTACGCTCGGCACGACGAACTACGGTGCGCGTTACATGTAATTGAGCAGCAGCAATTAATCCGCCTGGTAAAATAAAATTTTTTAATTGAGGGATCGAGTTGTCCATTAAATCAATATTTTTTTCGAGAAGCAGTATTATTTCGTCGTTAAGTTTAGGTAGTTTTGGTAAAAGCTTACTGTCGCTGCAAGCAAGATGACTACATACTGTGAATATTTCGTGCTGCACTTTTTCAATAGTGTTAATAATTGCTTTTGACGATGCGTTCGCAGAAGAGCGTTTAAGCTCGCTGATATTTAATCCAAGAAGAGCATTAACTTCATCTAAATTTCCATAAGCTTCAAGTTGCGGATTCATTTTTGACACACGCGGACCACCTAACAGGGAGGTTTCGCCAAAGTCTCCGCTTTTTGTATAAATTTTTGTTCTCATAATAGATAGTTAATCATATATTGCTGTATTCTTCAAAGAGTGTGCAAATGAAGCCATTTTTTATTTCAATACCTCATGCGGGAGAGGTTGTCCCCCAAGAAGCCTACTGGTTAAAAAAACTGGCAGAGCCTGTTCTTATGTGCGATGTCGACCGTTATGTTGATGAGTTATATGGTCCAGCTGCTGAAGCGGCTAGAGTTCCCACTATTATTGCTGATGTGCACCGTTACGTAGTAGATTTAAATCGCTTACCAGAAGATATCGACCAAAACTCAGTAGTTGGGAGCCAAAACCCATCTGGTAAATTCACTACAGGCTATCATTGGTCGCAAACGACAACTGGCGAGATTTTAATAAAAACTCCCATAAGTATAGAGTTACATAAAGAACTGACAAAAAAATATTTTCAGCCATTTCATAATCGCGTAGCAGAGGCATTTACTAATTTTCGAAATTCTGGACACAAACATGTTTTTCATCTTGATGCCCATAGCATGCCGTCAATGGGCACAGCGATTCATCGAGATCCTGGGACTAAACGGCCGCAAATTGTGGTGAGCGATCGTGATGGTAAGAGCTGTGATCAGGCTTACAAAGATTTAGTTATAAAAGCCTATGAATCTGCGGGATTTGAGGTTACTTACAATTGGCCGTATAAAGGCGGCCGCATTACCGAAACTTACGGCCAGGCAGCAAAAGGTCAGCACACTTTGCAAGTTGAGATGAATCGATCACTTTATATGGATGAAATTACTAAGAAAAAAAATACAGATAAATTTTTTGAGGTGGTTAATAAAATTGAACAAGCTATCGCAATGATCGTCGAGGAGCTAACCACATGAATCGTACAACTAAACATGTAGTAAATGCGCTTGAGAAATTATTTAATTTTTTTGCATCTATTCAGTTAGCAATTATTGTTTTATCAGGTCTTGCCATAATATGTGCAGTCGGAACTATCGTTGAGGCGCGCTATGATTCTAATTATGCACAAAAAATGGTTTATCAGTCGCCATATATGTATCTGATTATGGCGCTTTTGTGCGTTAATTTGCTAAATGTAATGATTGATCGCTTACCATGGAAGGCGCGCCATACTGGGTTTGTGCTAGCCCATATCGGAATCATTGTAATAGTTGTGGGGGCTTTAATTACAAAAAAATATGGTATTGATGGCAGTATGGCTTTAAATATCGATGAAAAAAGTCGTAGTATTAGTCTTTCTGAAAATGAGTTAGCGATTTATACGTCGTTAGGTGAGGGTACTTATAAACATATGTACTCCAGCACTCAAGATTTTTTACTTTCTTCACCTAGAAATAACCCAATTTCAGTAACTCTTGATAGAAATAATTTTAAAGTAACTGATTATTATCACTATTCACTACGTGAACAAAAAATAATTGAGTCACAAAACCCCTATGATGGCCCAGCTGTGCGCTTGCAATTACAAAATGCTAACATCAATATAACAGAATGGCTTAGCCGGGCAGTCACAGCCCCCTATGAGACTTTCGATTTAGGCCCTGCACGTATTGTTTTAGCAGAAGAGAAAGCTAAAGTTCAAAATACTGATGGCAACGTGATTGTTTTACGCCCAGATAAAAAAGATAAAATTCGTTACGAAATTTACACAAAAAGTAAAAGTGGATTAACAAAATCTGGGTTATTACCACTTGCTGAAGCTATCGATACAGGATGGATGGATATCAAGCTTCGACTTCTTAAGTATTTACCTAGAGCAGAAAATAAAATTAAATTTACAGAAAAAACACGGCCAACTGGTATGACCTCGCCCGCTATAAAAATAGAATTTAATGATAAAGCACACTGGGTGGGGTTGAATTCGCCACTACAGCTTTACACAGATGTGGCAAGTTATGTGGTTGCATACCGAAACCGCTTGCTAGATTTGGGTTTTGATATGAGTTTAAAACAATTTACGGTTGGCCGTTATCAAGGCACAAATCGAGCAATGTCTTATGAAAGTATTGTAAATGTATCAGGGCTAGGTGAACGGCATATTTCAATGAACGAACCATTAAAGTATAGAGGGTACACCTTTTACCAGGCAAGCTTTCAAGAAAACGATCAGGGTGAGGCAACAACTTCTATTTTATCTGTTAACAAAGACCCAGGGCGGCCCGTAAAATATTTTGGCTTTTTTTTTGTAGTTCTAGGAACAATATTTATGTTTTACTTTAAACGATTTCGCGCCAAGCTTGAAAAGGTTAATAAAATATCAGAAGGGCAAAGTTAGAATGAAACTAAAAAAAATATTTATTTTCTTTTTTTTCAACGCTATTTTTTTAAGTATGGCCAGTGCTGGTCTTGAGAGTTTGCCGGTGCAAGACGGCGGCCGCATTAAGCCTTACGATACCTTTGCCAGAGAGACGCTTAATCTTTTGTGGGGTAAAGAAACGTATCACGGTCGTGATGCCACCAATGTTGTTTTTAGCTGGATGTTGATACCTAAAGATTGGGATAATACTGAATTTCTACTTATTCGCCATAGTGGGCTACGTGAGGCTTTAAATCTTGATAATAAAAGGCTTTATTATAAGCCTGCAGATATTATGGTAAGTAATCGTTTCGTTCTTTTGCTACAGGATTTAAAAAATAAGCGCGCAGCTCGAGAAAAGTTAGATCCTTTTTTTCAGGCAGTCGAAACATTAGAAAATCAAGTATCTGCGTTTCACGCTGTTAGCACAGGTCAGATCCTACGCATTCAGCCAAATATTGCAGAAAATCTCGCATGGAAAAATGTTGCAGATTTAGATGTCGAGTTTAGAGATAAATTTAGCATGATTACAGAAAATTTTGTCAAAATGATATCTGCCAAGGCATCAGGTGATAATGCGGTAGCAAAGTCGGCAAGCAAAGAATTATCAATTGCGGTAGATAATTATAAAAATTTAGCACGCACAAAATTTGGTGAATATTATAATGACGCAAAAATTAGCGCTGAAGTATTCTACAATAACCTGCACCCATTTCGCTGGGCTTGGATTTTTTATTTAGCGGCTCTTATTTTTTTTAGCATTGGATATTTTGGTGAAAAATCAATCTGGATGAAATTTGGGTGGGCAACGTCAGGGGTAGCTCTTTTTTTTCAAATTATTGGTGTTTCGACGCGTGTCTATATATTAGGGCGCGCCCCTGTATCTAATATGTTTGAGACAGTAGTTTGGGTAGCTTTTGGTACCTTTGTGTTGGCGTCGATTCTTTACCGCTATACTGGAGCAAGGGTCTTGCCGGTTGCGGCAACAATGGTATCAACATTGTGCCTTATATTGTCCGATATTTCGTCGAGTGTGCTTGATGAGTCTTTAACGCCGCTTGAACCAGTGCTAAGAGATAACTTTTGGCTAGTTACCCACGTTATTATTATTGTTTCAAGTTACGCTGCTTTTTTTCTAGCATTTTTCATTGGCGATATCGTGCTATATTATTTTTTGCGCGATGAGAAAAAATACCAGGAGCAAATTAATTCTGGGGTAAATTCTATTTATCGCGCTCTGCAGGTAGGGGTTGTGCTTCTTGCCGTAGGTATTATTATAGGCGGGATATGGGCAGATTATTCTTGGGGGCGATTTTGGGGTTGGGACCCTAAAGAAACCTGGGCATTTATTGCGCTTATTGGGTACTTGATTATCTTACATGGTCGATTAGTTGGGTTATTAAAAAATTTTGGTTTAGCCGCTGCATCTGTATTAGCATTTTCTTTGGTAATTATGGCATGGTATGGCGTAAATTTTGTTCTAGGAGCTGGGTTTCACACTTACGGGTTCGGCGCTGGTGGAGTTGAGTATGTGGCCGGGTTTGTAGCTGTACATATTATTTTTGTTGCCTATGTGACCACACTGCGTAGAGGAATTTCGCGTAAATAAAATAATTGATATTCGAGACAAACATGGCGAAATTCTTACTGGGTTTGGCTTTGTCACATTTTGATTTACTAATTTAAACAATGCTGCATCATGGCCAGTAAGTTATCTTAGAGGATTTAATGCAATTTAT
>MEPT01000121.1:16958-17281 GCA_001769925.1 Bdellovibrionales bacterium RBG_16_40_8
TTTTCTTATTCCTAATAATTTAGGTGACAATAAGTTGAAAACATAATGAAAATAAGGCGTTATTTAAAAAATATTTTGGCAACGCCAGATAAGCGAAAAAATTTGAGCGAAAAAATTTAAGGCAGAATTATGACAAAAAAAATAATTGGTGCAGTGCTCGGCTTAGGAATTCTTTTAGGAGTTTGTGGCGGAGTTTATGCGTTAACTAACAATAAAACTCCTCTGGGCTACAACGAAGGATATGAGCCCGAACAGCCGATAAAATATTCGCATAAGCTACATGCCGGAAGACTTGGAATTCAATGTACATACTGTCACACCAC
>MEPT01000122.1:0-3730 GCA_001769925.1 Bdellovibrionales bacterium RBG_16_40_8
TTTGCAGTGACTAATTCTAATATGGTGCAATTTGAGCTAACTATGGCAAGCCGAAAACTCGATAAGTGCTTACTCGTGGAGCTGCAGAGTCCTAAGATACCTATGTTTGTTTGGTTAATCACATTTGGTATTTTTGGGCTTTCCTCGTTGGTTTTACTGTGCGTATGGGTATTATATCGACGACGTTTGCAAGCGCGAATCTTAGAGCCACTTATAGCTGAGATCGAACAAAAATCAAAAGACGAAGCCGCCGGTAAAATTGCGCGGCAAATTGCTCATGATCTAAGTGGCCCAATTAGTGCTCTGAACGCCGTTATGGCAGCGCAAAAGACTATGGAGCCAGAATTACGAGATTTATATTCGACGGCAGTAAAGCGAATTATATCGATTACAAATTCGGTTTTAAAGCCAAAAGCCAATCTAGCAGTTGTGCCCGATTTAGCAGCGAAAACAGCTATCAGAGTAGCTGATGTCATTCAAGCTATAGTACGAGAAAGCCAATTTCGCTTAAAATTACAAACTGTTACAATAACAGCAAAAATATCGGAAAATGCGAATCATGCAGTTATTAGTGGCTCGAAAACAGACCTTGAACGTGCAATCTCAAATCTTATTTCAAATTCTATAGACGCGATTCACGATAGCGGAACCATTATATTAAGTTTGGTAATAAACGAAGGCAAGTTAATGCTTTCAATTACCGATTCTGGTTGCGGAATGGACTCTACAACAATCGCTGCCAGTAGCACGCGAGGCTTTACGTCAAAGAGCGAAAAAGGTAATGGCTTAGGTCTTGCCCATTGTCGTGAGTTTGTCAGCACAACTGGCGGTACATTATCGATTTCATCAACGAAAGGTAATGGCACAACTGTTCTGATAATTTGGCCGGTATTTCTTTTTGAAATGTTGGTTCATAAATTTTTGCACCAATTAAAATCAACGGTAACTTTGGTGGTTGTTGATGATGATCCAGCTATTCATAAGTTCTGGGATTTAAAGCACCAAAAGGAATTGGTTGTCCATCTTTATTCACCACAAGCGCTTAGACAATTTGTTTGTGATAACAATCAAGGCAATACCACATATCTAATCGACTATAACTTTGTGGGCAGCGATAAAAATGGCCTCCAACTCGTCGAAGAACTCAATATACAAGACAAGTCAGTTTTGATGACTTGGTATTCAATTAGCGAAATACCAGTTGAATTAATCTCTAAGAATTGCATCCCAGTGATTTTTAAAAGTACAGTAATGTGATCCAAGTTCGCTTGCGGTTTCTGATTCTGCCTTGTGCCTAAGCAAGAATTGACTTGAGTAGCTACGGTAGAACCGTCGTTAGAACAAAATGGCACTCCCCAACTAATGAATGTAAGCGACCTATCGGGCCCAGTATTGACGTTTAAAATTCTTCGTAGTCTGGTTCAATTTTAAGGCATGCGTACTTTATCTTCTTCTCAACTACGACCACTGAGCGCGCTGGGCAGCATTTAAGCTTCTCAGGAAAAGGTTTCTTCTTGCCACGACCTTTTTTACGCTCATACCCGTCAATAAATTCAGCCCACATTTATTTTGGCCAGTCTCTTTAACGTGAACTTTTGCAAAACCTGCACGCAACTCGCGCGCCATCGCTCACGGTACATGAACTGATCGTAGTCGATACCACGATCACGGCAGTAGGCCGCCAAACTTCCAGTAAACTTCTTGGCCTCAGAAAAACTCATAGACATACTCCATTACTTATTATCTGAGATTCTGGGGCGAATTAGGTTTCACTCCAGTTTGTATTGTTTGTGTTAAAGGATGCGGATAGGCATATGGAGTATACGTTGTTGTTACCCCATTGCATGAGGATGGCATTGCTGTTGCTGCATAGCAATAATCCCTGCCTGATATTGTGTATGACGCATTAGCGTACCCATTAATATATGGAGCAACATTATAATCGCCATTCTTAGAGTTATTCCATAAAAGGAATGGCTGTCCACCGCCAATCTGCGGATTATTCCCACTTGCCCCTAACTGGTCACGGCAAGGCCACCCATTTGGGCTTGAAGCAGAGCCATCTATCTGAATACATCCAGTTCCATTGGAACAGGTTTGTGGATAATTTGTGCTGATATCTAATATGGCCTTACCAGATGTATTGGAACAAAGATTGCCCCACGGGGGTCCACCTGTTTGATAGGTCCTATAAACCCCAACTTGAATGCCGGAATTATTAAGATAATTATTTGGATCATTGATAGTGTTATTGAAAATAACACCTGACCCCGCTCTTCCTGCAAATACAAACCAACTACTATTTGGGTGATTATATGTGAACATATTATTATATACTTCCCATTTCCTTACGCCTCGATAACCATAAACAATTGCATCATGGGCATTAAGATACATATTTAATACTTCATTGTATCTAAAAACAAACTTACCCGCCCCAGTCGTGTCTGTTGGTGTAGCGGGATAGATACCAGTTGGATTAGAAAACTTTGAATTTTCGATATAACACGCATCCTCAGTTCCAAGTCCAAGAGGATTCATCCATTCCAAGTTTCCGCCATCTACTCCTGATTCAATGTGTATTAATATTTTCTTTGGGCTCAGTACATAAAGATGGTCAAATACTCCATAAGTTACCCATCCGGCAGTACCTCTCTTAATCCAGTTTATTCTTGAAGAGGCGTCAACATTGTCATAGAATATATGGTCGAATCTCCATGATTTTCCATCACCGTCAATATATGATTCAGATGAGCCAGTTATTCTCATATGAGCAACACGAAAAGACTTCCCCTCTTTCCCAGTATAGGAGAAGGCAAAATTGGCAATATTAGCACCGCAAGCAGTAGGACGCCCACCAGAGTCAAACGTGCAATCATTCTGTCCCCTGATAGTCAGTCCAGTAACATTGGTAAATTCAGAACGCATATTTACAGTAACTGCCGATGAATAAGTCCAATTGCCGGAAGGTATCTGGATTAATACTTCTCCTGTTTTCCCTGACGCATCTGTGATACATGCGGATAAATCAGACTGCGCATAAGGCGATGTTACCGTGCCTGTATTCCCGTTCCACGAACATACGGCCCATGAACTCACAGGAATCATAGATATTGCAAAGATGATCAGTGTAATAAAATATTTCATATGCGGATAGGACAAATAAAGCCCATTTCTGACCTAAAGTCGAGGTATAAACTAGGATCAAGCTAAATTTTCTGCTCATTCCCATACCTACGAGGCTTTTGCAATGGAATCATATGATCGAGCCTTGATTATGATGCTCTTTTCCTTTTCGCTTTTTTTTGCTTAACTTGCAGCTCCAACCCCAAACTATCGGCAATCTGTGTAACTAACTCAAAACTAGGATTTCCATCCTTATCAAATACCTTATATAGGGTACGGCGGTTGATACCAGTTTCATCGGCTAATTTTGAAATGCCATGCGCTTTCGCTACATCACCCAGTGCAATCGGGAGAAAAGCCAAATCATTATCAACAATAGCTGACATAATATATGCAGAGGCAAATTCAGGGTCGCGGAGTTTTGTCATTAAATCGAGCTCGAATGATGTTTGCTTTTTCATGGGTTATCTTCCTTCCAAACAAGCCAGTAAGCCTGTGCTTTTTTTATATCCATTTGTTGGCTGCTTTTACTGCCGCCTATCAATATCAAAATAAGTTCGTCCTGATGAATACCGTAGTAAATACGATAACCAGGGCCATAGTT
>MEPT01000122.1:3757-12215 GCA_001769925.1 Bdellovibrionales bacterium RBG_16_40_8
AACGCTACTTGACTAGTGTGCCTTATAGGGCACATCTTGTCAAGTAGGACGTAAGCGTCATATCGACGCCATAAAGTTAACGATAACGCTTACTGATGAAACTGATGATATTAAATCTAAAAAAGAAAAAAATAACTAACATGCGTATTTCATACTAGCCTACATCATTAATGCCTTTTTACGGCATGCAATTAACATATTTTCAGGCCTATTTAAAATATGCTCTAAGACAGGTAAAATATACCGCTATGGTATGTAATAAGATGGCAACCAATAAGTGTAAATTTCGTAAGTTTCTAACGCCGCTACTATTAACCTGTGCATTCATATTTAGCTCACCACTAAGCTTAAAATCTGCATGCGCAGCCTCAAATCTAAACCAATTAAATAAACAACAAACTGATGAGTATGGGGTAACGACAAAAAAAGCCCAACTTACTGCATTTGCAAATATACTAGGTGAACTAAAAAATCACTATGGCATGATTAAATACAAATATGAAACCTTCGGAACTACATATAAAAATCTCGAATCTAAATATACCCGACTTATTCGCACTGCGACTTCACTTGAAGAAGACTCTGGTCTTCGCCCCAAAGTTGCGCGCAGAGTTTTATCTTCAGATGAATTTCAGCAATTAATGATTGGCTTTAGCGACGAGTTTCGCGATGGCCATACTAATATTTTACGAAACACCTCTCACTACTACACCCTAGGGATTAAAGCAGCTGCCTTACAAGGACATCTTTACATAACAGGGCTAATGCCTAACATAATCACACCTGGCACCACATCAACAAAACTTCAAGTTGGTGATGAAATAATTGAAATAAATGACACCCAGATTATGCTTTTAGCAAAAGAAAATCTTTTATACACGCAGCGAGCTACCGCTGAGTCTCGATTAGAACGAGCTTTAGAAAGTACAATCAACGTAGATAATCGTTTTTACCGTACAAAAATCGCTGGAGAAGAAGTCAAAATTAAATTTAGACGCACTCAAGTAGATGGTCCAACAATCGAATTTACTGGTATCTTTAACTGGATAGATTTTCCAGACATTAAAGAGCAAATTAAAATCGCAAAAGAACTATCAAAATCTTACTCATTCGGCGATCGCGGAACAGAAAGCTACTTTAGCGTTGGGTTAGATAACTTAAGTCTTGCAGAAGGCTCTATAATAGATCTAGGTAAGCTTTTTAATTCTGAAGTTTCAGATAAAGAGCAAATTACCCGTCTTAAAGCCTATATGATTCGTTATGAAAATAAAAATATAGGTGTTATTAGAATCCCAGATTACTCGCCGCCAGGATCTATTAAAGAAATGTTTGCTGAAGTACTTTGGCTAGAAAAAATGATACTGCGCCTTGAAAGCACTACTGATGTTTTGATTATCGACCAGGCTCATAATGGTGGCGGGTATGTCGATTACGTATCGCGTTTAAGTCAGCTTTTTGCCAATCATGCTGATGGCATGAAAGGCGTTACCCTTGATGTGAGGCTTTCTGATTATCTTATGTTAGAAAATACAGACGGGTCAGGAAATTCAAAAACTGAGTCTAACCTAGCAAAGCTCTATATTGATAAAAAAGTCCTAGAAAAACTTAAAGAAAAAGTGACAAATGGAGATCGTTGGTCAGGGCCTTTACCTTATATGGGGTCTGGGGCTATAGTTTCTGAGGGGTCGTTCGGACTAATAACTTCACAGAATGTAAAACCCTATACCAAGCCCGTTTTAATATTAAATGACAGTAGAAGTGGTAGCGGTGGTGATTTTTTTCCGTCAATTATGCAGGCCAATAAACGAGCTAAAGTGTTTGGTACTAAATCGATGGGTTTAGGCGGCCCTGTTTATCGGTCAGTACCCTCTATTACGCAAGCTGAGATGAACATGCGCTGCACTATGGGTTTTTGTCTGCGCTCTGATGGCCTCCCGGTTGAAAATGTTGGAGCTATACCTGATTTTGAGCGCGAGGTAAGACCAGAAGATCTTAAAAATAATTTTAAAAATTTGTCAGCTGATGCTCTAAAAGTCGCTGTGGATATGGCTAATGGCAAAAACGCTATTGATATTAAAAATCACCTAAAAAGCCGAATAGATAGCGAATTCCCCCTCCTAAAAAATTCTCCTAAATATGTTATGCCAAAAGAGTTAATTCTTAAGGATCTTATTCTTTTTGCCTCACGTACTCGTTATTCAGCGCTTATCCGCCTAAATGAATTACTACTTCTTAAGAAATTTCAAAATATCCAGGATTTAACACTTATCAATCAGGTCATGCAGGATCTCGAACAATTAGGCGACGATATTATCTTAACAGGATTTGATATTACCTGCGCTGATATATTGACACAATAGTTTTACTTTTCGTATAAGTACTTCTAATAAATCGCACAAAAAAATGGAAAAATTATGCCATGACCCTGCGGGATGAAATCAGCGTTCCACGCGCGCTCACAGATCAAGAGATTGACAAGCTTGTTTTAGACTGGAGCAGTTTACCGCAAAGCTCTCACCAAGAAGAATTCTTAAAGCTTGATCGAAAAACTGCAGAAGAATTTTTTCTACGCATGCGCGGCTCTGATCAAGCGGGTATTTTTTGTATTTTGCCAGTTGATGACCGCAGATCTTGGATTAGACTTTTAGCCCCAGACGATGCAGCTGATCTTATACAAAATTTAAGTGAAGATGATAAAAAATTAGCACTTCAACTTCTTGATACGCAAACACGCCATGATGTTTCAGCCATTCTTGCTTATCATGAAGACCAGGCCGGCGGTCTAATGAATTCGCGTTTTGCGCGTCTAAGACCTGATATGACGGTAGAAGAGGCTATTCGCTATCTTCGTGCCCAAACTCGCACTCAAGTTGAAACCATTTATTACGCTTATGTACTCGATCAAAGTCAGCGCTTACTGGGAGTTGTATCGCTTAGACTTTTATTCGCCTCACCACCACAAACTGTGGTTTCACAAATTATGGTGAAAGACAAAGACCTTGCGGTAATACATGAAAACCAAGATATCGAAGAAACTGCCCGACAATTTTCTAGCAGAGAATATCTTGCATTACCTGTGGTTGATGAAAAAGGAATTATGAAAGGTATCTTGACCTTCGATGACGTAGTTCAAGTAGTGCAAGAAGAAGCAACAGAGGACATCCATAAAATTGGGGGCGTTGAGGCATTAGACGCACCCTATTTTAAAATAGGGTTTTTAAATATGATTCGTAAACGCGCCGGCTGGCTGCTTGTGCTTTTTGTGGGAGAAATGTTCACCGCCACAGCGATGGGATATTATGAAGAACAAATTTCAAAAGCTATAGTACTAGCCTTATTTATTCCCCTTATTATTTCTTCTGGCGGAAATTCTGGCTCGCAAGCTTCAACGCTGGTAATTCGCGCTATGGCATTAGGAGAAGTTCGTTTACGCGATTGGTGGCGTGTATTTATTAATGAATCTGCGGCTGGATTTGTTTTAGGCCTAATTCTTGGCCTAGTAGGCTTAATGCGTATATTTTTTTGGCCAGCCAGAGAAGAGCTATACGGGCCTCACTTCGGGCTTGTTTCGCTTGTCGTGGGCTTTAGTTTAGTCGGGGTGGTTATGTGGGGGACACTTACCGGCTCTATGCTACCTTTTTTACTACGACGCCTTGGTCTTGACCCAGCTACGGCCTCCGCACCCTTTGTAGCTACTCTTGTCGATGTTACTGGGCTTATTATATATTTCTCTGTAGCAAGTTATATTTTCGCTGGTTCAATTCTATAATTTATATCTTTTTTCTAAATCGCCCCCTGAACTTCGTAGCTGCGCGGTATAGACCACTCTGACACATTATTTCCGTAACGTGATCTTACTCTCCAATAGACTAGGCGACTTGGTAATTTCGATTTTAAAATATATGAATTTGTTTTTACCTTTTTAGTAAGTAATATATTTTTGAACTGAATATCGCCTGAAAATTCTAATTCGTAATCAGAAACTTCGGGATTTTTTCTCCAACTAAAAAGTATTGGATCATTTTTTACTTTACCAAACGCTATTACGGTAATTTTATCTGCAGGCAACGACGCTTCTGGTGCCTTTAGCATTAATTTTGCATTAAGTTTTAGATTTTTTGTTACGTAATCACTTAAGCGTTGCCCTTTGATATCAACCGCCGCAACTTTGACCTCATAAACTTGATTCGGTAGCATTTCGATATCGACCTCAGTTTTTTTAGTAATGCTTTCTTTATCTTCAGCTATAACAGTATACGCAGATGTCATCGGCATTTCTGACCACTCAAGCTTAAATGATTTTTTTTGTTTAAGCATAGCAATTTTATCTACAATTTGATCATCGCTCTCAGGCGAAGTTATGATTGGGGGGGGCAACTTAATCTCAATTTTAGTTGGCGCACTAGCTAATGAAGTTTTTCCGTTATCACCAATTCCTCTAACCCGCCAATAATATTGGCCCGGTTTTACATCTTCCCATACAAAAGATGTTTCTTTTAATGATTCAATGATACGCGGCGAAGAAAAATCTTCACTCTTATCTATCTCTACAGCATATTCGTTTGCGCCAGTAAGTTCTTCCCATGAAAAAGTTGGCGGATTTAAAATACCTTTACGTATACTTGCCGGATTTCTAACGTCGATATCTTTTTTAAACTTTAAAATAATATTTTTTTCTGCCTTTATAATATTAGGAGTCGCTGCGCTATCTATTTGCGGTCTTTCAGGCTCTTTTATTGCTATCGGCTTCTCTACGATAGGTATTTCAGGTTTTACTACCTCAAACAGCACCTTACCCACTGAAAACTCTCTAGCTTCGCTTGTAAAATTTTCTGCTGCAGGAGTTTGCATGCCAACTCTCCAATAATAATTGCCACGTTGCAAATTTAACTCGGCGTGCGGAGATTTTAGAGCAATACTTTTAATGATATTTGAAAAATCAGTCTTATTTGAAATCTCAAGATTAAACTTTGACGCCCCTCTTTTATCCTCCCATTGAAAGCCAACATTTCGCAGCTCATTTTCTCGTAAATTCTCAAAGCCATATAATATAATTTTGTCTATAGGCGAAATAAGTTCTACTGACTCCTTTGCAAAGATATCAATTTTTTGGTTAAGAGAAATTTGATCATTATTGTCAAATCTAACAATTCTATAGAAGTAGTGGCCTTTATTTTTAGGCGGCATCCAGCTGTAGATATTTTCATTTTCTTCGATATTTTTCTCAAAGTTTATTTGGTCAAACTTATTAGATCGAGAAATTTGCAGTTTTATAGGTATCTTAGGCTGCTCATTTCGCCATTTAAATATTATTTTTTCCTCTTTAGATAACCAAATTTCACTATTTGACTTAGGCAATAAAAACTCAATTGAAAAAGTCTTTTTGTCTATTTTTAGGTCTTTTTTAATACTGGCTGATTCGTTTTTCTTAATTTGCAAAATTTTACTTTTGTCTTGTACTTGAATATCAACCTCGCCAGTTGCGCTTGAAACAGTAAGTTCGCCTTCGTCTGTTTTCTGAATTTCTATAGAAGTTGTATTCATTTTAGGAATTACCTTAGTTACATGTCCTTGATACATAATTTTAATTGGTTTTTCCGGCTCTGTTAGAGTCGTCATTGTTCCTAACTGAAGATCAAATACAACTTCATCTTTATTTGGTTTAATAACCACAAGACTATTTGCCCCAAGACTAATGCTTTGATTGTTGTTAATATTAAATTTAATTTCAGAATCTAACCCTGTAAACAAACTATCATTATCATAAATATCTTCTTTATCACTTGCCCTGTACCAAGATAAACTTTGTCGTGATCTACGCCTTACATCGTTTTTAGTAGAAATAATTTCGCCCACTTTTAATTCGTCTTTTCGTGCCACCTGAATATATCTGTACAAAAGATCATCTCTTAGTAAAATAGTGCCTACTATTATCGAACCAATAAGTGATGTAAATATAAGAACTTTATCTGAGCGACTCAGACTTTGGTCGGGCATAGTAAGACCTCTCTTCGCTCGTATTATCGACATATTTTGTTATTAAATAAGTAATTATGTAATTATAATTTGTAAATATTATTAGATAATATCCCGATAACATAATCAATGCGATTACTTAGTAATTTATCTTTAAAATTTAAATTGATTTTGTTGTTAATTATGCTTACAGGCACAATGCTTGCCACCTATGGCTATCTCGCATTGCGCGACTATGAAAAAGACAAAGTGGCATATGTTCTTGACTCAAGTCTTGCGTACTCACGCTCAGTAGCTCTACAGATTCGTGCCGAATCAGAATATATCATTGATAAGGTTAAATTTCTAATGCGTGGCTACAGCATTAATAATTCATTTCACCCCTTCTCTGAGACAATTTTCACGCAAGAAAAACAATTCGATGCATGTCTTAGCTATTCATTTGATCAAGTCTCTAGAGACTATCAATACGCAGGCGCTTTAAGAAAGAATTATTTTACTGACGAGCAATTGATTATGATGAAAAAAATTGTCGAAAAATTAAACCCGACGATTTTACAAAACGAAATGGCAATATATAAACTGCCTGGTAATAAACAATGGCTTTTAGGTTTACGTTTTCAGCAATTTGACAGCACTACTAATAAACAAGAAAATCCTCTTATAATAATTTCAGTACTTAATTCAGCGCATTTTTTAAATTTTTTTGAAACCTCACAAATGCAAGACCCTTATCTAGTTGATAGCAATGCAGAAATATTAATGGGCCCAATAAACGCTAGTTATCATATTGTCAATACCGAAAAAAGAAATGCTATTGTACATACTTTTAAAAATATTAAATCAGCTGAAGGCGCCACCAAATTTCAAGAGAGTAAAAAATCTGAACCGTGGCTTATTTCTATGGCTGCTGTTGGCTTTGGTAATTTAAAAATTATATCTATTGCATCTCAATATGTGGCCCTTGAGGCCGTAAGATTAGTTATTATTAAATCTGCGTTATTTATTGTTTTTTTATTTTTTATAACAATTTTTATAAGTGTCTTTGCAAGTACCGGGCTTACTTCATCTCTTAAAAGACTGTTAGCTGCAACTCGAGAAATTGCTAGCGGTAATTTTGCAGTTTCTGTTACAGCAGATAGTTCAGACGAAATAGGGGCACTTTCAATTGGTTTTAATAAAATGACCAAAGAAATTAATCGTCTTATGCAAGAAACTCATGAAAAAGCTAGAATGGCGGGCGAATTAAAAACGGCAAAGCTTGTTCAATCAACGCTATTTCCGAAAGAAGACTTGGCTTCAGAAGATTTAGAAATTTGTGGATTTTACGAGCCTGCAAGTGAGTGTTCGGGTGACTGGTGGTTTTATAAGCGAGTAACCAATCAAACCATATTTTGTATTGGTGACGCCACTGGCCATGGGGTGCCGGCAGCGCTTTTAACATCAGCAGCTCGAAGTGTAATCAGTACGCTTGATGCTTTTCCTGATTTACCGCTTGCGCAGATGATGCGTATATTTAATCGCGCTATTTACAATACCGCAAACGGACAAGTTATGATGACACTTTTTCTTGGCGCCTATAACCATGATGCAAAAGTAATAACCTATTCAAACGCAAGCCACGAGTCACCATTTCTCTTCCCTGCAAAAGAAAATATTAAGAAAAAAGATATTATTTTATTAAACGAAGCAATTGGACCTAGGCTCGGCGAGCGACCCGACGTTACGTATAGCATGAAACAAGTTAGACTTAACCCAGGCGATCGCGTTGTACTGTATACAGATGGCGTAACCGAACTTAAAAATAAAGAAGGTGCTAATTGGGGAGAACGCCCATTAATTAAAATTCTTGTTACAAGTTGTAATGAAAACAAAGCCATTAAAGAAACTATTAATGATATATCTAGCGAGCTTAAAATTTTTCGCGAAGATTACCCGCTACAAGACGACGTAACGTATTTTATGCTTTCTAGACCTAAGTCAGCGTAATATGAGATAGGCTAATTTTGAATAATTTGCATATAGATACGACTCATCGTAACCTTTAAGTGATGAAAGCGCGTTCTTTATTTTATTTTCTTCTATTTTTTTTCTTTTTTTTTACTTCTAATTATTCGTTTGCACAGCAAGATGAGCAACAAACTGATATTTTACGCTTAGATTGGTATAAGCCAGAAATTGGTATTGCTGCTAAAGAAGGGCGTTCTCGTATTATACTTTCAGGGAAGGCATTACCAAATACGGAAATTAAGTTAGCTACTGATAAAATTATATTAATTAATGAAAAAAGCGAAATTAAATATATAAAAATTGAGCATGTAACATCGCAAAATACAACTAGAGCTGATGATCGAGGTCTTTTTGAGCTCAATTTAGATCTGCCGCCGGCGACAGCACAAATTACAATCGAGGCGCGACTTACAGACGGCCAAAGTAAACAATATCAAATTAATGTCAAAGTATCAGAAAAAGACGTAAAGCT
>MEPT01000122.1:12301-12733 GCA_001769925.1 Bdellovibrionales bacterium RBG_16_40_8
ATAAAAAAGACACTACAATCCCATCTGCTGTTACTTTAGAAAGTTTTGATGCGCCCACTTTTTATGGCAAAATAGTTCATTCATTGAATAAAGAATGGGCCTTTCAGGCAACTGCAAATATAGCACCAGGAAAAACTTCATCTTCAGATATGGTAAAAGTATCTCAAGGCGGGTATCAGTGGATTTATCTCACTGGTGAATTTACTTTTTTTCATCCGAACTGGAGGATGAATTATAAAAAATATTTTACAGAATTTGGCGCGCAGTGGGGTTTTCAATATCACCGAGTACCATTTATTGCCAGATCTAGTACAACAGATACCTCAACTGCAATAGTTGCAAAAAATAATATTGTCATGGCGGCGGTTGGTGGCACATGGCTGGTACACTACGATCGCTATTGGTTACTTGAAACATTTTTGCGTTATCAGG
>MEPT01000122.1:12891-13104 GCA_001769925.1 Bdellovibrionales bacterium RBG_16_40_8
AATCTAGCTAACGGCGGATCACGTATTAATGGCCATCAAACTCTGTTTTTTTCAAATATAGAATTTCGTCTAGGCTGGGAGTTTGATTAGTCTAGAATTTTTTTCTATAAATCGAGATATTTTAACTTAGGATTGTCCGAAAAAAGCTTGTACATGATCGCTTTTTCTTTATTGGCTTTTTTTGTCTTACCGCCTAAATGATAGGATTTAAAG
>MEPT01000122.1:13184-13912 GCA_001769925.1 Bdellovibrionales bacterium RBG_16_40_8
GAGCGATTGTATAAAATACTGGGGTTATAACGTTGCACCGACTCAAGAATCGCGAATTGCCGTTCGGCTTCTTCATTTTTTTTATTGTTCAGACTTATAGCGCCCAATCTAAAGCGAGCAAGAAGGCTACCTGGTCTACGTTGCAATATTTTATGATAAACTTCGACTGCTGCAGAAATGTCATTGGCTTTAACATGCTCTTCGGCATTAGCAAAATCTATGTCTTTGTCTACAATTCGACTCAATAAAACGGTAATATGATTACAGCCAAAGATACGGTTAAAAATAACGCCTTCATCACAACCGGTAAATGATTGCAGGTGTTCTAGTTGATCGCTGTAAAGAAGGCTAAAACTAATTAATAATGTCGATCCGATCGGCCATCGCCCAGTTTCAATTTCACTGAATGCGTTTAAGCTCTTTCGATCGCGAATTGCTGGCGAGGCATCCCAGCGAAATTCGTAGGATCTGAAATCTGGATACAGTAATAATTGTGTCACACTCAAATCATGATTAATTCTGCGATAAACATCGTGGATCGCAGTTACAAAAGGCCCAAACTCACGGCGAAATTCTACCGCACGATTAAAATTTACGAAAATCTGCACTCCTACAACCAAGACGGCTAATCCCGTTAATGATAAAAATTTTTTTTGTGTTGATACAATCGAATTTAGCAACCAGCCGAGCATAATACTTAAAGGCACCATCGGTATGATGCCGTAGCG
>MEPT01000123.1:0-8382 GCA_001769925.1 Bdellovibrionales bacterium RBG_16_40_8
AACAATCTGGCCACACTTTAGACAGTCATCTAAAAGCTGGTCATTAAACGAAATGTCTCAATTTAATATTCGCCGTAATTTCAATTAGTTATCTTGCTAAATCTATGGCATCTGACTTGCTCTCTTAAGCATCAATGACAGCGCACAAAAAAGTGTCTCAAAATGAGAGGTTAGAAATGAAGAAAGATCTAAAAGGTCTTATTCTAATAGGCGGTGGGATAGTAGCTTTAATTGGTGCGATTCAATTTAATTTAAGTCGGGTATATGCCATAAATCAAGATGATTTAGCAAGCCTTACTAACTCTAGTATTTCTCGACATACTGAACTTGGTAAGGTTATGAAATCTGATAAGTCACAAAAAAAAGAGGTTGATGTTCTTTTTAACGACCCCGCTATGTCACAAAAGTGGGACCTCAATTTTACTAACGCGACTGAGGCTTGGACAAAACACCGTGCCGTCGGGAGCCGTAACGTAAAAGTTTGTGTTATTGATACAGGTGTCGATGTAAAACACCCGGATTTAACAAATAATATTTGGGTAAATCCTGGTGAGTCTGGTCGCGATTCTCTTAGTCGTAACAAGGCCACTAATGGAGTCGATGATGATGGTAACGGTTACGTTGATGACGTAAATGGATTTAACTTCGTCGCCAATAATAACGACCTTAGCGATCGACACGGTCACGGCACTCATATCGCTGGTATTATAGGTGCAGAGGGCAGCAATAAGATTGGTATAAGTGGTATGTCGCCACAGGTGAGTCTGGTTATCGCAAAATATTATGACCCAAGTTCGCCCGCAAATAGCAACTTATTAAATACTGTACGCGCTATTCGCTACTGTATAGTGGTTGGCTCTGATATTATTAACTACTCCGGTGGCGGACTTGAGCCTAGCGAAAAAGAGCGAGAGGCTGTAGCCCTTGCTCGTGAAAAAGGAATTTTATTTGTCGCTGCGGCCGGCAACGAGCAATCTAACTCTGACGTAAAAAAATATTATCCTGCAGACTATGATTTAGACAATATTATCTCTGTTACAGCCTTTGATCGAGAACGCAATGTTCTGCCTTCTAGTAACTATGGTGAGCATTCGGTTGACATTGCAGCACCTGGCAAAAATATTTATTCAACATTGCCTGGCGGTAATTATGGTTATATGACCGGCACCTCTCAGGCCACCGCTATTGTCACTGGAGTCGCCGCTTTAATTCGTGCTCACTTTAGTGATTTTGATGCCGCTCGCATCATTCGTCACATTACCCAAACTGGAGATTTGGAGCCTATAAAATTAATCGGTAAGACCAAGTATCAAAAGCGACTCAACGCGTATCGTGCACTAGCTATTCTTGATCAAGGAGTCACAGTCACAGGGGTAGTGCCGAAAAATATAACAAATTTCGATGCTAATCAATTTTCTGTTAGCGTCAGAGATACAGACAGCGAAGAATCTGCAATTACAGCAACACCAAATACTTTGTTAAATTTTGGTAATGATTTAAAGCGCATAATTAATAAAAAGCCGCTAAGGCGCTCTCGATGATAAGTGTACCCCTAGCTTGCTGAAATTAATACAATTCAGAGAAAAAATTTAAAATTACTTTTTTTTGCGGTATAATGCGACTACTTATATGTTATATGACTTAAAAAAGCGAGCTTAAAGAAGTAAAGAAGATAAGAGCTCTAAAGGAGAATTTATGAATAAACTAATCCCAGTGATATTGTTATGTGTGTCGGCTATCGGTATAAATTCATATGCTGATAACGATTGCCGAGATTGCTATGAAGAAATTTTTTCTTGCCGATTAATTAATTCAGATCGTGATGTTAAAATGAAACTTTCTCTCTTTGAGGGTGGAATTGCTGGCCTAACAAAAATTGAAATTAAGCGAGAAACAGTAGGTCACAGAGAGTTTGAACGCTACTATGTTAAAGAGCAATTCAGCGAAGGCCTTGGTTCTCCGATTGTGTATGTTGGTCGCTCAAATAATAAGAAAATTAAATTCAGCATCAATATGACGACACCGCCACAACGAGGCAGAACACGCCAAGCCTTACTTGTTACGCTCACTAATGGACAAGACAACCCATCGTTTGAAAAGTTAAAATGCAAAGCGAACTGACCGCAGGATAATTTGATATCTCAGATGATGCGAAAGTAATATCGTAGCACTAAAGTAAAAAACAATATAGATGTGCCAAGACCAATGAGATTACGCATGTGGGGCAAAAAAGCCCCCATTACTATAAGAAATCCACAGGCAATAAAAATTAAATTAATCCATTTAAATTTTCTAAATGATACCTCAATACCATTGAAAAAAGATATATAATCTAAAAACTTACGTGGCTTAGCCTCCTCTTGTGCGGCAACCATTTCAAAATTTATAGAAGTAAGTACTTCTATTTCTTTATGAAACTTTAATGCAAACGCATCTCCCGGCGCAACCTCAAGAATAATTTTGTATTTGGCTGCTGCATACTCTAAATCACCATTAATCCAAGCCGCGTTTATAAAATTTTGATGAATCTCTTTGCTTTCATAATTTGCTAGCACGTCTTCCCAAAGTTTTTGTACTTCTGGATCAGCAGTAACCAGTTCTTCAGCGCCAGGATTATTTTTTTTTGCTTCAATTTCAGAAAATTTAAAAAAAATTACCCCACACTTTTTACATTCAACGTCTCCTGCACTGTAAAGAGCACTACATTTTGGGCAATTAAAAATATCAAGATTTATAATATGCGAAGCTTTTATATCTGTCGCCGAAGTGCTTTTTTCATTATGTCCTGGAAATAAAGACATCGGGTAACCTATCAGGTGTACAGGATTTTCTATGGCCTGCCTACGGTCCATCCAAAATTGTGAATTACAAGTAGAACATTTAAATCGCGGGTGCTGTTCAGAAAGTTCATCTACTGCAATATTATAAGACTTAAAACATTCAGGACATCTTACCTGCAGTTCACCAGGAACCCTTTGAATTTCGCTCATTTCTATGCTCCCATAATATCTAGCATGCGAAAACTCAGTAGTTTTTTCACCACTTACTACTTAAGTATAATATCAGGAATACTTATTGGCACAAGCTATATTCCGTTTCCTCCTTGGGCGAGTTTTTTTTGTTTTATACCCCTGTGGCGAATATGGCTTAAGTTAGGAGAAGATTCTGTATCGAAAACTTCTCCATATAAGAGAATTTTTTTTGCTGGCTGGTTAACCCAATTTGTCTTTACTCTCATCGGATTTAACTGGGTTGCGCTAACGGTACACGAATTTGGCTATTTGCCTTGGCCTGTAGCAATTATCACCCTTATTTTGTTTTGTAGTGTCGCCAACTTCGATGTCCCAATCGCCGGAGTGTTTTGGTTTTATTTACAAAAAAAATATAACTTTTCTAAACACACAAGCCTGGCACTACTCGCAATTGTCACTGCGCTAAGTAAAACATGGGCATTAACGCTTTTTCCGTGGAATTATGGTTATACCTGGCTATGGTCTGGTTTGCCGATTGCGCAAAATGCCGAATTAATAGGCTTTCAAGGGCTTAGTATCATTACGATTTTATTAAATCTTGGGTTTTATCGGGTTTATGAAAAATGGTGCGCCTACAAAGTCAATAAAACTAGGACGGCCAAACGAGAGTTAATCGCAAACTTTTTATATCCAGCAATTATCATATTATTTTTAAACCTTACCGGATATATTTTATTAAAAAGCTTGCCGCCATCTGATCAAGAGCTAAAAATTTTAGCCGTTCAAGCCAATATTGGTAATTTACAAAAGCAATATGCCGAAAGAGGCCTTGGTTTTCGCGAATATATAACTGAGCGCTACCTAAATCTTTCTTATAAGGCAATGTCTAGTCCTGAAAAACTATCAAATGTTGACCTTATGGTGTGGCCCGAAACTGCCTATCCTTACGATTTAGATCAACGCTTATGGTCATCACTTTCTGGAGAAAAAAATTATCTAGCTGCCGCTCGCCGCCTTATTGATTTGACGCAAAAATTAGACACCCATTTGATTACCGGTGGCTACGGATTTTCTCCACACGATAATAAATTAACCAACACTTTTTTTATGGTTGAGAAAACTGGGGCTATTCAACCTAACCCTTACTATAAAACAATTTTATTGGCATTTGGTGAATATTTGCCAGGCGGTGATTACTTCCCGCGAATGAAAGAATGGTTTCCAGCAGTGGGTGATTTCTCTCGTGGTCTAGGTCCACAGGTAAAATCATTGAATATTGCAGAATCACCACACTCAGAAAACTCAAGAGATCTACTTATCGGGCCTCTAATTTGCTATGAAGGGCTTTTTTCATCACTGACGCGCGCCCTTTCAAATCAAGGGGCTGAGGTATTTATCAATCTAACTAATGATTCTTGGTATGGCACTTGGGCAGAGCCTTATCAACATCTTTACATGACACTAGCCAGAGCTATTGAATTTCGTCGACCTATAATTAGAGTTACAAACACCGGCATCACAACAGTAGGGCTAGCCTCAGGTAAAACTCTAGCTAAATCTCCCCTTAACTCAGAATGGACAGGATTTTATTCAATTCCGTATAGAACAAAGCCAACGGCTACAATATATCAACTTTATCCTTGGCTGATGGAGGCTTTACTTATATTTATGATCGTCTTTATTATTGGAAGGGCTTCGCTTGAAAGATTTAAAAAATCTTGATTGGAATGAAATTATTGAGCGTCTTTCAGGGTTTGCCACCAGTGAAATTGCCCGCACAGAACTTCGTAAAACTCTACCTTTATCTACTCCTGAAGAGGCACAAAAAAGATTTCAAGAAACTGCAGAGATTTCAGTACTTAAACGTCATGGCCTTCGCCCGCACATGGAAAGCCTTGATCTTTTCGCCTCATGGTATCAACGACTCACACGAAGTGCAGTGCTTAAGCTTTTAGAATTTAAAGATGTGCGCCATTTTTGCCTTGAAACTTTAGCGCTTAATGAAATTTTAAAAACTCATTCCACCAATTACCTTGAAGAGCTACGCACGCGCCTTATGCCTGCTGAAGAGCCCCTTTCAGCCATTGATCAAATAATGACACCAGGGGGTGATATTCGCAGTGATGCCAGCGAAAAACTACACCATCTAAACGAAGAAAAAACTAGTCTCACACGCCAAATTCACAACGCACTTAATAAACTAGTTAAAGATTTTCAAATTGAGCATCTATTGCAAGATCGTTTTGTGACCACTCGTGAGGGCCGCTGGGTTTTACCCATAAAAAGCGGCATGCAACACAGTTTTCGCGGTATAGTTCATGCTGCAAGCCAAACTCATCAAACCGTTTTTATGGAGCCTGAGGATGTCGTACCAACCAACAACCGCTTGCGCGAAGTTGAAATTGAAATTGAACATGAAATTGAGCGTCTTCTCATTGAGCTTTCAAATTATTTAGCAACTTTAAAATTTAAATTTGATGAGACAAAAAAAGTTCTAGTCGAGGCCGATATGCGCTTAGCTCAGGGCGAACTTATGGTGCATTTAAATGCTGAGCCTTGCGAGTTCACATCTACCAAATTGCTTCTTAAAGAACTACGCCATCCGCTACTTGTTTCTAATAAAAAAAATGTAGTTACCAACACCGTAGAACTTAACACCAATCGACGTATTTTAGTTCTTTCTGGGCCCAATGCCGGTGGCAAAACAGTTCTACTTAAGGCCATTGGCCTTGCCACCCAAATGGCACGTTGTGGCCTACCAATATGTGCTGATAAAGGCTCAACACTGCCCTTCTTTGAAGCTCTTATAATTGCCATTGGTGATTCACAAAGCGTTGATGCTGATTTAAGTACCTTTGCCGCTCATTTAAAAACTCTCGACTATGCTGTTAAGTGTAAGGGCCCACAAACACTTCTTCTTATCGATGAAATTTGTGGCTCAACTGACCCCGAAGAGGGGGCGGCCCTAGCGCGAAGTTTTATTGATACCTATAGCGACAATAAAGTTTTTGCTGTGATTACCTCTCATTTAGGAGCTTTAAAGCGCGGCTGGAGCGAAAACTCTGGCATTATTAATGGCTCTTTAGATTTTGATAAAAATTCTGGTCCTACATACCAATTTATTATGGGAGTACCTGGTCAATCTTTGGCGATTCAAACTGCAAAACGTGCCGGCGTTAGCGACAAAATTATAAATAAGGCCCTTACTAACTTAAGCCCCGAGCAGCGCAAATATCAAGAAGGATTGTCAGATATAGATCGCATGAGGCAAGAAGTCTTAACTCTGCAAAATCAGTTATCAGCTGAGCTTAAAAAAAATACAAAACAAAAAGAAAAATATGAAAATCTAATTATTGAATTTAATAAAGATCGCGAAAATCGCCTTGAAAAAGAAGTTCGCAAGGCAGCAGATAACATTGAAGAGCTTATACGTGAATCAAAAGTCAAAGATGTATTTCGTCGTCATGAAAATTTACAACAAATTAAATATGATCTTCCGCATATTATTAAGGGTGTCGCAAAATCAGAAATTACAGACGAGCAAAAGGCAATCTCTTCTGCTGAGGATTTCACTAAGCACTTTCCTTCAGGGTCGTCGGTATATATTTTAAGTCTTGGTCGCGACGGCATTGTTCAGGGCCAACCAAACTCTAAAGGTGAAGTACCTGTACTTTCAAGTTCGATGCGGCTACTTTTAAATTGGCGAGATCTTAAGCCCGCACTGCAAAGTCAAAATCCTACGCAGAAAGTTTTGCGAAAATCTCGAAATTTTTCTTACTCACCAGCCGCAGATAGCGATCGCGTTGTAGACTTACGTGGCTTAACAAGTGAAGAGGCTATTTCACAGCTTGAAATTCAACTTGATGCAGCTTCTTTGGGCTCTGAAGATCGTGTAAAAATAATTCACGGGCACGGCACCGACACATTAAAGCGCGCCATTCGTAGCTATCTCTCACGCAGCGTATACGTAAAAAAATGGCACGCTGGCACAGCCGACACCGGCGGCGATGGTGTTACGTGGATCGAGCTATAAAAATGTTTAGAAAAAAATATTTTCTACAAACAAAAAGTCGGAGAATAGATATGAGAAATCAAAATTCATTAAAATTATAATATAAACCCCTAGCGCGTTTATTAATCGCGGCCAAGAGTTAACTTTTGGCCGCGAGCGCGGTATTCATATAGCACAATGCTAACCGCGGCAAGCGCGTTTAATGAATCCATCTCGGCGCTAATCGGGATGGATATTTTTTTGAAAAACTGCAAATTATTTGGAATACCTCGACCCTCTTCGCCGACGAAAAGTCGTAAATTGCTAGACAGTGAAACTTTAGTTAAATTTTCGCCTATCATATCAAGCGCCCACATCATTTTTGTGTCTTGAGATGTTAATTCAGTAATTGATGGGCCTAACGATAACTTTACCTTCAATGCTGAACCACTCGAACTTCGCAAAACCTTTGGTAAAAATGGGTTGGCACACTCTTTTAGTAATATGGCATTAGACACTCCAAAGGCTTCGCATGAACGAAGTGTTGCCCCTAAATTTAATGGATTTGAAAGTGCCAACACCACCTCAAGTCCGCTAGGCGGCTTAGCTAAATCTGCATCCAATAGAGACGGGGCATCGGCAATTAGTAGCGGATAGTGAGTACCTGCCTCGTCAAGCTCGTCAAAAAGATCTTTTTTTAACCACACCACATCAAGGTGTTTTTTGAAACTCAAAAGCTCGACGTCTTTTGGCTCTGAAACCAAGAGGCACTTTAGGCGCATATCATCACGAGCTAAATATTCTGGGACAAGTTTTCGCCCTGAAATTATTAAAGAACGCTCTTTTTTAATGCCAGCAGACGTCAAAAGACCCTTCCACGAGCGGTAAAGCGGATTTGTGCGACTATCTATGCGTTTCATTGACATACCTCATACGCGACTTATAGACTTAAAGGCAAATTTTAACAAATGCTTAAAACTCAGATTCAAACCACAGAAAAAGAAGCGCTCGTCGCATTTCAAGCTGCGCTTGATGCGAAAGAATTATACGACGCCAAGGTGAAATACCTAGGTAAGCAAGGGGCGTTTTCTCTTCTTATGCGCGAGTTTGGTAAGCTTTCTGCGGCTGAAAAGCCGGCTATGGGTCAACTTATTAATGAGGCAAAAACTCGTCTCGAAGAAAATTACGCAAAGCTTGAGAAAAAACTTCGTCTTAAAGAATTCGCTATCGCTATAGAAAAAGAAAGCCTTGATTTGACCATACCTGGGCCAGACCCCATGGGTGGAGCAAGGCATCCAGTAACTCAAGTAATTAACGAAATAGTAGAGATTCTTTCACGTATTGGTTACAGCGTTCGCCAAGGACCTCTTATTGAGACTGATCGTAATAATTTTACAGCACTAAACATCCCTGAAGACC
>MEPT01000123.1:8397-10314 GCA_001769925.1 Bdellovibrionales bacterium RBG_16_40_8
CCACCCTGCGCGCGATTTGCAAGATACATTCTATATTGATGATGGGCATGTGCTACGAACTCATACAAGTCCTATACAAATTCGCACAATGGAAAGTGAGAAGCCCCCCTTACGCGTATTGGCACCAGGCTCGGTGTTTCGCCGTGATAGTGACACATCGCACTCGCCAAATTTTCACCAAATTGAGGGACTACTTATTGATAACAAAGTTTCTATGGCTGACCTTAAGGGCACGCTTACATATTTTGTACAAGAATTTTATGGCAAGGATTTAGCAACACGCTTTCGCCCAAGTTATTTTCAATTTACCGAACCTTCAGCAGAAGTAGATTGTTCTTGCCCTATTTGTAAGGGCAAGGGCTGCCGCATGTGCAAACACTCAGGTTGGATTGAAATTGGCGGATGCGGATTAGTTAATCCGAAAGTCTTAACTCATTGTAAAATTGATGCTGAAAAGTGGCAAGGGTTTGCATTTGGTTTTGGCATTGAACGTATGGCTATTATTAAGTACGGGGTCGATGAGATTCGTCACTTTAGTGAAAATGATATTCGCTTTCTTAAGCAGTTTCGGATGTAATCAGATGAAAATTTCTCTAGCGTGGCTAAATGAATATGTAAACGTAAAAGAGTTTTTTAAAAACCCGACTGAACTTTCTCAGCTTCTTACAAACGCCGGGCTTGAAGTAGAAAGTATTACTGATTCGGCCAAAAATTTTAATCACGTAGTTGTTGGCCAGATTATAGAACTTGGTCGACACCCCAACGCCGAAAGACTGACACTTTGTCAGGTAGATGTTGGCGATGGTCGTCATCGCCAAATCGTATGCGGGGCAAAAAACCATACCCAAGGTGACAAAGTGGTGGTGGCTCTACCAGGAGCAGTTTTACCTAAAGATTTTGCCATTAAGCTCTCTAAAATTCGCGATGTTGAAAGTCAAGGTATGCTTTGCTCAGAAACTGAACTTGGCTTAATAGAAAAAAGTGACGGCATAATTATACTACCAAAAGACGCCAAAATTGGTGTGCCCTACGCTGAATATTTAGGTCTACAAGATATAGTTTTTGAAATCAATGTGACACCAAATCGCGCCGACTGCTTAAGTCATATAGGTCTTGCGCGAGAAATATCGTGTCTTCTTGATAGCAAGCTTGAACTGCCAGAAAACAAAATCAAATCTGGAGAAAAAAAAGTTAAAGACAGCGTTGAAGTAAAGCTTATCAATAGTGAGATGTGCCCACGTTATTGCGGGCGTCTATTAAGCGGTGTGAAAATTGGGTCTAGCCCTGCATGGTTAAAAAATAGATTACAGGCCGTGGGACTTAACACTATTAACAACGTAGTCGATATTACAAATTTTGTAATGATGGAGTACGGGCAACCACTCCACGCTTTTGACGCTAATGAACTGCGCGACAATAAAATTATTATTGAAAACGCCAAACCTAAAGAAAAGTTTAAGACATTTGATGGCACTGAAATTGTGCTGGCAGGCGAAGAGCTTACTATTCGAGATGGCGAAAGAGCCATCGCCCTTGCGGGTGTTATCGGTGAACTTAACTCTGGAGTTACTGAAAAAACCACTGACATATTTATCGAAGCTGCTCATTTTAATCCACGAGGGGTGCGCCGCTCTTCACGACGACACGGCATTGATACCGATTCATCACACCGGTTTTCGCGAGGAACAGATCCTGAAAATGTTGTTGAAGCCATGAATCGAGCTATTTCTTTAATACAAGAGCTCGCTGGCGGAATAGCTAGTCGCGACCACTATGATTTATACCCCAATCAGATAGCGCGAAAACCAATTAAAGTGCATAGAGACATTCTTGAAACTCGCCTAGGTTATAAAGTTGAACTTGCAGATTTCATCAAATGGATGAAACGCCTTCACTGTAAAACTAAATCTACAGCTG
>MEPT01000123.1:10327-17453 GCA_001769925.1 Bdellovibrionales bacterium RBG_16_40_8
ATACTGTTACTGTTGAGGCGCCACCTTTTCGTGTAGATCTTGAAATAGAAATGGATCTTATTGAAGAGTACGCGCGACTTAATGGGTATGATAAGATCCCTGAAACTTTTCCTGTCCTTACCACCAAACCAACCGATTCGGCGCGCAGTTTTACAAATGAAAATAAGGTCGCTGAACTTATTAAAAACGAGGGTTATCTTGAAGCACGTAACCATAATTTTATAAGTAGCAAATGGCAGAGTGATTTATATTCTGAAAAGATTTTTTCTGAACTCGGTCTTTCAAGTGGGGGCGAGCTCCCTATAGACATTCTTAACCCCTTAAGCGAAGAAACCGGGCAAATGAGGCAGAGCTTAATCCCAGGGCTATTAACAAATTTAATTTATAATTATCACCGCGGCACTCATTTTGGGCGACTTTTTGAAGTCGGTTTTGTATTCGGCAAGACAGCAAATAAATATATAGAGTCTCATCGTGCTTCACTACTGACCTGGGGTCAAAATAAAGGACTATGGAGTAAAGGCGACAGACCAGTAATTTATGATTTAAAATCTACGCTTGAAGGTTCAGTTAGAAGGCTTTTTGGCAAAATCGAATGGCGAAAGCTTAATGAATCACAATTGCCGACTTTTATTCATCCGGGACAGGCTGCGAGTATTTTTTATGAAGGGCGGGTAATTGGATTTATAGGCGCACTTCACCCGGCATTTCGTGAAGAACATAAAATTCGCCATGATGCTGCTGTGGCAGAGCTTGATCTTTCAGCACTAATGCGCGGGCAACCGCGGTTTGGTCGAATCGGGTTAATTTCAAAATTTCCGGCGGTAGAACGAGATCTTGCTTTTCTCACTCCCCTAGCTATTGCAGCCGGTGACTTGTTAAAAGAAATAACTAAAAACGGTAGCCCCTATTTACAATCAGTAGAGATTTTTGATGTTTTTCGTGGGCAAGGGGTTCCTGATGGCTATCAATCTATGGCATTTCGTTTAATATTGCAGGACTTAGAAAATACCCTGACTGAAGATAAGGTTACGCAGGTACTTAATCAAATCTGTGCAGCCTTGTTATCAAAATTTTCTATTAAGCGGCGTGTCTAAAACTCACAACTAAGGTCTAGCCTACAGGCTAAACTTGAAAGTTTTCAATTAGTTGATAGCCTTTATAGTTAAGGGGAATAGACCATGTCTGATGATAAATCAACCGTAACCAAGGCCGACATCGTTGAAAGTGTTTATCAAAAAATAGGTTTTTCAAAAAAAGAAGCCTCAGAGCTTGTTGAAATGGTGTTTAACCAATTAAAAAATACTCTATGCGACGGCGAAAAAGTAAAAATCTCGGGCTTTGGCAATTTTGTAGTAAGAGAGAAAAAAGAGCGAGTTGGTCGCAATCCGCAAACAGGTGAGCAAATAAAAATTAGCGCTCGCCGTGTGCTAACTTTTCGCCCTAGCCAAGTTCTTAAGGCTATATTAAACGGAGAAGACGTCTCTCTTGTTAAAGAAGACGACGACGATTAACCCACGAGGTTTGTGACTATGAGTGAAGAGCTCATTTACGAAGCATTTAACGAAAAGCGCTATGCGCCTTCGCTACGCGAATTTTCAAATACACTATTCGACGCAGAACTTGAGCGTGAAATTAAAAATGTTCCAGATAAACTGGCTTTTAAAATTGGTGAGGTGGCTGATATTGCTGGTCTAAAATCTTATGTACTAAGATTCTGGGAGACCGAATTTGAGCAACTTCACCCGCAAAAATCAGAAAAAAATCAGCGCATCTACACGCAGCGCGATGTTGAAATGGTACTCATGATTAAAAAGCTTCTTTATCGTGATCGTTTTTCTATTGAAGGCGCCAGGGTTGCACTCAAACAATTAAAACGCGACTCTAAGCAAGTTAGAGCTGTTGGTGGTTCATTTGATCAAATCGATGATATCAAGCAAAATGTAGAAGATTTGTGTCTACATATTATAAGTTTAAAACAGCTCTTTTCATAATCATTTTCGGACCGTGGCTCAGCCCGGTAGAGCGCTTGCTTGGGGTGCAAGAGGTCGTGGGTTCAAATCCCGCCGGTCCGACCAATTTCACTTGGTCCAACGCCATAGAACCTAAAAAGAGCATGTTTCAACAATAACGAAGGAAATATGTATCTCGGAAAAAATATCTTAAAGTGTTGTGAGGAAAGGCGCTGGTCTCTTTCAATGCTTGCTAAAAGGTCATCGGTGCCCAAGGCTACACTACATGGCTGGGTAACTGGCCGGAAGGCTTTAAAACTTGAACAAGTAAGGATGGTGGCTGACGCCCTAGAAGTCTCATTTTATTGGCTTATTTTTGGTGAACAAGAAAGGACCAATTTCAAAACAACAGTTACTAGGCCTTTATTCAAAGGCATCGTAAAAATGAGTTTAGAGGAAATAATCTAGTCCTTGGCGGGTGAGAGCTATATGGCTCTCACTCATTTTTTAAAATCAAATTGGACGCATTTGCTATTTCCATTGATATTAGCTTGCATGCGCTGCTATCGGTGGGCCAATTTTCTAAATTTAAATGCCTTTTATGCGGGTTGCCGTCAGGATTTATTTTTAATTGAGCCTTCTTTGCAGCTGCAAGTGGGAAGTCCGCTCGCGCTATGGTTTTCTTCTTCGAAAATGGCTCAACGTATCTCTTGCTTAAGTACCAGATATAAGATTCAACACAATTTATTATTCTAAAGGTTGATAAGTCATTTCCCTTGTTTTTGCGAGGCTTAAAAAGTTGATGTTTAGCTTTATGAGTAGTTTTATTAATATGCTCATCTACAAAGATGTAATGCGTGAGCGGTTCCTCATCTCTAACTGGAAGCTTTGAGAATCTGTCAGTGAGTAAATGAAAAATACTCAATGAGAACTCTTTCAACTTTTTCATTTAGTTTTTTGCCAAGTATAAATGTGCCATGGAACTTTTCTCTACCAATAATGCCAGCATAAACTATTTCATCTTTTTGGACTGATACTGAGAAAATGTAGTTATTGCTTAAATTCCAATCAAACGAAATTATGCCGCCAGACTCTGGCACTAGATCAGGTTCAATAATGTTGTCTGGCAATAATCTTACAAAATGTTTTGCTACTTCAGCAGAAACATCATCAATCGGCTCAGAGTCATATCCATCCCAGCCTGAATAGTTATATTTTAGTTTTAACTCTTCTATTCTATTTTCTAACTGTTGATGAAAGCCAAGGGTAACAGGTTGCTGTAAATGCTCATAAAGTGAATCTAATTCTTTTTGTAGAACTTTAAATTCTTCTCCGGCTCCAGAGCTTGTAATACTATGGCCCCAACTTGATCTCCAATCGAGTATATCAGAATGAGACACTGCTAAACTCATTTAATTAATCCCTCTGTTTTTTCTGTAATATATGAACTAAACAACTTATCGGCAAAAATATGTAATTGCTCAAATTCATTAACTATTAGCTCTGAATTGGCTGCTATGCGAAAATTTTTGTATATATCAAAATCAAGTATAATCGGAGTTATATTGGGCACAGTGGGTCTACTTGAACTAAATGTGATCACTGCATAGATGTCGCTGTCGCTTTTAATAACAAGTCGTTGTACGAAGTTTTCAATAGTATGTTCAATTTTAACTGGCAGATCTGGAGAAGAATTAAAATAATCCTTTAGCTCGAACTCATTGTGGGGAATTTCAAACTGATTTATAAATCTTACGGCAATTCGCTTAACATGGACTGGCTTGAAGGTGTCGCGATATTTTTCCCAATGTTCAATCATTCTTGGAAAATGGTTTTTCCACTCGTCATAAGGTTTTAGACGTGAAAATGCAAATCCGTCTCTACGGCAATGTATAACTTCAGTTTTATCGTTCGACCAGAATTGATAACCCTCAATTGCTATTTGCGAGGTGTGGCTTTCCTGCGCCTTTAAGTCAAATTTGGTCTCCATTAAGTGGAGAGTCTTTTTATCACCGTCAAAACCACTTAAAGCAGTGCGAAACTGCTCTAAGTCAGAAATTGACTGCACTAAATTGGGATCAATATGGATGTCGATCAGTGCTTCTTTAATTGGGTTGTTTTTGAAAATTTTAGTGTCAGCCACAAGTATCTATTTAATCTATGACGTATATTTTATCAAGAAAAATCAAATACTTATGGCTTTTCTGGCGCTTTGTCCTAAATCAATTTTATCGCCTAAATGATTGCTAATACTTTAGTTTCTAGCTTTGAGGTATTTTGTTACTTCTTTAGCAACTTCACTTATGGCTGCATCGACGCCGGTTTCCCAAAAGCGCCCACCAACCACATTCTCGCCTTTAGCTTTAAATGCACCTACAATTCGTCTCTGCGAATTGTCATAAAGCTCAGCTTCAACCACGACCCTGTCTTGTCCTGCCATTGTGCCAGCTAAAAAGCGAGAGCCTTTTCCAACTGACCTGAAATCGATAATTTTCAAACGTAATTGGGCTGACGATTTTTCTTTATCAGCGAAGCTTATAGATTTAAATGACTTAGTCAGCTCATCAGCAATAGCTTTTTCAAGCTTATTTGCAGCATCTTTAGCTTCATTCAGATTTGTGTTAACTGAAATTGAAACAATTGGATATTTTGTTAGTGGCACTTCAAGTCTGCTGATTTCTTCGTGAGAACCGCTTGGTGCAGACTCGCAACCAGACAATCCTGCTAGCGCGTGAACTGATGTATGGAATGATGTTTGAGGGTGCCTCTGATAATCTAGATTTGAGTGGTTCTATAAGAGCTTATAGCTCACTTACGACTTTTCACGAATTTCTCCATTTTGCACAAATCGACAATCTTAGCAGTTACAAACACAACTCCGATCATTCAGATAAAGAAAAATTGCAAGACACTGTTTATTCTTGCAGCGGATATGCATTTCAGTTCCAAAATGGCGATATTGAAAAACAATTTGGATTGGTAATGGCCAAGCTTGCGAAGCAAATACGCTTTAATATGTGCATGTCATGTGCATTGACTCGATCTAAAAATAAACCCAAATTTTTTCATAAAACGGAGTTTAATTTAGGTATTATCCCCAATGCCCATTTGCTCACGGACGATAAAAGTGTAAAATTAGCTGAAGCTGTTTGTTCAGAGAACTAATCAAACCAAGGCGCTCGGCTCTACCGCCATATATCGAGTTTGGGGCGAACCTTGTTCTAATGACCCCATAAGGCCCAATTTATGAGTCTTTCATGGCAAAATCAGAGCCGACAAAAATGCGTGAAATAAATAGCAGGAGTAGCAACCAACAAAAAAGAGCCTGTCGTTCAAGCCAGCTCTCTTGTTGTGTCACATGCCATGGATCGAAGTGTCATTAGTCAGGACCCTATTCGACCACTTTAACAAGCTCAGGTACCTCGCTCATCCATGGCCCAACCGACGCACCTTCTACTCCTGTTGACGAAATTTTTTTGAAAGCGCCAGAAAAATAAGCATTGAAATCTTCGTCAAAAAATTGAGAACCGATATCCATGCCTTCCGCAGTCATTCCTCGCCTTAGGTTAAAGGTCACATCAACAATCTTCCATTTGCGACCTGGTGTGGGATCATACTCGGCATTTCCTCCTGGAATGACTATGCCCATTAATCCGTAGTAAGGAATGCCAAGATAAATTGATTTAAATAGATCAATCACGGAGCTTCCAGTGAACTCTGCATAATAGTAAGACTTCTCTGGAGTATTGCCATGACCAGCCGGAATCTTTGCGACTATTTTCTCTGGCAAATTAAAAGCATCTTCAAAACGTACAATTTTAGTTTTTTTAAGTTCTCCTGTCACAACTAGGACCTCAAATTCAGGACTCATATCATCAGGTTGACCCTTAGTGGTAATTAGAATTCTCATTACCAGAAGGTTCTGGCCTTTATATGTAACGGTTTTTTCCGCTTTCCATTTTGCCGATATCCCAATCTCAGGGAAGTCGTATTCTTCCCCCTCTTTGATCAGTTCACTTGTTTTCATGAATGTTAATGCCAAGTTCTCAAGCTTTGTATCAACAGTATCGCTAAAAGTTGGCTCTGCGAAAGTGGACATCACTTCTAAACAACCTGCGGCAAGGACTGCGTGAGGAGTAATGCAAAATGCGGCAAACACCGCCATAAAAAGTTTTACATTTAGCTCAGCCATATACCCGCTCCTTTCCATATTTTAATTATATTTAGTGTTAGCAATTCATATGCCCGATTATAGGTGATAACATGCTTGCTTAGGAAATTACAGAATAGTTTCTTCAATTGGGATGACAATAAAAGGAATCAATCGCTGTCGCTATACGCTCTACCCAAGCAAAGGCATTACGGCTTAGGGCGCTGTCTTGATTTTCACTGTCTGTCAAAAAGGCGCAGTTTCGGTAGCAGGCAGTCGCCACGCCCAGCCCAGCCCAGCCCTAAATTGCATAACAGCCAAATCCATTACATTTTTCGGCACGTTCATAATTTGTATAAAAATTTCAGCCTGCCGAAGATTAGTGTCGCACGCGGCATCAAATTTGCTAGATTTCTGTCTATAATTTAAATAAAAAATAAGGCGGCAATTATGATAAAATTAATATCAAAATATTTGGTTACAGTTTTGGCGATGGTGAGCATTTCGTCGCAAGTTTTTGCTTCAGATGTTCGCGAAAAATTTAACTCTGCGGCATGTAGAAAGGGGCGTCTTTTAATGCTCCTTGAGAAATATCCAACAGTTGAGTTTCCGGTGTTTTTCGTAGTGAAGGGTGGGGAAGACGCACGCTCTTTGATTGATATATATCATCTCCGTGGTCGCGAGGGGGCACTGAGAGATCGAGAATCTGTTCACCCGGGAGTTGAATTAATGTCGGCATTAGATGAAGCGCTTTATATTGCCACCAATGAACGAGTGCTCGCAGTGTTATGTGGTGATCCAGGATGGGGGTACGGTGAAATATAAAACTAAATTAATTCAGTGGAGTGCGTTCTTCGTGTTGACCGTGAGCATCTCAACAGCACAGGCTTCAACCTGGATCTATAATTGTGATCCTTCTGATAATGATGGGGATGCTTACGGTGCCACTGTTATTCTCGGTATTGAATTTGATTCTAGAGCAAAAATGTCGCAGGTTCATTTTATATCAGAATACATGGGCTAT
>MEPT01000123.1:17488-18582 GCA_001769925.1 Bdellovibrionales bacterium RBG_16_40_8
TTTCCGCTCAAGGCTATTTTTGAACATACAGGTACTGAAGGCGGAATGTTCTTTATCTCATTGAGTGAAAACATGAGAAAAGGGGAAAGGCGCGGGACAATAAAAATTCAAGGGAGTCCTCTAGATGAAATCTGTCGATATCGGTGCAGAAGACTGTCTGATTAGTGCGAGATCTGTATAGCTCGTTTAACACTTCAAAATTTGTCATTTATATAGGTTCAAAGTCCAAAATAATAAGTCACTAACATTTTCAAAATGATGATCAGAAATTGCTCTAGCGTTGTGACGAGTTTTTTTACCCCAATTTACGCTTACGGCTTTCACTTTGGCAGCGCGCGCCCCTTGCATATCATATTCATGGTCTC
The DNA here is from genome assembly GCA_001769925.1 of Bdellovibrionales bacterium RBG_16_40_8. GTDB lineage: Bacteria > Bdellovibrionota > Bdellovibrionia > Bdellovibrionales > UBA1609 > RBG-16-40-8. The sequence goes on from MEPT01000123.1 coordinate 17,854, forward strand.
CCACCATCAGAACATTGTCCCCATGGGAACGTGAATCCATGAGAATCTTTAAAAGTCCGTCTGGGTGAGGTTTGTTTTTAGGCACACAGGTTCTACCAACGCAGATTCCGATATGTTTTGCCAGCCCGGTGTCATTTAAAATTTTTTTTGCGGTCTCTGTTTCGCGGCCAGTCCAAACGCTAACATTAACATCTTTAGATCGCAAATATATCAACAAGCCCTCAACATCTTCAAATGCCGTGAGCTTATTGGCATAAATTTTATTTAGATCTGCAAGCCTCTGAGTAGCTTGCTGAATCTTTTGTGCATCTTGAAAATATGTTGCAAAGTAATCTTCGGGGTTAAAAAACTTGTAAGCGAGATCAATATCATCAGCAGTTGCTATAATTTCAAATTCCCCCAGGATGGTTTTAATCGAAAGCTCATAATATTTTTCGGAATCTATTAGTGTTCCATCGAGATCAAAAACCCAATGTTTCATTAAGTCTCCTCATTAACTCCGTAGATTTTTCTTACCACTGTCAGGCCCGCTTAATAACTCTTGACGGGTAGGGTCAGGTGGACTACGACGCTCATTATGCAGAATAAAAACAAAGCACAGTTCCTGCCAGTATTTTTATTTCTCAGTGGCCTTTTCACCTTGGACGAAAAAGGCGCGTGGGCTGCAAATTACTGCGATGAAGTCATCTCAAAAATGAATGGTTCGGTTTATTATTCCGTTAAGAAGCG
>MEPT01000123.1:18599-18936 GCA_001769925.1 Bdellovibrionales bacterium RBG_16_40_8
TCAGGATCGAGCCAAGGTAAAAATATCAGAAATTGGTGGTTGTTTTTATTTTCTGCGCAATATTCATTACCGTGAGCTGCCCGACGAAGTGGGGTTTGGTGCTAGGATTATGACGTTTGATGGTTTTCCGCTTTATGTTGACCTATTTCCATCAAAGAAGATCGCTGATGACGGCGATGTCATTAATATCAAAACTCTCTATCGCGCTGACGGTGAAAACAGTTCTCAGCAATATCTGGAGGAGTTTCACTTCGATAGCCGGGACAACACCTTGAATTACAAGCTTGATTATAAAGAAGGAAGCTTTCATTTCTGGAAGCCTCAGTACTCTTTCACA
>MEPT01000124.1:0-2774 GCA_001769925.1 Bdellovibrionales bacterium RBG_16_40_8
AAGCAGTATCATGTACAGCCCGATCCGGTAAAGATGGCCTCTTATCGAGTGCATTTTGGCGAGATCATTGAAGCCCTTCAAAAGGTAAATAAAAACGTGGGTGGTGGCTATATCGAGCAAACTGCTGAACAGTTTCTTGTTCAAGGTGTGGGTTTATTAAAATCTGCGGATGATATTAAGCTTGTGCCGGTGAAAACCCTTGATAATTTTCGTGTCATAACCGTTGGCGATATCGCAAGCGTTGGGCTTGGCAGAGAGTTAAGAACTGGGTCGGCCACTTACAATGGTAATGAAGTGGTGCTAGGCACAGTTATGATGCTTCTCGGTGAAAACAGTCGAACGGTTTCTCTGCGTGTCGATGAAAAAATGGCAGAAATAAAGAAATATTTGCCTAAGGATGTATTTCTTAAAACTGTTTACAATCGGTCAGCGCTTGTGAATGCCACATTGGGAACAGTTGAACACAATATTTTATTCGGCTCCTTTCTAGTCATTCTGATTTTATTTTTATTATTGGGCAATGTGAGAGCGGCTGTTATCACGGCAGTGACCATTCCGCTTTCGCTTCTTTTTACCTTTGTCATTATGAAGCCGCTGGGTATTTCAGGTAATTTGATGAGCCTCGGGGCTCTTGATTTTGGCATCATCGTCGATGGCACTGTAATTGTTATTGATAATTGTGTGCGAATGATTGGTGCGCAAACAAAAACACTAGGGCGAAAACTTACGGTAGCCGAGTTAAAAGAAACTATCATCGATGCAACTATTGAAATTCGTCAGGCGGCTGGATTCGGACAGCTTATTATCGTGATGGTGTTTATACCTATTTTTGCTCTCACTGGCATTGAGGGGAAAATGTTTATTCCGATGGCCTCTACATTTGTTATTGCCGTTATTGGTGCATTAATTTTATCATTCACTACAGCGCCAGCACTAGCCACAGTCATTTTATCAGGCAGCGCTGAGGACAAAGAGCCAAAAGTAATGAAGTGGCTTGAGTATAAATATCTACCTTTTTTAAATAAAGCGATTTTGCATCAAAAAGCGACTGTTATAGCCGGAATAATTTCAATTGTGATTGGACTTGTTCTTTTTATGACAAGAGGTGCAGAGTTTCTTCCACAACTAGGTGAGGGATCTTTTGCGTTTCATATGATTCGACCAGTGAATATGAATCTGACTCAATCCGTGGAGTTTCAAAAACGAGCGGACAAGCTTCTTACGGATTCATTCCCTGAAGTCGAAAGTGTATTTTCTAGACTTGGCACGAGCGAAGTTGCAACTGATCCAATGGGACCGAATGTGTCAGACACATACATTATGCTTAAACCTCGGGAAGATTGGAAAAGCGATGGATTTTTAAAAAAATCCTACGCTGATTTAGTTCAAGAGATGGTTGAAGTACTAGAAAAGCATTTGCCGGGACAAAACTATTTGGCTTCTCAGCCCATACAGATGAGATTTAATGAACTTTTAGAGGGAACTCGAGCCGACGTTGCAGTTAAAATTTATGGCCCAGACCTTGAAGTGAATCTGGATTTGTCAAAAAAGATACAAAGTATTGTTATGGGGGTACAGGGCGCAGGCGACGTAGAAGTAGATTTGGCCGGGACGTCGCCAGTTTTACGAATAGAACCGAAAGATAAAGTACTTGCAAATTTTGGCGCCGCACTGACTGATGTTCTTGAAACGGTTTCAGTTGCAATTGGCGGTGAAGAGGCTGGCTATATTTACGAAAAGGATCGCAAATCGCCCATCGTCGTTCGGTTATCTGATGAGGTCAGGAGCGATATCGATGCACTAAAGGCACTTCCCGTCGGTCTTACGAGCAACGCAACAGCAAGTCTTTCAGACTTAGCAACTCTTGAGTTCAAAGAAACTTATGGTGTGGTTACTCGTGAAAACTCTTCACGTAGATCAGCTGTGCTAATTAACTTGCGCGGTCGCGACACGGAATCATTCGTTGTAGAGGCGCAAGAAAAAGTTGAAAAGGAATTAAAACTGCCTAGTGGATACTCCATTGAGTGGGGTGGTAATTTTAAAAACTTAAACAAAGCGAAACAGCGCCTTGTCGTTTTAATGCCCATTGCATTGGGATTAATTTTAGCAATGATTTATGCAGCGTTTGGTAGCTTTGCCCAAACCTTACTTATATTCAGTTGTGTACCTTTGGCGTTGGTTGGTGGCGTTTTAAATCTAATGATCTTAGGTCTGCCATTTAGTATTTCAGCAGGCGTTGGATTTATTGCCTTATCTGGTATTGCCGTACTTAACGGTGTTGTTCTTATGAATTACTTTAATCAGCTTCGGATGGAAGGTTTAACTGGAGTTGATTTAGTGAGAAAGGCGACAGTGATTCGACTGCGCCCAGTGCTGATGACTGCGCTGGTGGCCATTTTTGGATTTATTCCAATGATGATTTCTTCGGGCGTGGGTGCGGAAGTGCAAAGGCCACTTGCTACGGTTGTGATCGGTGGAATTATTTCATCAACCTTACTGACCTTGATAGTATTGCCAGTTTTGTATCTTATTTTTGAAAAACACATGATGCATTTTAGCCAGAAATTAAAACACTAATAACCTTAACGGGGGGAACATGAGCATATTTTTAACTTTGCTAATAGGCTTAAGTCTATTGGCGTGCGACAAAAAGGGCTCTGTTGATAGCACGAAAGAGCGTGCTCGGGCTGAAGAAGAGGCGAACGGAGAAGTTCAGAGAAAAATTTTGGCAGAAAAAGCTAAAAAAATGGAAGACGATTTAGCTATTCGCCACT
>MEPT01000124.1:2782-3090 GCA_001769925.1 Bdellovibrionales bacterium RBG_16_40_8
TCTATCAAGCGATGTCGGGCAAATACGAAGGTGATCTCGTAACTAATGACGGTAATTTGCGAATTCGGATCACACTTGCACCTAGCATCCCTCCTTATTTTGGTGATCGGGTCAGAGAGTTAAGCGAAATCGAATCCGATTTAAATAACCTTTACTTTCATGCGCAAATTGTTCAATGGCATCCTGATAGCCAAATGTCGGCGGTGGGCTGTCGTATAACGGGACTTAAACCGAATATGGAAACTGGCTTGATTACGATTGCTTCAACGGATTGCCCAAATCTATATTTAGTCTACGTTGGCGATGAT
>MEPT01000124.1:3169-16785 GCA_001769925.1 Bdellovibrionales bacterium RBG_16_40_8
GTGCCTCGTTTAATCGGCGCAGTTCAGCCATCTACTAACGCTTCAACATATACCTTTAATGCTAAGCGCGTGGGAAACTAATTATGAAGTCTTTAATTTATTTTTTTATATTTATATTCTCCATACAAGGCAGTGCTACTGAGTTGAAGCTAGAAGATTTGGTTAAGCAGGTTAGTGAAAAAAATTATCTAGTTTATGAAAATGCTTTGAAAGTATATCAATCCAGAACTGATATTGATCGAGTCAGAGGCGAGCTTCTTCCGAAACTCAATATTTGGAATATTGCGAGTGCGTTGATTGATCCTCTTTCATTGATTGGTTCTATTAATGACATCGCACCTTTTCTTGTTCCAGCAAATTGGTTTAGACTCGAAGAGGTTAAGCTATTGTATCTTTCTGAAAAAGAAGGGTATCGAGCACTTTGGGGGAATGAACTTCACTCAGCTAAAACTCTGTTTCTGCATACATCCTTCGATATGCAGCTTCTTGAGCACGTAAAAAATAGTATAGTGGAGTTAAATGAGATTCATCTCATTGTAAAAACACGTGAAATGCTTGGCGGGGCAGAGCCAGGCACTGCGCGGGACATTGAAATTCGCATACTTGGCTTAAAGGAAGATGAAAAAAATCTTGGCCAGCTCGTAAATGAAGAATTGAATGCGCTCACTTATGCGCTAGGGTTGCCGTCTGGGGTTGTGCAACTAACACCTGTTAGTCCACCAGACATCAAATCTTTACAGCCAATGGATTACAATAAGTACGAATTTCGGTTGCTTGCCAATAGTCCTGAACGCAGACAATTTGAGCATTTCTTTTCAGTGTTAAAACAGATTAAAAAAGAAATTCAATATGCATTTCTTGGCGGAAGTAGCATTAGCCGTGGCGTAGCCGGTGGGATATTTGATTCTTTACCCACATCTGGTGCGTTGAGCTTTGGCAATGGCCCAGCAATGAAAATAATCGATGCACAAAAAGAGATTATGCTAACCCAAAGAACGGGCATTGAAGAGACTTTAAAAAGACAGTTAAAAAACTTGGTCTATCTATTTAATTCAGATGTTTCTTTCTTTGATAATTTTAGCAGAAGGCTTGAGTTAACCAAAAAAAGTAAAACCGAAATGCTAAGACGTATTAAGCTTGGCGAAGATGTCAGTATGCTGGCTCTTGCCGATGCTTCGAAAAACCAAATTCAAGCTGAAACCTCTATTTATGCGGTTCAGTTTCGGGTGATGTCATCGTTGGACCGACTGGATAGGCTCGTATTTCAGAACGACTACTCACTTCGGCCACCACTAATTGATTCACTGAAAGGGGATAAGCCATGAAAAATATTTTTATTTTATTGGTAGCGGCAACTGCACTTACTGGTTGTCCAAAAGAAAGTGACGTTAAAGATATGGTTGAGGGTCTTCAAGAGAAAAAATCTAAAGCCGAAGAGCTCATTTTAAGCAACAGTTATTCAACAGAAAACTTATTAATCATGCAGGAGTATTTTTTCGACTTTTCAGAGAAAGTTCATTTGTTAAAAGCAGAGGAAAAAGCGTCTGAAAGTGTTAAAAAAATGGTTAAAAAATTGGGACAGAAGAAATTTTGCCAAGATTTTTTTATATCGAAAGATGCTTGGGCAATGATTAATCAGTACTGTGATCAGGGTGATTATTATGCGTGTTCAGCGGAGATGAAAGAGTTTCCGTTTATTGTCGAACAGTTTAAAAGCGTACTGGGTACAAATTTTGAATCTAGTTCAAGTGGCGTCAAAGAGTGTTTCAACTAGTGTAACCAGAGGAAAGTATATGAAAAAAATAATTTTGCTATTAATACTAACATCTACAACGGCATTTGCCGCTGACGATATTGATGTAACAATTGATTGGGTCGAAAATGTGGCTAAAAGTACAGTGCTGGAAGTTTGCGGCAAGAAATAGATTCCGCTTTCTTTTGCCGCTCCTCTTCAGCAAGCTTTTGATCTACCAAAGCTTCGAGCATTTTACTCTGGCGCTTAACATCAGGACGGCTCACGCACTCATGAATGGGAATTGCCCACTTTAGCTTGTCAGGCACATTTTCATATTTTTGATTGTTTCGTGTAAGACCTAAAACTTTTCCCATTAGTGAACCACCATGCAGCACTTCTTGAACTTTTGACCGCTTCCACAAGGGCAAGGCTCGTTTCTGCCAACAGTCTTCCTATTCTCCTCAACGAGCTTCTGCCTATCGATCTCGCGCTTGCGAACATCCTTGCACGCTTGAGCAAAAGCTAAATAGTGTTGATTCCAGTAATCGTGAACTTCGTTAAGCAACTCAATCACTACGCTGGTCGAAAATCTTTTGGTATCCTCTAGCTCGTCAAACTGCGTGATTTTTATCTCAATGAAGCCAATGAACTCGCCAATCGACGAATCGGGATATCGCTCTTCATCGGTGTTGCCCATGGCAAGACCCTGACAGAAAGACATCAAATGCATCTTTGTCCAAAAAATCTTGAGCGAATTGATCGCCTCTACTGGCATTCCCTCTGTTTTGCTAAGATCGAAATCTGGCAATGGGAAAACTTCGTTCTGATATTTTGAAAGCTCATTCCAAAGACCAAAGAACTCTCGATAGAAATAAAGAGCCTGCCCATCGGTTTGAAATCCGCCACTTTCCTCGTCGGCGTCCTCAGTGATTTGGCTTGCGATCTTGCTCGGCTGAATAAGATCAACAGCTAAAAATGAACCCACCAGCATACATTTAAGCTCATCGACATTAGTAGTTGCACCCAGCGACTTTAGAACCTTTTGAAATTTGGCATCACCACTGTAATGAAAGTCATTGGCTTTGTATTTGTCCTCTTTGATCTGGGCTGGTAGGTTAGCCGCTGCCAACTTCTCCTTCACATAATTCCAATCTGCGATTTCTTCATCTAGGAATTTTCGCTCAAACACCTTTTGAATGTGCGGCGCTGCTGATATATCCACAAGGTCTATCATTCCAAATATGATAAATGAATTGAGGCGTGGTGGGAGCGTTTCAAACGCTGCCAATAGCTCACGCAGGAAGCCTGCCACGCGATCACGTTCATGTGGATGAGTTTTGACGATTCCAGTTAGAACCTCAATGAGAGCGGCGTAGCCAAAGTCTTCTTGGGCGAAGATCGTTTCTTCTCTGAACTCTTTGAAAATGAAATCAATCGCAACGGCTCCAAACTTCTCTAGACCGCGCGGAATGTCGTCTCTAGCCCAGTCATCATCGTTATTCTGTGTCACTCGACCAATCAATGCAGGAATCGCTGGCTCATATTGCTTTGTCAGCAGAATCCGCCAGGCATGAAGAGGAACCCAGCAGAGTAGCTCATCGTCATCGCTGTTGAATTGATGATCGTAGTCACCCTCGACAATCGCGATGAGGTCTTTCGCGTTGTCAGCAGTGACTTCAAATGAATCGTACCCATGCCACGGTTTGCCGCCATCGGGTTCACCAAAGGCTTTCAGCTCAGCGACTAGCGCATCTGAAATTTCATGTTTTTGAGGTGGTCGTAATTGATCAGGATTATAGATTGGGGTTTTCTCTAAACTCATCAGCTATCCCACTTCACTCTACCAATTGGTGAATTTAAATTCTTTAGTGATTTCAATAAAATGGTAGGGAGTACAGGAGTCGAACCTGCGACATCGTCCTTGTAAGGGACGCGCTCTACCAACTGAGCTAACTCCCTATATAAAAATTAAATCTCCTATTCATCTCCAAAACACTTACCACTCTACCAATTCTCATAACCACTCTACCAATTTAAAAAATGACTTTTTCAAATCACTTATTTCTTTCGCTCACTTACCGACTCAAGATGCTCGTCAATTTTGCCTTACAGTTTGCTTGTAAGTGTAGCGCTCTACCAACTGAGCTAATCCCCTAGAGAAAAATTAAGCTAAATCAAATAGCCCGCACTGTCTAGAGTTGTCATGCACAGTCACTAGATTTATCGCATAAAATTAAGGGCCGGACCCAGTAGTGGTAGAAAAGATTTCATAAAATCGTTCATGGATTCAGCTTCAGCAGCATTTATTTGAGCCTTTACCCCTGAAACTTTACCACTAAGCTGCAGGGTATAGTTCATGCCCGACTTGCCCCCATGAGAATCCATTTTAACAAGGCCAATGGGATTAGCTTTGTCAGAAATCCAAAAGTCTAGAGTTTGATTGTTTTCATAGTGCCGATAGTGGGTGGACTTATAGCTTTGGCCGCCAGACTTGATAGTTTCGACACCAATCTTTTTACCATTCATTTCTCCATCTGAACCAATAAAAAAACTTTTCATTTGCACCCCATCAAACCCTTGCAGGTAATCAGACGGTAAAATTTGTGGGTTTGCAATTTGTGGGATTTTAATAATACCTTTAGTAATTTTTAACTTGCCCCCATCTAGCTGCAAATGAAACTGTTGCCACATTTTAATTTCTGAAATGCTACTATCAGACAGCGATTGAATAAAAATTTCTATGACAAGAGTGTTGGCCGTTTGCGAAACAAATGAAATAGTCACTTCACTTGGCTCTTTATCAAGAGTCATAATATATTTTGCGCCAGTACCGATTTCATATTTTGCCAATTTTTGCGGAGTTTTGTCTGCAAACACTTGGGTAACTGTTAGAAAATTTGTAGCAGCTAGAAAAATAACAAAAATTAAACGCATGTAATTTATCACCTTTTTAAAACTAAATTTTTTGAAAAAAATCATTTACTTTTTCTCTGGCCTGCTTAATTTTTGACAAATCCTTAACCGCGCCTTGCGCGAAATCTGGCCGCCCCCCGCCTTTACCACCTAAAATCGCCGCAACAGCTGCTAAAATTTTACCGGCGTTTAGCGGGCCGACTAAATTTTTTGTCAAACTTACGATAATTGGATTAGATTCTTCGCCTCTTGCAATTGCCACCACAATGCCTGATTTAATTTTATCACGTAAGCGATCACAAGTTTGACTTAGCAACTCGCGATCGCTTATCTCTAAATCAGCAAATACATAAACGCCTTCAATATTATCTATTAAAAATTTTTCAGAATTTTGCACTAGATTATCAATATCAATTTTTGTGGCTCGAAGAGATTGAATTTCTTTTTCTAATAATTTTTTTTCTTCTTTGGCGCGCTCAATCCAAACCGCAACGCGTGACTCAGAATTAAGGTATTGTTGCCAATTTTCTTGTAGTCCACAAGCCACACGCGCTTCAGAATTTTCACGAGTGTTTTTCTCTAAGTACCGCGCCGCGAGCTCTCCGGTAATGGCTTCAATTCGCCGTACCCCAGAAGAAACTCCGCCCTCACTAACAATTTTAAAAAATCTAATTTGCGCTGTGTTTTTAGTGTGCGTGCCCCCACAAAGTTCAGTTGAAAAATTACCCATTCGCAGAACACGAACGTTATCGCCATATTTTTCGCCAAAAAGCGCTAGTGCGCCGGCATCTATGGCTTCTTTTGGTGACATAATTTTAGTTTCAATTTCATTGCCTGCTGCGACCTCAACGTTTACTAAGCCCTCGATAGCTTCTACTTCTAAAAAAGATAATGGCCTGTTGTGAGTGAAATCAAAGCGCAATCGCTCTGCAGACACCAAAGAACCCGCTTGAGTAACATGCGCCCCTAGTACTTTACGTAAAGCCGAATGAAGCAAATGCGTCGCGGAGTGATTATTCGCTGTGCTTGCGCGCTTAAGCGAATCTACCTTTAAATGGGCCAGCTCATCGACACTTAGCTCACCGTCTACTACTTTTACGTGATGAATATGAATATCGTTTAGCTTTGTGCAGTCTAAAACTTCTGCCTGACCTGACGCCGAAGTGATTTGCCCAACATCGCCAACTTGCCCGCCACTTTCTGCATAAAAACAAGTTTTATTTAAAGCTATAATACCAGTTTGTTCTCGCTTTAAACTTCTAACAACTTGCTGACCATCTGACAGAAATACAATTTGCCCTTGATCAGAAACCACCCCTTCATATCCGCTAAACTCTGTCGATCCAGCCGATTTTTGTAAAATCTGTGTTTCTTTAATTAAATGGGCTTCGCTGGCCGAAAGCCCCTTGCCTTTCCATGAGGAACGGGCAATTTCGCGAGCGGCTTCTATTTGGTTTTCAAAAGTTGCCTCATCGATTTCATACCCGCGTTCTCGCGCAATAACACGAGTCAAATCTGCCGGAAAGCCAAAAGTGTCATACAGTTTAAAGACAAATTTACCATCAACAACTTTTTTAGCGCTTTTATACATTTCAGAGAATTCTATCTGTAAAATTTGTAATCCCTGATCAAGAGTAGAAAAAAAGCGCTTTTCTTCGTCACGAGCCGTGGCTAATATATGCTCTCGCTGCAACTCAAGTTCGGGGTAAGCCGGCCCCATCTCTTCGATAACTTTCTCGACAACATATGGCAAAATACTTTTTTCAGGCGATAAATTTCTACCATAACGAATCGCCCGACGCATTATTCGGCGAAGAACATAACCACGGCCTTCGTTTGATGGCAATACCCCATCGCCAATAAGAAATGCTGTGGCACGACCGTGGTCGGCAAGTACACGCATAGCCACGTTTCTCTCATTAAATACTTTTTTTTGCTCACCTTTTATAGCTTTAAAATCACGAATATATTCAACTCCAGCGATTTTTTCTACCGTTTGAATAAGCGGCTGAAAAAGATCTGTGTCATAATTTGATATTTGCCCCTGCAAAACTGAGGTTGCACGCTCTAGCCCCATGCCGGTGTCTACTGAAGGCTTGGGCAAAGAAACTCTTTTGCCATCTTCGGATTCATTATATTGCATAAATACTAAATTCCAAATTTCCATAAAGCGGTCGCCGCTACCGCCCATGACATTTTCTTTCGGATCGCCAGGAACGCTATCACCTAGATCGTAAAAAATTTCAGAACATGGCCCACAAGGACCAGAATTACCCATACGCCAAAAATTGTCTTTTTCGCCGAACCGGTAAATACGATCTTTAGGCACACCCTCTTGTTTATGCCAAATGTCAGCTGCTTCATCGTCTTTTTCGTATACGCTTACATAAAGCCGCTTTTTATCAAGGCCCATTGCTTTAGTAACAAACTCCCAGCCAAAGTGAATAGCCTCTTTTTTAAAATAATCTCCGAAAGAAAAATTGCCGAGCATTTCAAAAAAGGTATGATGACGTGCCGTAAAGCCCACATTTTCAAGATCATTATGCTTGCCACCAGCGCGTACGCATTTTTGTGAACTTGCTGCGCGTGTATAATCGCGTGTTTCAACGCCTAGAAATGTGTTCTTAAACTGATTCATCCCGGCATTAGTGAAAAGCAGAGTAGGGTCACCATCAGGAATAAGGCGCGAGCTTTTAATGATCTGATGACCATTTCGTTCGAAATACTTTAAAAATTCTTCTCTAATTTCTGTGGCTTTCTTTGTCATTTTTTAAACTTCTTGAAGAAGCTTACCTTTTCATCTGCGATTGGATTTTTTTCAAGGCTTTTTCTTGTTGTTACCGCAGTTTCTACATCCATAATGTCTAAATTTTGCCAACTATCTTCATCGCGATTACTGGCTACCTTTGCTTGGGGCCATTTTTTACCATCAAGCTGTGAAATTCCGCTGTAGCGTGTTGCAAAATTTTCTGGAGATATTGAACTTTTTAACGCCTCTTCATATGTAATGACACCTTGAGAAATAAGATCCATTAGGCTTTGATCAAACGTACGCATACCCCAGGGTGTTTGGCTATCTTCGATCACTTTACGAATATCACCAGTTCGTTTGGGATCAGCTATTAACTCAGCTACACGTTTATTATTGATTAAAATTTCTAGTACTGGAACATACCCTGATTGATCTTTTCTGGTGCAAAGCTGCTGACAAACAATAGCACTCAATACTGAAGCCATTTGCAGCCTTATCTGCGCTTGCTGATGCGCCTCAAAAGCCGCTAGCACTCGGTTAATTGTCTCTTGCGTATCAAGAGTGTGAAGCGTTGAAAAAACTAAGTGCCCGGTTTCGGCAGCTAGAAGTGCTATTTCAATAGTTTCTCGATCGCGCATTTCACCAATAAGAATCACATCCGGATCTTGGCGAAGTGCCGAACGTAGACTTTGCGCAAAACTGCTGGTATCTGTACCCAGCTCCCTTTGCGTAATAATAGATTTTTTATCTTTTATAATAAACTCTGTTGGATCTTCTATCATTAAAATGTGTTTACTTTGATTTCGGTTTATATGATCAATCATTGCTGCCAAAGTGGTAGATTTACCTGAACCGGTAGCTCCAGTGACCAGAACTAAGCCTCGCTCATTATTGGTAATTTTCTTAATAATTTCAGGCAAACTTAATTCATCTATAGTCTTAACCTCGTCTGGGATATAGCGAATGACCATGCGCACAGTGCCACTTTGTTTAAATATATTAACTCGAAATCGCCCAACGCCAGACAGTCCATAAGTCAAATCGACATCTTTTTTATCCTCTAACGATTGCCTCTGGCTTGAGTCCATAATATTTTTAGCCATAATTTCAATTTCTTGGCCTGACAAAGAACGTATATTACCAGTTAGAATACGAAGTGCGCCATGCCTACGAATAATAGGCGCAATGCCAGCTTTGAGATGTACATCACTTGCCCCTTTTTGCACCATAAGTCGCAAAATTTCATCAAGAGTAACCATATCTCCCCAATTCTTTCTTAAACAACGCAGCGAATTCTCATCGGAAAAAATAATTAAATTGTGGAGAAAATCGCAATCAAACATACTAGACTCTACTAGGCTAAGAGTAGGAGTTTATGTGAATAGTCGACGCACGATAGAAATTTTGGCGACTTTTTTTTACCTTGGTCGGGCTCCGCTTATGCCTGGAACAGTCGGAACAATCGGGGCAATTCCTCTAGTTGTGCTTTTTAGCCTAGCCGGAGTTTATGGTTATATAGGACTTACATTTATTTTTACTCTTTGGTCTATACGTGTAGCCGATCAGTATGAACAGATTGTGCAAGACCACGATACCAAAGAGGTCGTTATTGATGAGGTGGCCGGTTACCTTATTGCAATGTTTTGGTTGCCACACACCTGGCAAGCTTTTCTGGCAAGCTTTATTTTATTTCGCACATTAGATATTCTAAAGCCCTATCCGATAAGCGCCTTAGATGCGCGAGCACAAGGGGGCTTCGGCACGGTAGTTGATGATATAGTTGCAGGAGTAATTGCAAACATAGCGCTGCAGTTTGTTTACACACAAACCAATTGGCTCGGCATGAAATATGTATTTGGCAGCTAAACATGTCTAATCTAGCAAGCAAAGTAAATAAACTTAAGGAGCGATTTGAAATTCGTGGGCTTACACTTTCTTGCGCTGAAAGCTGCACTGGCGGCCTGCTATCAGCAACTATATCGTCGCAACCAGGTATTTCTAGTTTTTTTCTTGGCGCTATAGTTAGTTACCATCGCTCATTCAAAAACAAAATTTTACAGGTGCCACTGTCATTACTAGATGTTGTCGGAGAGGTTAGCCTACCCGTAGCCACTAAAATGGCACAAGGGGCACGCGCCGTTACAGGCAGCAACTGGGCAGTAGCTATAACAGGAGTGGCTGGCCCAACCGGAGGAACTTTAGATAAGCCCGTGGGACTAGTATGTTTTGCTATTGCCGGACCTGGATTTTCTATAAGTGAAATTAAAAAATTTGATAAAAATCTTATGCGTGAAGAAATTCAGCGCCTAAGTGTAGAATACGCTTTAGATTTACTGCTTAAATGTACCATGTAATCAGTATTTTCGCTTGAAATAACGCATCTTGATTATTACAAGAACGAATCAGTATCGCGGGCAGAACGCATTGAATTTTTGAGTGCATCTGCAACGTTAGATTTAATGGTGTCAGTATCACGTTTCTTTGCGTTTTGTGAATCACGCACGCCTACATCTTCAGCTGTTAATTGAATTGAGGCCGATAGCGAAAGATCTGGATCAGGCATTACCTTGTGCCCTTGTTCAATCATAGTAAGCTGCGACTGCGCCAGTGCTCGTAAATTATTTTCGTACTGCATGCGAATGCGCTTAAGATCAGACACTTCTTGAAAAATCTTTTTTAGAGAATCGCGAGCATCTCGCACAATCATTTCAGACTGCTGTTTAGCATCATTTAATATCAAACGGGCCTCACGCTCGGCATCTTGCTGAATCCTATCTGACATTTTTGTTGCTGTGGTAATCGTGTTTTTCAGTAGCTCATCGCGCTCTCTATATTCTAAAATTGCCAATTCTTTTTCGCGCATGGCCTCACGCAGATTATTGCGGTCACGAATAAGTGATTCCATTTCTTCTGCTAAAACTCGAAGAAATTCTACTACTTCTACCTGATCAAGACCCATCATCCGCCTTGTGAATGTCTTATGTGCTATGTCAATTGGCGCTATTTTCATGAAAACTCCTCGTTCGTGTCGTTTTGCCGACAAAAATCAGATTCAGTTAAGTTGCATATAGGTTAAAGAAAACTACATTTTAACGCAATCTGTTTAATCGATTTTAATCCAGGTTTGACCCAATTCTTTGTCGCGCATGGCGGCCTTCTCAAAACTAATTCGCAAAGCTCGCTCAATTTCGAGTTCGCGAATAGACTCAAGACCCGCCGCGGTAACGCCTTTAAGAGATGTTACCTTTCGCAAGAGCTCTTCAAAAGATACTTGTGGTGCTGCTTCTGCCATCGCTGCCGCCCCAGCAAACACCTTAGTAGTAACTTGTTTTGCAATATTAGCTGAAATTCCCCTCTCGCCCAGCCACTCTTGCCAATACATCATCAACTCATAGACAAAACCAATGCCGCTACTTGATGCAACAACCATGGCTTCCATCATTTCGCCATCCTCAACAGCAACTACAAACCCCATTGTCGAAAGCAAATCTTCAATCCATTTAAGATGGTGAGTTGCCCCAGCTGAAGAAGAATAGGCAATTACACTTAGTTTTATTTTGGCAGCAGTATTCGGTAATACTCGTAAAATTTTTTTTGCGTTCGGAATTAGTTTCTCTAAAGATGCAAGCGGTATACCCGCGGCCAAAGAAATCACTACATGATCTTCGTGAAACGACGAGGCTATAGGCTCTATGGCCTGGTAAAGATCTTGTGGCTTTACCCCTATTATAACAACATTAGACTCATCAATTAATTGTTCGTTGGTATTAACTGATCGCACTTGAAATTCGTTAGCTACCTTCTTTAATTTTCGCTCCGAGCGATTTGCAATGATAATATTTTCTCTAGGTACTATACCCGAGTCGATAAAGGCACTAAGCACCGCCTGCCCCATATTGCCCACGCCCATTATACCTATTTTCTGTGTTCTAATAACATCATGAGTTGTCATCATATCTATGCCTACTTTGCCTATTTTTTACGCTCTCCAAATAAAATTGTACCTAAACGAATCAGTGTTGCACCGGCGCGAATAGCCACTGTGAAATCATGACTTGTTCCCATAGATAGTTCAATCAGTGAATGTGGGGAGCTGACTTCTCGCGCTGACTCATCTCGCAAATTACGAGCACTAGCGTAATAACGCTCTTGCGCAGAAGGCTTCAAGTCTAATGGCGGCATAAACATAAGCCCGCATAATTTAATATTTTCAATTTTTTGCATTTGTTCAAGTAATTTAGGCAATTCTTCTGAGTTACAGCCACTTTTTGACTTTTCGCCAGCTATATTGACCTCAATCAAAATATTTTGTGAAGTTTTCGTGCGCAAAGAAATTTCTTTTAAAATTTTTAGTCTATCTACTGAATGAATTAATGAAAAACAATTAACAATTTTTTTGATCTTGTTTGATTGCAGTTGGCCGATAAACTGCCAATCAAGTTTTAGGTCAGTAAGCTTTTCTTTTTTTATTAAATAATCTTGAACGTAATTTTCTGCAAAATGGCGTACTCCGGCCGTATATGCTTCGCGAATTTTTTCTGCAGATATCATTTTACTCACAGCCAATAAAGTAATGTCTTGACGTAAGCGACCACTCTCTTTGGCAGCGCGCTCAATTTGCAAATTAATTTGCTGCAGGTTTTTTTCGATCGACATGCCAACCTTTTTCGTACAGAATTTTTTCGAAAAGCTCTAACGGAAATCCTATTACATTATTCACTGAGCCGTTCACCCTTTTCACAAATTTTTTACCTTCGCTCTGTATTGCATAAGCCCCCGCCTTGTCGAGCGGCTCACCGCTTGCCACATACTGAACTATTTCGTTTTGTGAAAGCGCGCGAAACTCTACTTCAGTCTGGTCTGCCGCCTCTACCAACTGGTCCGTCTTGAGATTATATAAGCACAATCCGGTAATAACGCTGTGCGCCCTTCCGGAAAGTACGCTAAGAAATTGCTCGGCTTCGGCCGAGTTTTTTGGTTTTCCGAAGGCTTTTCCTGCAAGAAAAACCATGGTGTCTGCCGAGAGAAGCAAAATTTCTTGTCCTTTCAATTGGTTATGTTCGCTAAGATAAGATATCGATTTTTCTTTAGCTATTCGCATTATTTCTCGCTCGTGATTCATATTTTCTTCAATTGTTTCCGATAGTTTCGATGTGGCAACAGAAAATATAAAACCGGCATCGGATAAAATTTGTCGTCTTCTTGGTGATTCTGAAACGAGTACAAGCTTGTACATTCGCCCTCGCGGTCTATGGAGTCAATTCAATGCCTGAGATAGTTTTACTTCTAGCCGGATTAGGGCTCGCAGCATTAAGCATTTATCTTTTCACTAGTGCGCTACTTGCCAACAAAACCGACGCCAATGCATTAGCATGGGCATCTGGCAATGAGCCAGTAAAATCTAAATCTTCGTTCATAAATTTGTCACGCCCGCTGGTACATAATTTTACCCTGCAACATGCTTTGCGAATTAAAAATCCAACCTACCGCAAAAAGATAGAAAGAAAATTGCTGACCGGTGGGTTAGCTACTGAACTAAACGTCGATGAATTTATTGGCTTACAAATTCTGTGGGGGGTAATGTTTCCAATTGCCATGGTAATATTAAAATTTACTATGGGGCTTAGTTTTTCGTATTGGTTTTGTGTTCTTATGGGTCTTGGTGGCGCTTACTTTCCGCACCTTTACTGCAAAATGCAAACTAATCAGCGTTACATATCTGTGATTGTTGATCTGCCTTTTTTTATTGATCTTCTTGCTCTCTCAACTGAGGCCGGTTTAGATTTTATAAACGCAATTCAGCGCATTGTCGATAAGGCAGAAGATTCTGTGCTGGCTGAAGAACTTGGCGTAGTTTTAAAGGATATAAAATTAGGCTCTTCGCGCTCAGACTCACTAAAAAACTTTGCACGCAGGCTCGATATTCCTGAAATCACAAGCTTTGTCGCCGTGGTCAACGATGCAGATCAAACCGGGACCAGCATTTCTCAAGTGTTAAAAGATCAGTCGACTCAAATGCGTCTTGAACGATTTGTTCGCGCAGAGAAGGCTGGCGCAAAAGCATCGCAGCTTATGCTTTTACCGATGGTAGTGTTTATATTGCCAGCGGTGTTTCTTGTCGTTTTTGCCCCGGTAATTTTACAATTTTTTTATGGAGGCAAAAAATGAAACTAGTTAATGCCTCAAAAAATATTTTTTTAATAAACAACATTGAAA
>MEPT01000124.1:16852-19811 GCA_001769925.1 Bdellovibrionales bacterium RBG_16_40_8
GAGTATTCATACCTTTTTTATGAAATTTTCTATAGATGTAATTTTTGTCGATACTTCTCTTAGAGTCTGTGCCTGTTACGAAAACGTTAAACCTTGGCGATTACTACTGCCTGTTTCTGGCGCATCTTCAGTTTTTGAATGCCAAGTTGGCGTGATTGCGCGTGGGCATATTGAAAAGGGAGACCAATTAAATGTGGTTTGTTAAGTTTTTATCTGGCCCATTATCTGGTCAGTCTTTACCCCTGAAATCTGGGCTTAATGTAGTAGGCCGCGCGCACCACTGCGATGTCGTAATCCCAAGCGCAAATATTTCTAAAGAGCATGCACAAATCGACGTTTATCCCGACAAAATAATTATTTCGGATATGAATTCTAGAAACGGCTCATTTGTTAATGGCTTACAAATTACACGGCACAAATTGCGATCTGGTGAGCGCATAAGTTTATTTGATGTTATTTTTGAGATCTCTGAAAAATTACCACCTAACCAACGAATTGCTCAATCTTCTTTACCTATGGCAGAGAGTGGCAATTTAGCCTACAACCAATTGCCCGGGGCTCTTACCGAAGCCACTCCCGGAGACTCTCCTGAGCTTGTTCACGAGCCTAGTTTGTCACCTAGCCCCACTACCCCTACTGAAAAAAATTTAGCGACGTATCTGCAAAAATATTTAGACGAAGTTGTTATGCCCGGAGTCTACAAAATACCAGAATGGATGGAGTTTCGTTTGGCTCTTGGATTATTTGTTGCTATCTACGTAATTGGAGTAACCGCACTTTCAACAATACCGCTTGTGAAAATATTAAAAGCAAGTGTTGAAAAAGAGGCACAAAATCGCGCGCAAACTATCGCCCGCTCTTTGGCTCGAGACAATAAAAATGCTATTATGCAAGGGCAGTTTTCGCTTGTAACTACAGAATACGCCAATAGCGAACCGGGGGCAAACTCATACGTTATCTCTAATATTAACGGTGACGTACTTGCTCCTCCACAACTAGCCGGGCAGTATTTAACAGACATTGATTTTGTTAATGAGGCCAGAAAACTTAATAGCGGGTCAGTAAAACAAATCGATGCTAGTACCATTGTTGCTGTTGAACCAATTCAGTTTTATGATTCGCGCACTGGCTCAAATTCAACCGCTGCCCACGCAGTTGTCAAATATAATATGGGTACATTAGCCGTTGATGATGGTCGAACGCTTAGTCTTGTCGTTCAAGTTCTCTTTATTGCCGCTCTCAGCGGTGGCTTATTATATTTCTTCTTATACAAAGTAATTCTTCACCCGATAAACTCTTTAAATGATCAGATTAGTACAGCGTTGCGTGACGGCAGTGGACATATATCTACATCATTTCAATTTCCAGAGCTGCAAAAATTAGCAACTAATATTAACAGCGCAATTCATCGAGGCGGGGGCGGGGGATTTGCTACTGAAAATCTTCAGGATTTTGAGGCCGATCGCTCTTTAGAAATGTTAAACATAATAAAAATGGTAGGCTTTGCGGCCATAACTGTAAATACAAACACCAACACTATCGCTGCTGCAAATGATCACTTTATTTCGCAAATAGGGCAAAATTCGAATTGGAATAATTTGCCTGTTGACAATATCTTAGATCAGGCCTTGAAACTAAATATCAGGAGCCTCGTTGACAGAGTGCAAACTAGCCCTTCGCAAATTATGGCTGATCAATTAGAAGTATCTAATTGTAGTTATGATATAGCGGCGCAGGGTATAATGGGTTCAAAAAATCTGGCCTACGTTTTAATTGCGTTTATTCCACGCACTGGCGGTGAGTAGTGAAACCGCTTGTGCAAATGACTGCTCCTGAATTATTTCTTGTTGCCCTTAACGGCGCCAGCAAAGGTGATACTTATAAACTTGTTGCTGGTCGCGTTACTATTGGTCGCGGACAAGAAAATGATATTTCTCTACGCGATGATGTAAAGGTAAGCCGCAATCATGCTGTAATCACTATCACGAACCGTGGCGCTGAAATATCAGATGTCAGTGATAAAAACAAAGTAATTGTAAATGGCGAACAAGTCACAACCGCCTTTTTAGCTCCTGGTGCAATCATTCAACTCGGAGAAACAAAATTACAATTTAAAATAAACTCAACATCACAGGCTAGAACTAATAATCAACTTGGCCGGGCTGGTCCTACTTCAATTAAAAAAGCGTCAGGCAACCGAGCACGATTTTATACAATTGTAGGTATTGTCGCACTCATTTTTGTATGGCTTCTAAACACTACCACAGATAAAAAACCAGAAATCCCTTTACGAACAGAAGAAGCTTTTAAAATAGATATAAACGCAAATAAAAAAATTGTTGCAGACAGCAAAGCAGAAAAGCAACAACTTGGCCATAATACAAAGCAATATGAAGAGGCGCAGCCCAATTTCGTAAGGGGCTTTCGTGACTATCGCAAGGGGCAATATGACCGAGCCATAGAATATTTTCAAGCGTGTTTATCGCTTTTTCCAAACCATATACAGTGTAAAAGATATTTAGTTTTATCTCAGAAAAAATTTAGTGAACTTGTGCAATATCACATGGTTCTGGCAAATAAGTACAAATCACAAAATCAGTTTAATGCCTGTATGGCCGCATACCGAAATGTTATGATTATGGTGAAAAACCCTAATGACAAAATCTGGACAGAAGCGAAGGCCGGCTATGATGCGTGTCAAGCCCTCGCAGGAGAACGTTTCTGATGGCCTTATTGCGAATAACCCTGCATGGCCAACTTCTCAAAGAGCTTAATTTAAATCAAGGCGAGGAGTATTTTGCTGGGCGCGGCTCTCAAAGTCATATTCAAATGGCTAGCGATCGAGGTATTTCGCGACAACACGTGAAATTTTATTATGACGGTAACACCTGGGTCGCTCAACTCATTTCAAAATATGGCGGGCTCATATATGAAGGACAGTCCGTAGAAATTATTCATC
>MEPT01000124.1:19992-27246 GCA_001769925.1 Bdellovibrionales bacterium RBG_16_40_8
GCAGTGTTTTTAAAAATTATTAATAAAAAAACTCACGCTAGTGAAATTTTAAAACTTGAGGGTAACATGTGGTCTGTGGGCCGACACCCCTCTTGCGAAATTGTTATAGATGACTCGGCAATTAGTCGTAAGCACTTTGATATAATTCATACAGCAGAGGGGTATTTTGTAAATGACCATGGAAGTTCTAACCGCACAAAAGTTAATCGAGAAAAAATAGAACCAAACCGACCAGTTAAGCTTAACAGCGGCGATATAATCTCAGTAAGACACCTTGAAATTGTATTTGAAATTCGTGACACCGCCTTCGAAGATAAACTAGCATCACTTCCGCAAACAGTTGATGACAAAAGACTCTCCGTAGAGTCTACTAATGTTGGCCATTTTCCTGTAATTTATAAAGAGACATCAGCCCCTGCAGTGCTGAAAATACCACATAATGATAATTTAAATAAAAATAATTCAAATAGAAAAAAACAATTCGCTATTGTAGCGCTAGTGGCGCTTATAATATACGGCCTATTTCTTAGTGACTCAAAAGAAAATCCTGACCTTAAACCACCGGATGGACAGACAACTAACCCATCTATAAAAGGTTACGATCAGTTAACTGAAGATCAGAAAAAATCCGTGATTGATACGTTTAAGTTGGCGAGTAGCCACTTTAGCAATAAAAAATTCACTTTTTGCTTATCTGAAATTGAAAAACTTCATGATATAGTACCTTTTTATTCTGATTCAAAAACATTAGAAAATATGTGTCGTGAGCAGTTAGAAATCGAGCAAGCCTTATTAGATGAACAAAAAAGACGAGAACTTCGGGAAGAAGCTGAAAATAAAATTCACGATACGGTTGACTCATGCAAAAAAAATGTGACAACAGCTACAACCTTAGAAGAGCTTAACCTTTGCCTTCAGCCCGCAATTGAACTTGATCCGCAAAATATACTTATTGCTGAACTTCAAAGCCAAGTAAAAATTAATCAAGAAGCAAAAGACAATGCGGCTGCTAATCAGGCAGAATTTGCTAGGCGCGTTCAAGTAGGACGTGCCATATATGATAAGGCAACTAACAACTTTAATGTAGGCAAATTAAAGACAGCACTTGATCAATATCAAAGTTTTGTATCAGGCAACTACCCAAGCCTATCGCAAGAAAAAGCCACCGCTACTAGAAACATTGCATCTATAACGAAATCTCTTGAGGATAAGCAAAACGAACAAATTGAACGTTGCCGTTCTTCAGCAGATAGTGCTGATCCGAAAGTAACAATTAAAGCATGTGACGCCGTCTTAAAAGAGTATCCAAATAGCGAAGAAGTAATAAAAATTAGAAGCAAAGCTTATATGGTTCTTAAACGCGAACTAAAACCCATGTATGAAGACAGTCGCCTTGAAGAAAGTCTCGGCAATATAGAGGCGGCTAAGGACAAGTGGATGAAGATTATTGAAAAATCTGTGCCTTCAGATGATTATTACCAAAAAGCCCAGCGTAATCTTAAAAAATACGGCATTGAGATGTGAACTATGTCATTTATTGAAAAATCATATAGTGGCAAAGTCTTTCGACCACGGCCAGAAATACTAATAGAGAATAATCTTGATTTAGTAATAATTGCTACTCCATGGGGCCCCCGCTCTTCTGCAAAAAAAGCTATTCAAGTTATTAGAGATTATTTTTTATCTTCACAGCAAGACGAAGAAGCTACCTCACCATTCTCAAGATTAACGTGTTTGTCACCGTTAGCGAATGATCTGCGCATTGCAGTGAAGTTGGCAAACGATACTTTATACAATGAAGACAATAAAAATGAATATATCTCGGGTGTAGAACTATTCGTTACGGCGCGGCGCCTACAAGAAGTGGCGTGGATACAGATCGGATACCCATTTGTACTTTTAAATAGACCGCAAAGACCATTAACACCATTTGGATCACAACTTGATATGTCTATAGAATTTTCTTTAAGCGCAAAAACTTTATCGCCTCTGCCGTGTAAAATGTTAGGATTAGAAAACAATTCTGATTTTTCAATTGAATCATTTCGGCCAAATCTAAATGACCAGTTTGTGTTGGTTTCACGATCTGGGGTACCCTCTGAAATTTTCGGATTGCCCGCAGCAGAAAGAAATCTTGATAAGATTTCACATCTGTTATCAAAAAATGACCCGTCTTTGCCGTTTTGGTTAGGAATTCTTAATCTCACTGCCTCTTAAGTCGGTTTTCTGCTATGTTTTTATAATACTTATATTCTGGTAACTCAAACGCAAGCTGAACAAATCGCGGTTCGGCAGGTATGCTTACATCAGTATCCCAGACAAGAGAATTCATATAATTCGAGGCGGCGATATATTCATCTAATTCTGCATATATAAACAGGCGTAAAAATTTTTCTTCGGCTATGACTCTTCGCTGTGAATCTTTAGAGTTAATCCATTCTCCGAGCGCGATAAATTCAGTATCTAAACAAGTATCTGTGTTATTAGACCGGCTTATCTTCTCATCAAGCCACTGCCAACATGAATTGTCTGGTG
This sequence comes from Bdellovibrionales bacterium RBG_16_40_8, assembly GCA_001769925.1. Classification (GTDB taxonomy): domain Bacteria; phylum Bdellovibrionota; class Bdellovibrionia; order Bdellovibrionales; family UBA1609; genus RBG-16-40-8. Next base: position 22,528 of record MEPT01000124.1, read on the forward strand.
GCCGCGCGTCTTGTTCACCGCGTTTGCGTTTTGCAATATAAACCCAAAGTGGATAGAAATTTTCTGTCCCCAAACGTTCAAGTAATTCCCAATCCTTTCCCTCAACTGCGAGCCTAGCTATCAACCCTATTAGCTGCTTATCCCACGGACGATGATTTACTAAATGCTCTAGACCAATTTTAATGTCGGCGGTCGTTTTTGTTAGTAAAGCCATATCGCGATATAGATTAATTTTTTCTGGTAGTCCTAGTGGTAGCCCTTCCCATGGCATTTCTCCTTCTGAAGCTAAAAATTGAGTCATGTCATTGACTATTTGCAAATTAGGCCCCTGAATATTTGCAATGGCTTGAGTTTCAAAGCGATCTATTAGGGCATTAAAAAGTTGTGGTTTTTTATCATAAATAAATAACATATAATTTTGACGAAGTGCTACTCGCGTACTTCCTAAATTGCGCCAATTTGCCCAAGCAGATTCTGAAAGCACATACCGACTTCTGCCCCAATCACCTTGTGGTTTATCAATAGAGTTTTTCAACGAAAACACTGGTAACTTATTAATTGTAGAAGATGTGTTATCCACGTGGCCAAGTAGCTCATACAACATAGCGCCGACGTCGAGCAAACTGACATTAGAATCGATAGTCCACGCAAGCCCTATATCTCGAGCTTTTCTTGGAGGTTTAATCATAAGTAAAACTTGTGTTTCTTCACTGCGTAAATTTACGGAACTAATTTCACCCACGCGCGTCACCGTAGCACTTCCGTTTAACCCGACGAAAATTATACATGTATTATCCCAAATGCCTTGCTGTTTCATTTTTAAAACCAGCTTGGACAGTGATTCGTTTATTTCATGCAGTTGGCCGTCGAATCCCTTTGCTCTTTCTTGTCCAAGATCACTTGTAGTTACTGTTTGCGCAAATTGCAGATCAGCAAGATAAATAGTTGAAAAAAATGGGCGACCGTCAGTAATTTCATTTCGCCAATTTAAAAAAAGATCAAAATTTTTCTCTGCAGCTCTGTAAATACCGCGAGTTGATATGCTTATATTGTCATCAAACACCTCAAATCCCTGATCGAGTCCTGATTTACTCCAGATCGGGGGACCCCCAGAGAAAAATGAAGTATGGTAACCAGTCTTAACCGCCACCTCAGGTACAGTTTCGAATTTTTCTGATAAGTATTGTGCGCCATTGTGCCAAACACCATTTTCTCTGGGATATTTTGCAGTGAATAATGATGCCAATGCTGCTTGAGACATTGTGCTTGAAGTATATGCGTGAGTATAACGAACTCCATCATGGCAAAGGGCCCCTAGACCCTCTGAGAACTCGGCATCAGTTTCTTGACAGAAAAAGACCTCAGAATTCAATTGTTCTACCGCTATAATAAGCACCGAAGGCTTTTGACTGGCCTTCCACGCACAAGCTGATAACGAAAGTATAATAAAAACCAAAATGAGACTCTTCATGTCATCATCATGATAACTTGACCACACAAAACCATACCAGTGATAATTTTAGAATAATGAAAGAAAAGAGGCCCTATGCTCACCGAAAAGTTTTTTGTTATCGCGCAAATTGGCCATGAAACCACTCTTTGGGTTCTTGTGCTTCTTAGTATTTTAAGCGTTGCCTTTATTATCGAGCGTTTTGTCGCGCTTTCACAAATCCAAAAAAAAAGCACGGCTATGGTAAAGCAAATTCAGGATACATTACAAAGTAATACGCTTAAAGAAATAGAAGTACTTTCACGTGATCGTGATTCTTTAGAGGGTCGAGGTCTAGCTTATGGGCTACGCCATATTAAAGAATATGGGGCAAGGGGGCTTGAAGAAATATTTAATTCTTATGCGCAAAATGAGCGCCCCGACCTTGAAAAACGTCTGAACTTTCTTGCAACCGTTGGGTCAAATGCACCATTTATTGGTCTGCTTGGAACGGTGTTCGGCATCATGGACGCTTTTCGTGGGCTTGCCACATCGCAAGGAGAAATACAGGCCGTGCTTTTGGGAATTTCTCAGGCGCTTGTTGCAACGGCAACCGGTCTGCTTGTGGCCATTCCTGCAGTTATCGCCTACAATTATTTTCAAAAACGCGTGAAACGAATTATGCAAAGTCTAGAAAGCACTCGTGACGTATGTGTGGCTTACGCAAAAACTCTTAAGGGCGCACAATAAATGGCCTCTAAGCTTGCCGGAGATCACGATGAACCAATGGCCGAAATTAATATTGTTCCATTTGTTGACATCATTCTTGTAGTGCTCATTATTTTTATGATAACAACACCTTTTATCGTAAAACCCAGTATAAATATAAATCTACCAAAGGCTGCAAGCGGGCAAGATACAACGCCATCGCAATTAACCATAACTATTACCGCTGATGGACGCTCTTTACTTAATGGCAAAGATGCAACTGATGATGATATCTCTTCATTTGCTAAGGGCGCTGTAGCAGACAAACCCGAAACTCAGGCCATTATATCGGCTGACAAAGATGTACCTCATGGACGTGTTATAACCATTATCGATCTTGTTAAGTCTGCCGGGATTTCAAAATTTGCTATTACAATTGATAAGAAGAAGTAAACGAAAAATCAGCGCCGCCATCGACGTAAATGGTTTGTCCAAAAATCCAACTGGCATGGGTAGAACTCAAGAAAACGATTGTACCAGCAATCTCGTCAAGGGTAGGCATTCGACCAGCGGGCAAATGCTTAGAATAGTTATTACAGGCTGCAGACATTTTTTTGCCAAAGTATTTACGCGTTGACTCAGAGTCAAAAAATCCGGGGTTTACGCAATTAACACTAATTTTTTTTGCCGCCAGCTCTTGAGCGTAATAACGCGTAAGCATTTCAAGCGCCGACTTGGCTGCGCCGAGAAGCCCATGTCCAGGAACGGCTTTAAGCGTATCCATACCACTAACCGTTACGATAGCCCCGCCCTTCGGCATAATTTTTACTGCCTGCTGCACTCCAAGAATAAAAGATTTCAGTGTTATATTAAATGTTTTATCTATGTGGTGGGATTTCATGTCTAGCAGATTTTTGAAGGCTGTTGCGGCAGCATTGTGAATGTAAACATCAAGCCTGCTAGATTTTTTTTCAAGTTGAAAAAAAAGTTCCTCTGCTCCTTTGGGTTCAGATAAGTCACAGGCGATAATCTCGCATTCTGCACCAAGTTTTATGATTTCTTTTTGAGCTTTGATAGCTGTTTTTTTGTCAGAAAGATAAGAGAGAAAAATATTTTTCGCCCCTGCTTCAGCATAAATCTTAGCTGTTGCAAATCCTAATCCCTTAGTGCCACCAGTAATAAGCACAGTTTTATTCTTAAACTCATTGCCCCAAAAATTCACTATCTATACACCCATCATTTGTTTAGTTTCTTCGAGCGTCGCCGGTCGTTTATCCATACGCTCGACAAGTTTTACAGCATGAGCTACAAGATCACCGTTTCCCTTACATACTGTTTTACCGTCTGGCATGTAAAAGTTGTCTTCAAGACCTACGCGAATATGTCCACCAAGTTTAATTGCTTCCTCGCATAACCACCACTGATCTCGTGAAATGCCTATTACCTGCCACGAGGATTCTTTGGGTAAAATTTCGCTCATAAATTTAAGATGCTTAGGTGTTGCGGCAATCCCCCCGGTAACCCCCATAATCAAACTAAAGTGATAAGGCGGTTTTAATAACCCCATGTCAATTAGGGGATCAGCATTTGAAATGTGACCCGAGTCAAAACATTCCATTTCTGGTATTACGCTCGCTTTTTTCATACGCCTCAAAGCCGTTATTATATCTTTAAACGGATTGGCAAAAACCTCGTCAAAGTAAAATTTTTTATTTTTAGAACTATACACTGCGTAGTTCATGCTGCCCATGTTGAGCGCAGCCATATCAGGACGTACTGTCTCTAGGTACTCAGTGCGCCCTTCTATGGTATTGCCTATACCGCCGGTAGAGAAATTAATTATAACAGGAGTTCGCTTTCTTACTTCGTCATAAATTGATTGAAAAACCACGGGCCGCCAGCTGGGTGAGCCATTATCTTCACGAGCATGGATATGCACAATGGTGGCTCCGCTATCATAAGCGCGCTTTGCCTCTTCTGCAATTTCAACAGGAGTGTACGGAATAGCCGAGCACTGCTTACGATCAGCAATAGCTCCGGTTAATGCCGCAGTAATAATAACTGGTTTCATACGGGCATCACCCCGTGTTTTCGAATTTTAGGCCGCGAGCATTTATTCTGCATAAACTGTAGCGCACGATATAGCACCTGACGTGTGTCGCGTGGATCAATGATGTCATCAATATGCGCTTGTCTAGCAGATATTAGTCCACCAATGTTAGCTCTGTACTCGCTAACTTTTTGCGCTTTTGATTCAGAATTAGTTTCATTTTTCATAACTATACTTACAGCACCCTCTGCACCCATTAGTGAAATTTCAGCACTTGGCCACCCAACAATAAGATCTGGCTTAAGACCTTTACCACACATAACAAAATATCCGGCGCCGTAACTTTTACGAACTACAACACTCAGCTTAGGTACAGAAAGATTGGCTACAATGTGAAGCATTTTCGCCCCATGACGAATAATTCCGGCTTTTTCAACCTGTGAGCCAACCATAAATCCGGGGCAATCATGCAAAAAAATCAGCGGTATCTGAAAAGCATCGCAAGTTAGCATAAATCTAGACGCTTTATCAG
>MEPT01000124.1:27393-27553 GCA_001769925.1 Bdellovibrionales bacterium RBG_16_40_8
TCACCTTTTTCATATCAAATGCTTGACGAGTATTATCTGGCACCACCGATAATATATCATCACCCATAGACATGCCCAAATTGGCTGGCTCTGATTTCACTGGCGGCTTCTGCTCACAGTGTGACGGAAAGTAACTTAAGTATTTGCGAATGGCTTCAAT
>MEPT01000124.1:27589-33164 GCA_001769925.1 Bdellovibrionales bacterium RBG_16_40_8
TCCGCTAATTTGACAATGCACTTTCGAGCCGCCCAAATCTTCAGTAGAAATTTCTTCACCAATAACTGCTTTTACCAGTGGGGGTCCGGCAAGTGCCATGCTGCTTGTGCCTCGAACCATAGGCGCGTAGTCAGCCAGTGCCGCAATATAAGAAGTGCCTGCAGCTGTCGGCCCCATAACCGCTGCCACTTGCGGCACAACTCCAGAAATTTCTACCTGTTCATAGAAAAGACTGCCAACACCAGCAAAGTGTGCTCCTGCAAATTCTTGAATACGTGCTCCAGCAGAATCAAGAAGCCACACTATTGGAATACGCTCTTCAAGTGCTAGTTTTCGCATACGCTCAACCTTGCGCTCTCCAACCTCGCCCATCGAACCTGCAACTACGGTAAAATCATATGCCACGACAGCAACCGGGCGATCATCGATCAAGCAAATTCCTGTCACAACTCCATCACAAGGAGTGTGCTTATTTGCCAAATCTAAATTAGTTGGGCTATGATCAGCTAAAATCCCAAACTCTAAAAATGAATCTTTGTCAGCTAGTATTGCCAGGCGCTCTCGCACAGTAAGCTTGCCAAGATTGTGCTGCTTGTTAATTGCGGCGTCACCGCCCATTTTTCGATTAGTCTCTTTTTCTACCAGTATTTGATTTACCAATTCTTGACTCATGAGCGTCCACCCACATCTGTACGGGCGAGATATTCTTTCATAACCTCTTTTGCGATAATTAGTTTTTGAATTTCACTAGTGCCGCCGCCAATCTCATAAAGCTTAGCATCGCGATAATAGCGCTCAACTCTATATTCAGTCATATACCCGTAGCCGCCCAATATTTGAATGGCCTCATCGGCTGCACGAACCAACAGTCGCGAGAGCAAATACTTCATAATTGCAGCGTCTTTAGTACAACGCTCATTACGCAAAATTTTTTCTACGGTTACGGCACAATATGCCTTGAGCGTTGCAAATTCAGCGCCGATTTGTGCGATTTTTTCTTGAATGAGTTGAAATTCAGCAATGGGTTTACCAAATTGTTCGCGAGTTGCAGAGTACTTAACCATAATTCCTAAAAGCTCATCTATTATACCTAGGCCGATTGCAGAAAAAGAAGCTCGCTCAAAATCTAAAGACTTTTTCATGTCAAAAAAGGCTTTTCCTTCAACGCCGAGCAGATTTGCAGCTGGCACATCGCAGTTTTCAAAAAACATTTCACCCGTTGGCGACGTTTTGTGCCCCATTTTTTTTAGTGGTTTGCCAAGAGAAAACCCTTTCATGCCGCGCTCGAGAATAAATGCGCAACCCCCCTCTATGCCTTTATCTTCTGTGCCCTTAAGTCTTGCTAAAACAATAAAAAAATCAGCAACGGGGGCGTTAGTAATAAAAGTCTTTGCTCCATTTAAAATATATTTATCGCCAACTTTCTCAGCGATCGCTTTTATTCCAACTGCATCAGACCCGCCAGAGGGCTCTGTCAATGCCCAACAACCTATTTTCGAACCATCCATCATTGGCGGTAAATATTTGTTCTTCTGCTCTGGTGTGCCATGTTTTAAAACATTATTGCCAAATAAAATTGAATTCGCCAAAACCGAAAGCGCAAAGCCTGGGTCAACACGACCCATTTCTTCTGCGATACCTAAGTAACCAGGATAGTCGTCATTGCCGCCCCACTCTTCTGGCATAAAGGCCGCGCCAAACCCGGCCTTGAAAAATTCACGGTACACCCGCTCAGGAAATTCAGCTTTCTCATTGAGCTCATCAACATGCGGCAATAGTTCTGTGCGCAAAAATCGTCTAGCTTGTTCGCGAATCATTGAATCTGACATCTAAATAATTTTATGGTCGTTTTTACATTTTTGGTAGGCTTTTGGGCTACTAGTCTACCCTTATACTGCTTGCCTGCCTTTGGACCACCGCTTCACCCTTGGACTCTGGTCTATGTCTAGGCCATATCGCGCCAATATCCGGCCCTCACAAAATTTTTACTCTTGACTTAAGACCATCGGTCACATATGTTTCGGCGATTGCATGGCAAGGGCACAAAAAAAACACCCCCCTCATCTTCATGTTTCAGCCTATGGCGGTATTCTGCGCAATCGGCGATGCGGGCGCGGCAAACGTACCGTCTCAACACGCTACTCTATGCATCTTGTGCTACGGTCATCTCAAGCGCGTGGAGTGTGGTCGCTTGTACGCCCCAAGAATCGCGATATGATTTCTCGAGTTCTTACCAAACATGCGCGTCGCACTCAGGCCAAGATTCTTGGCATAGGTAACGCTGGCAACCATCTACATTTGCGCGTACAGTTTATGAGCCGTGAGCTATATCTTCATTTTATTCGCGCAGTGGCTGGAGAAATCGCACTACATATCAAGCGTATTGCCAATATAAGCTCAGGCACCCACGCAAATACAAACAACAACCACGGCGACGACACTTTATTAAATCAAAGTACTTTTCAAAAACGCAACTTTTGGGATCACCGACCGTTTAGCAGCATTGTTGCAACAATGAAGTACGCCGCACGACTCGCGGACTACATCGTAATTAATAATATTGAGGGGCAAGGATATCCGCGAGCGCATGCTCGATTAGTAGTGCAAGCCTGGCGTGATAGCTCCTAGCATTGGTAAAGTTTAGTTGTTAGAGATCGCATAGTCGCTTGGTAATCAGGAGTGACAGAATCGCTCACGCTCTGTAATTACGCGCTCTGTAATTACACTAAAAACTACTTTCTCAGGATGAAACGCGCTCTGGATACACTATAGATGGGATGAAGATCGTATTTCCGCAGGACATTGTACCTGGTAACTACCAGCTGGTTCACTACTGCTTATAGTAATTGACTGACTTCTTATCTTGTTCTGAAATATGAAGTCATATGGCTACGCTTATAACAAAAAATCCTTTTACTGGTGAAGAAACCGCACGATTTTCACTTGAAACCTACTCTCACGCGCATGAGAAACTTTTAAGCCTTAAAAACGCACAGATATCATGGCGCCAGCTAAAATTGTCGCAACGACTTGAACTGGTACATGAAGGTCTTAAATACTTCGATCAAAATCGTGAAAAAATAGCTGTAGATATTTGTGAACAAATTGGGCGGCCATTGGCGCACGCCAGAAATGAGTTAAATGGTTTTTTTGAGCGCGCCAATTATCTTTGTAGTATTGCAGAATCAGTTCTCAAGCCTGATAAGCTCGAGGATAAACCCGGATTTGAGCGCTCAATAGAACATGCACCCCTTGGCGTAGTATTTGTGATTTCTGCTTGGAATTATCCGCTTTTAATTACTGTGAATTCTGTTATCCCAGCACTTATAGCCGGCAACACCGTATTACTAAAACATTCAAGCCTAACTCCTAAAATAGGCGCACATTTTGAAATGGCCTTTAAAAACTTAGGCCCATATAAAAATCTTCTTATACAAACAGTGATTGATCATACAGTTACCGGCGAATTAATTGAAAAAAGCCCCGTAGATCATGTCGTGTTTACCGGATCAGTATCGGGCGGACGTAGTATTTTACGACACACAAGTCACAAATTTATGATGCCCGCACTAGAATTAGGCGGAAAAGACGCTGCCTATGTTCATAGCGACGCTGACATTCAGCATGCCGCAGAAACTATTGTCGATGGCGCCATGTACAACGCTGGTCAATCTTGCTGCGGCATGGAGCGCGCTTATGTTCACGAAAGTATATACGATGACTTTATTATCAAGGCTAAAAAATTAGTAGACGCCTATACTATTGGTGACCCCACCGACGAATCAACTAGCCTTGGCCCATTAGCACAAGAAAAGAGCGTTAAAATTATACTTGAACAAATAAATGAGGCAAAAAAAAATGGTGCTAAAATTATCTCTGGTGGTAATATCAAAAAAATATCTGCCGGAACTTTTTTTCAAGCCACACTACTTACAGACGTAAAAAATAATATGCAAATTATGCAAGAAGAAAATTTCGGGCCCGTTTTACCAGTTATGAAGGTGCATAACATGGAAGAGGCGCTTCGCCACATAAACGACTCAGCGTACGGCTTAACTGCCGCTATTTTTACCAAAAATTTAAAGTTAGCGCATGAGTTTGCTGCACAGGCTGATGTCGGCACGGTGTTTATGAATCGCTGCGACTATCTTGACCCCGCTTTGCCCTGGACTGGGGTAAAACACAGCGGCTGCGGCTCATCACTTTCGAAGTATGGATTTTATAGTGTCACCAGAAATAAAGCGATACATTTTCGCACAATCACAAAAGGATAAAAAACATGGCCCAATCACTGGCCGAAAAAATAAAAGGTTATAAGTCGCGCGGCATCGAAAGAATCAAGTTTGCTATAACTGACGTCGACGGCATTTTACGCGGCAAATATATTTCTTTAGAAAAATTTGAATCTGTACTTAAAAATGGCGGAGGGTTTTGCGATTGCGTTTTTGGTTGGGATGTAAATGATCAGCTCTATGATAATACAAGTTTTACTGGCTGGCATACAGCTTATCCAGATGCTTTATGCCGCATAGATAGGTCAACAGAGAGATTTTTGCCTGATGAAAAAATACCATTTTTTTTAGCTGAATTTGTTACAGAAGACGGGCGCCCAGATCATCCGGTGTGCCCTCGCCAAGCCTTTAAGCGCATACTTAAAAAAGCCGAAGAAATGGGTTTTGGCTGCAATCTAGCTTTTGAGTACGAATTTTTTCTCTTTAATGAGACCCCACAATCAGCGCTTGCCAAAAATTATCAAAACCTGACGCCCTTCACTCCCGGAATGTTTGGCTACTCAGTTATTAGAAGCTCTACCCATTCTGATCTTTTCTGCGCCTTTATGGATTATTGTTCGCAAATGAATTTTTCTCTAGAGGGTTTACACTGCGAAACCGGCCCAGGAGTTTGGGAGGCCGCCATTCGCTATGACTTGGCCCTTAACGCAGTCGACAAGGCAATTTTATTAAAAACTTTCACAAAAGTTTTTTTTCAAAAACGCGGCATTTTACCTACTTTTATGGCTCGTTGGAATTTGAATCTACCCGGACAAAGCGGGCACATTCACCAGTCACTTTTCGATTTGAAATCAAATAAGCCACTCTTTTATGACAAAAACAAAGACCATAATATAAGTACCATAATGGAGCATTACGTAGCTGGGCAAATTAAATATTTAAAATCATTTTTAGCTTTAACTTCACCGACAATAAACTCATACACCCGCTTAGTGAAAGGGTTTTGGGCACCCACCGCTTCAACTTGGGGAGTTGAAAATAGAACTACGGCCTTGCGAGTAATTTCTGGTAGCGAAAAATCTCAGCGCGTTGAATTTCGTGTTGGCTCGGCCGATGCTAACCCTTATATCGCAGCGGCGGCTATGATCGGGGCTGGACTTCTCGGCATTGAACAAAAATTAAAACTTGAAAAACCTATCACTGGCAGCGCCTACGCCGTACAGGATAAATTAAATGAAGACCGGCAGTTTCCCACAAATTTACGCAGCTCTATAGAAAATTTACGTAAATCAAAAGAAGCACGTATACTAATGGGTAAGGAGTTTATTGAGCATTTCATAAAA
>MEPT01000124.1:33239-33533 GCA_001769925.1 Bdellovibrionales bacterium RBG_16_40_8
AGGTCACCAATTGAAGCAATTTAATTATCCAACAACAATATTGTACGGAGATGGCGCACTTAAAGAAATGGCGTCACGAATCTCTACGCTAAATCTTAAAAAACCTCTCATAGTTACCGATCAAACTCTTGTTAAAATGGGTATTGTCAATGCAGTTGTTTCAGAGTTAAAAGAAAAGGGCTTATCAGTTACAATATTTGCTGATACTCACCCTAACCCAATAGAAGAAGATGTTGAAAAAGGTGCCGCTACTTACAAACAAAATAATTGTGATTGTGTGGTCGCTATAGGCGG
>MEPT01000124.1:33620-35172 GCA_001769925.1 Bdellovibrionales bacterium RBG_16_40_8
ATATAACAAATAAACTCCCGCTGCTTTTTGCAGTACCAACTACTGCTGGCACCGGTAGTGAAGTTGGCCGGTCTGGCGTGATTATTTTACGAAGCTCTCAAGAAAAAACCATTATTTTTCACCCTAAATTGCTGCCGACGATTGCCGCACTTGAACCAAAGCTCACCAAAGATTTACCACCACTCTTAACCGCAGCTACAGGCATTGATGCCTTCACTCACTGCCTTGAAGCATTTTTTGCCCCCGGGTTTCATCCGCTTGCTGACGGTATAGCACTAGAAGGTATTCGACTCGTGTTAAAAAATTTGCCGCTTGTTGTGAAAGACGGCTCTAATCTCGAGGCTCGCGGGCAAATGATGCTTGCCGCAAGCATGGGGGCCGCTGCATTTCAAAAAGGTTTAGGAATGATTCACTCTCTTGCACATCCACTATCTTCGGTGTGTAACTTACATCACGGACTCGCCAATGCACTTGTGTTACCTAAAAGTATTGATCTTATAGAAGGTAGTAATTTAAATTCAGAGCAAAAAAAACGCTTTAATCGCGTATTAAGTATTTTTGCAGAGCTTGATCTTGCTCAAGAGAAACTTTCGACATCTTGTGAATTATTTTTTAAAAAGCTTGGTATTAAATTTGGTCTAAAAAATCACGGGGTAAAGAAAGAGCAAATTTCACTAATCGCCGCTAAAGCTTTTAAAGATCCCTGTCATCAATCTAATATGATACCAGTTTCAGAAGAAACGTTCCGGCTTGTTTTAGAGAGGGCTTTTACTTGATAGGTATACTTAACGCCTACGAATGCGATTCTCCCCCCCAGAGCTACCAGCTGCAATATTCAAAAATGCTATTAGAATTTATACGTGAAAGTATACCTGGGCTACCCGCTAGGATGTATCGCATAGCCCATGGCGAATGGCCAAGTTCAGTATCTGATTGCACCGGCTGGATTATCACCGGCAGCTCTAAAAATACTATTGATAAAGATCTTTGGATTTTAAAACTTAGCCAATTTATACAAGAATGCCATAGGCAAAAACATCAACTAGTTGGAATTTGCTTTGGTCACCAGATTATCGCTCAAGCCCTCGGCGGACGAGTTGATCAATCACGCCTTGGCTGGGGCGTCGGCGCTCACACTTTCAGCGTTACTACACAGAAACCTTGGATGACACCCTTTCGCTCTAAAATTACACTTTTTTTTAGTCACCGCTATCAGGTGATGCAACTACCTAGAGAGGCTACACTCATTGCAAAAAACGACTTTTGCCCAATTCAAATGTATATGGTTAATCAACACATTTTCTGCATGCAGGGCCACCCAGAATTCACTGCCGAATTTACGAAAAGTCGCATGAAATCGCGAATTGATGAACTTGGCAAAGAACTTTATAAGTCAGCAAAGAAAACGCTCATTCAACCATCAAACAGTAAAATAATTGCTTCTTGGATCAAGAATTTTTTAACAAGATCTTTTTAGTCTGATTTTTCTAGATCGGCTTTTCAAGCCATTGCAAAATAATTTTTTTTTGATTCATAATGTCTGTATAACCAA
>MEPT01000124.1:35196-35384 GCA_001769925.1 Bdellovibrionales bacterium RBG_16_40_8
CAGATACAAAAAGTATATAGCTAGCAAGTTCAGCTGATTCTGCAACCGGACCGAGCCCACCCAATAGAAAATTTATTATTCCCGGAAAACTTTTTGCCTTCTGCGAGGCAATTTTACTAATGTCATGTGATGGTCTAACAACCGCGTATTCTATGCGGGTATAATTAGATCTATGTGTTTCAATATCA
>MEPT01000125.1:0-1422 GCA_001769925.1 Bdellovibrionales bacterium RBG_16_40_8
TATCGCGCGCGCCAATTCCTTCTGGGGCGATACGATCTGGCCCCCAAATTTTAAACCACCAGCCCTCGCCCCATTCTTTACCGACCTTACGCATAGCTCGGCGAAAATCCATCGCCTCGATAATGCTTTCTTCCACTAACGCTGTCCCGCCAGGAGCCTCCATCATTGAGGCGGCAACGTCACATGAAGCAATAATTGAATATTGCGGGCTTGTTGAGGTGTGCATCAGATAAGCTTCGTTAAACACATGATGATTTAGTTTTTTCGCTTCAGACTCTTTAACTAATATTTGTGAAGCTTGGCTTAGGCCGGCAAGCATTTTGTGCGTCGACTGAGTTGCAAAGATTAGAGATTTTTTTGCGCGCGGGCTATCTTTGCCGATTGCGTGCATATTTTTATAAAAATCATGAAAGGCGGCATGTGGCAACCATGCTTCATCAAAATGGAGAGTGTCTATTTTACCATCAAGCATTTTTTTAATTGCTTCAACGTTGTAGCTAATCCCATCATAAGTGCCTTGCGTAAGCGTTAGAATTCGTGGCTTCTTTTTTTTATCTTTAATAAATGGGTGGGCATCAATTTTTTTCTGGATACTCTTCATTGAAAACTCTTGAGCTGGTATCGGCCCGATAATACCGTGATGATTTCTGGTGGGAGTTAAAAATATCGGGGTGGCGCCAGTCATCATTAACGCGTGAAGATTTGATTTATGGCAATTACGATCAACGATTACGATATCATCAGGCCCAACAGTAGAGTGCCAAACTATTTTATTTGAAGTAGAGGTGCCATTGGTCACGAAAAATAGGTGATCGGCATTAAAAATGCGCGCAGCATTTCTTTCTGAGGCTGCGACTGACCCAGTATGATCAAGTAGCTGCCCCAATTCTTCGACGGCATTACAGACATCTGCCCTGAGCATGTTTTCACCAAAAAACTGGTGAAACATTTGCCCTACTGGGGATTTTAAAAAAGCAACGCCACCAGAATGCCCTGGGCAATGCCATGAGTATGACCCATTTTGCGCATAATTTAGCAACGACTTAAAAAAAGGCGGCGCAATTGAGTCTAAATATATGCGAGCTTCTCTGATAATGTGTTTAGCGACAAACTCAGGTGTATCTTCATGCATGTGAATAAATCCGTGCAGTTCTTTAAGAATGTCATTGGGGATGTGTCGCGACGTTCGCGTTTCACCATAGAGAAAAATAGGAATATCGGCGTTTTTAAAGCGAATCGCGTCCATAAATACGCGAAGTCCTTTTAAAGCATCTTCTGTTTCTTTGGAGCTACCGGAGCCAAATTCTTCATCGTCGATTGAAAGTAAAAAAGCACAGGCGTGACTTTGATGTTGGGCAAAAGCAGTAAGGTCGCCATAACTAGTGGCCCCAAGTATTTCTATGCCTTCTTTTTCAAGAGCGT
>MEPT01000125.1:1481-3977 GCA_001769925.1 Bdellovibrionales bacterium RBG_16_40_8
ATAACAATTGGAAAACGAAATTTCATAACAAACTCCTTTAATCGGCGTATCACGTCGGCAGCTTAATTATGCAACAAATTTGCCCTATAAACAAATAAAACATTGACTGGCGGCTAAAAATCAATTAATATGCATGCATGGTGCATAAATATACAGGGGCTAATTTGCCAGAAAATACAGTATCACAAAATAGCAAAATAACTTGCTCTATAGTGGGGGCGCGTGGCTATGTTGGCCTAGAACTGGCCAGGCTTTTACTGCATCACCCCAGGGCAGCGCTTACTCATTGTTTTGCCACATCAGAGTTTAAGCTCGCCAATTATTTGAGTTCTAAAAATGCAACGCGGGTAGAGTGTTTGCCAGATTCAGAAATTTTTAATTACTTAACAGATGTGGTTTTTCTCGCAACCCCCGCCGAGGTGTCGTTGCAATTAGTACCAAAGATTATCGCACAAGGCAAAAAAGTGATCGATCTCAGTGGAGCCTTTCGACTGAAAAAAAATGACTATTTAGCTTGGTATGGTTTTGAGCATACTGAGAAAAAGATTTTGGCGAAGGCGCAATATGGGCTTTCGCCATGGGCCGGGCCATCTACAGGAATGCTTATTGCAAACCCAGGCTGTTATGCAACAGCTATTACTCTGGCGTTGATACCCGCTCTTAAAAACGGACTTATTAATGAAAATAATATTGTGATTGATGCTAAGTCAGGGACTACTGGAGCCGGCAAAAAAGCTTCTGAGAATCTATTGTTCACTGAAGTCGACGGCGAATGTCTCCCGTACAAAGTCGGAAGACATCAGCATTACCCAGAAATTGTTGAAGCTATAGAAGTAGTTACTAATAAAAAAATTGAAGCTCACATGACAACATCTTTACTGCCTGTTCGACGGGGTATTATTGCTGGCATCTACTCACAACTACATAATAAAAAAACAATTAAAGATGTAGAGGCGGCTTTTGCTGAAGCTTACCGCGAATATTCTCTTATTAGTTATGGTAATCTTGAAGCTTCTCCTAAATTATTGTCACTTAAAAATGTAGTAGGAACAGCAAGAGCACATATTAGTTACAAGGTAGATGGGCAAAAACTATATCTTTTTTCATGCATTGATAATTTATTGAAGGGCGCTGCTAGTCAGGCCATTGAAAACTTTAACCGCATTTCAGACTTACCAATTTCAACAGGAGTAAGTCATTTGGAGGCATTGACATGACGCCAGGACCAGGGGTTCGTCGCACACCCTTACCTAAAGGGTTTCTTGCCAGCGGCGTTAACTGTGGAGTTCGTCGCTACCGGCCCGATATCGGGATGTTAATTTCAGAATTGCCAGCTATTACAGCCGGAGTTTTTACGCTTAGTGAATTTAAAGCTGCGCCAATTTTATATTCGCAAAAACTACTGCCAGCAGAAAACATTAGAGCTATTTTGACCAACTCTGGTCAAGCCAATGCCGCTACAGGCATTGCGGGCATAGAGAAAAACTTGATGATGGCAGCAGCCGCTGCAAAAAGTTTGAACTGTGACACGAATCAAGTGCTCATTGCCAGTACCGGCAAGATTGGCGAGCAACTCGATATTGATAAAATATTGCCATCAATGTCAGATCTTGTAACACGCGCCAATGATTGCGCCGAAAGCTTCGCCACGGCAATCTTGACCACTGATCTTGTGCCAAAGGCAGTTACGGCGTTGGTCACTCTCTCTGACGGGCAAGTACGAGTTACGGGTATCTGTAAAGGCTCGGGTATGATTCATCCAAACATGGGAACTATGCTCGGCTATATATTAACTGATGCAAAGCTAACCAAGAAACATGCTAATGAATTAATTAAAAAAACTGCAGATGTAAGCTTTAATATGATTAGTGTTGATGGCGATACTTCAACAAATGACTGCTGCTTTTTAATGGCTAATGGTGCAACCGGCGTTGAGCTTAAGACAGAAAAAGACATGCAAAAATTTGAAGCTGTTGTTGAAGATATTGCTATTTTTCTAGCAAAATCAATTGCTGCAGATGGTGAAGGGGCATCGAAACTAATAGAAGTAAAGATCAAAGGTGCTTCTGATTTACAGCTTGCTAGAAAAGCAGCCCGCGGCGTGACGCTTTCGCCGCTAATAAAAACAGCAATGCATGGTGAAGACCCAAATTGGGGTCGTATCGTTGCACGCCTTGGCGCAGAGCAAGTGCCGGCAGAGCAATTAAACCGCATGAGTCTTCGACTTCAGGGAGTTGTTCTTTTTGAAAAAGGCCAGCCCATCGTATTTTCTAAAGATGAGGTTAAAGCCCTACTTAAGCAAACAGTTGTTGTGATTGAGATCAACCTGAATTCTGGTCGTCATACTGCGATGGCATGGGGCTGTGATCTCTCGAGTAAGTATGTAGAAATTAATACGGAGTATTCATGAAACAAAGAATTGTTATTAAATTAGGTGGTTCGTCATTGCAGAATCCGACTACCTTACAAGAGCTTTCAATGCTAGTGCGAGGCTAC
>MEPT01000125.1:4001-6826 GCA_001769925.1 Bdellovibrionales bacterium RBG_16_40_8
CTGGTTCATGGTGGCGGACCGGCTATTAATCAAGAGCTCACTAAGCGCGGAATTCAATGGAAGTTTGTCAATGGGCAACGTCAGACAACTCATGAAATGATTGATGTTATCGAAGATGTATTAGCAAGAAACATTAACTCTATGCTTGTGAGTAGTTTTCGCTCTGCTAAAATCCCGGCGGTAGGTCTATCTGGTGCAAGCGATGGTATTTTGTTTTGTTCGCAAGAGCACCCCGAACTAATACAAGTAGGCAAAGTTGAATTTGTTAATACTGCTGCCATTGAATCAAGTCTTGCGCTTTTTCCTACTACTATACCAGTAATTGCGCCAATTGGGTTTGGTGAGAAAAATGAGAAATACAATGTGAACGCCGATTGGGCAGCGACTAAAATCGCCATAGCGCTAAAGGCAAAAAAATTGATTTTTCTTACTGATCAAAGTGGCATACTCGACGAAAATAAAAAGCTTGTAGCAAAAGCGAATATGCTAACAATTGAGAGCATGATTGATAGTGGAGTGATCTCGGGCGGTATGTATACGAAAGTAAAAGCTATGACCATGGCCATTAATTTAGGTATAAAACAGGTTAGAGTTTTACATGCAAGTTTAGCCAGCGCCCTTCTTACGGATGAAAAAATAGGTACATTATTAACTGATGGTAAAAATCAAAGCCGTAGATCGGTTATTAATAACGAGGTGGTATGTGGCCGAGCAAGCTAATTCAAAAAGTAATGTACAAGATCGATTATCGGTTTTGCGGCAATTAATTCGCTCTAGTGAATCAAGTACTCAAGATGAACTTTGTAAAGAATTGCGCACTAAAAAGTTCGACGTTACACAAAGTACGGTATCTAGAGATCTCAGGCGTATTGGCGCGGTAAAAATGACCAATGCCGAAGGTGAGGTTATGTACCGATTGCCCGAAGATCATCAGCCTTTACCGCCTCACTTGAGTCACGATTTAGGTGGACTCATCACGAGCATGCAAGCAAATGAAAGCATGATTGTACTACACACAACACCAGGATCAGCAAGTCTTGTTGCCAGACATATTGATAGCCTTAGAAGCACCATCGGAATTTTAGGTACCATTGCAGGTGACGATACTATTTTTGTCGTTCCGGCTTCAGTAAGAAACATTACAGCGGCAATACAAAAGATTAAAGAAGAATTTTAGCTAATTGGAGGGTTAATATTATGTTAAAAAATAACTTTTTTTCACCGCCATCAACCAACTATGGTGAAATCACTGGCCCAATCGTGATGATCGGTTTTGGTTCTATTGGGCGAGGTTGCCTACCACTTATGGAAAGACATTTTAAATTTGAAAAAAGTCGTATGGTGGTGATTGATCCAAGTGATCGTGATCGAAAACTTTTAGACGAGCGCGGTATTCGTTTTATTAAAACGGGCCTAACCGCACAAAACTACGAGAAGGTTCTTACGCCATTACTAAAAAATGGCTCGGGCGCCGGATATTGTGTGAACGTATCTGTAGATGTTTGCTCTTTAGATTTAATGAAGCTTTGTCGAGATATTGGCGCGTTTTACATCGACACGGTGGTTGAGCCGTGGGCCGGATTTTATTTTGATAAAACTAAAAGTGCCGCGGCTCGCTCAAACTATGCGCTTCGCGAAACAGTTTTAGACGAAAGAGCAAAAAATCCAGGCGGAATAACAGCTATTTCTTGCTGTGGAGCTAATCCCGGGATGGTTTCTTGGTTTGTAAAACAAGCGCTTATTAACTTAGCAGGTGATCTTCGTATACCATTTAAAATGCCTTCGAGCAGAGAACAGTGGGCAAAATTGATGCAAAAAACAGGAGTGAAAGGCATTCATATTTCAGAACGCGATTCACAGCGCTCAAAGCAACCAAAACCGATGAATGTATTTGTGAATACATGGTCAGTTGATGGATTTGTGGGTGAGGGTATGCAGCCCGCAGAGCTTGGCTGGGGGACTTTTGAAAAATGGAAGCCTAGAAATGGTCGTAATCATGCGTTCGGGTGTCAGGCTGCAATTTTCTTAGAGCAGCCGGGAGCGGCTACTCGAGTGAGAACATGGTGTCCAACGCCTGGTGCACAATTTGGCCGGCTTGTTACGCATAATGAATCTATTTCGATTGCTGACTACTTTACCGTCGGAGAGGGTAAAAAGCCCGCCTACCGCCCAACTTGTCACTACGCTTATCACCCCTGTAATGATGCCATTTTGTCATTAGAAGAAATGTTTGGCAAAGAGGGTCATTGTCAAGAAGAACAACATATTTTAGATGAAAATGAAATTGTCGATGGGATCGATGAACTTGGTGTTTTACTTTACGGGCACGACAAAAATGCATATTGGTATGGCTCGCAGCTTTCGATTGAACAGACGCGCCAGTTGGCACCCTATCAAAATGCGACTGGCTTGCAGGTAACATCGGCGATCATAGCTGGAATGGCTTGGTCTCTTGAAAATCCAAAAGCCGGTATTGTTGAAGCTGATGAAATGGATTTTAAGCGGTGTCTTGAGTTGCAGCTACCTTATTTGGGTAAGGTCAAAGGCTACTACACCAATTGGACGCCTCTTGAAGGTCGTGCAAAATTTTATTCAGAAGACATTGATACTGCTGATCCATGGCAATTCAAAAATATACTGGTGCGGTAACACTACATTATCGCACCCGTTAAAATTATTTTGATGTTTTGGCAATTTTAAAAATAAAATCATCAGCAGCACTTACATACTCGACTATAATTTTGTCGCCTTCTTTAACATCTAGAGAGTGATTTACTATACGAGTAACACCATCGGCGCCAACTGATTTACTCTTATAAATACCA
>MEPT01000125.1:6860-7214 GCA_001769925.1 Bdellovibrionales bacterium RBG_16_40_8
TTCTTGCTCAAAAGCTCGCACCATATCGCGTCCAGAGCCCTGTGTTGCTTTTAATATCTTTGCTGCCATGATTTCTTTAGCGGGATTACTAATTTCTAGATTTATAATTCTTTCAGCTAAATCTTTATTTAGCATTTCGGTTTCTCGACCAACAATTGAGATAAGTTCTTCTTTGCCGGTTTGTTTAAATACCACGTAGTGATTAATTCTGTTCAGTAGCTCATGACGAAATTTACCGGTGGCAAATAATCGCTCAATTAATTGAGCGCGATTGGTGCCTTTTTCAACTTTTTGAATAGAATTCGAGGTCATTACAATTAATGTGTTTGTAAAATCGGCTATGCGCCCATTGCC
>MEPT01000125.1:7239-20009 GCA_001769925.1 Bdellovibrionales bacterium RBG_16_40_8
AATAGGTCATAAACTTTTGGATCGGCCTTTTCGATTTCATCAAACAAAATAACTGCATTTGGGTTGCGTATTACATCATCAACTAAGTTATGGCCTTCTCCGTAGCCAATATAACCGGGGCTACTGCCAATAAGTTTATTAGCAGCGGTTGAATCCATATATTCGCTCATGTTTACGCGAATAAGTGGTCGACCCTCGAGTTCAGACGCCGTTAAGGCTAGTTGGGTTTTGCCTACGCCGGTTGGCCCTAAGAAAATCATCGAATCAAGTGGTTTTTTTCGGTTGCCTCTAAATAGAGATTTTGCGCGCTCAAAGGCACGTGCTACGATCTCAACAGCTTCATCTTGACCGAACAGTGTTTCTTTAATTCTCGCAATCTTGTTATCTATTGTAAGAACGTTTTTATTTAACATCATTTCTGAAATTTTGATCCCTTTTTCTTCATGTACTTGTGCCACCAGGTCAGCAAAGTTCATTTTCTCGCCTTCTTTTCGTATTTCGTTTAGGCGCCTGGTTTCTTCTGCAGTAAGATTTCGTCCTTTTGTCGCATTACTAATTTGTGAAAATTCATTACGAAGGGCCTTCATTTTTTCAAATGATTCGTCAGCCCTTGCGATAGCGTCTTTAATTTTTTTCAATTGCTCAGGAATTTCGCGCGCCCGTTTGCGTGCAAATACTGCCCCATCTGCCGCGGCTTTTTGCACTATTTCTTGAACTCTAGTAAGCTCTTGAGTAAGCCGTTCAAACTCTGCATGAAGCTCAGCTGAAATAATCGTATTTTCGCTAAAGTAACTCATTTGTTTGCGACTAACAGCAAGATTTAGCAGGCGAATAGTTCCAACCGGGCGCCCCTCGTTAGCATAGTAAAGTTTAGCTAAATCGTCGGCTTTGTTTATTATATCATCAGATATGCGAACACCACTAAAATTCTTCTCAAGCAATAGCGCATGATTTTTAATAACTATTTTTATGTCGGCTTCAGCAAGGGGCGCTATTTTCAGGCGAGTTGCTGTTTTCACTAGGTAGTTTTTTTCTGCTACTTTGGCAATTTCTTCTTCGGCGCCCTCTAGTAAAATACGTGATTTAGAGCCGCGGCCAAAGTGCCATTGAATGCGTTCGACATATGTGGCAAAATCAGCACGTGTGACGCTAGAGTCTGGTACAAACTTGTGTGAACGCGAAAAATAAAAAATAAAGCTTTGATTAATATATTTTTCTTTAAGCATTTTAAGGTAGCTTTCAAATTGTCCGATGTTTTCAAAATTTGAGTTATCAACGTTAATTTCAATTATTTTAGAGTCTTTAATATTCTTTGGCACATTGCCTTTAGTTATACGTGCGCCTAAGCCTGCCACCACTTGCGTTTTGCCTACGCCCTGCCGCCCTTCGATTACTATAACTTCGCGACTTACGTCATTAAGGTAAGTCGCTAAGCTTTCGATCTCTGCAGATCGTGCTACTGTTTCTGGTATATCACCAGCTGTTAAGCGCATTGAAAAATCGCTAAAAACGCCGACTGAATTTTTATAAATTTGATCAGTTATTATTTTAGCTTCTTGTGTGGCAACAGCATGCCCTTCTATACGAAGACCTTGTTCTATTTCTTCAGTAGAGGCCTTAGCGCCAAGTTTCCATAGACGACCAATTGCATTTTTTGCTCCGTTAAAACTCACTGCTGAAGCTGGCTCAGAATAAAACAAAGGGCATAGAGCAATACAAAAAGCTATCATATATAGATATTGAGAATGTTTATTTTGTATTTGAAAACTATGCGCCATTTATTTGACCTCCTAAAAGTGAGTTAAGAATAGCCAGCAAGAAAAGCCAACTTACTTTGTGCAAACGCTATTCCAAAAGTGGTTGAGAAAAAGTGGGGCTTTAAGAGGTTTTATATAGAATCTGATGAAAATCTAGACACTCTAGTACCAAAATACGGCATTTTCTTGAGGTGCCGCCCTATTTTTTGTGCCCAAAAAGAGCCTAGAGCGGTTAGCAGTTGGAATGAAATTTGAACTCTTTCGCGCTTAAGAGGTGTGTTATGCGCTTTTTTTGTACTATATATTTATGTGTTTTTTTGGCTCTGGGGCCAAATATGCAAAGCATATCCTATGCAGACAATCGTATTGATAAAGCAACAGTAGAAAAAGCATTTTTGCTTGAGGCCAATAACCGCCTCGAATCTGTTTTTATGGCTAACTTTGCAAAAATAAAGGCGATTGAAGGATGTTTAAGTGGTGTTTATAGCGGCATTAGCTGTGAAGAAGATTTAAAGGTTATTCGGCAGAATATTCACGATCAATACCCATTTCTAAAGCAGCTTCTTATACTTCTTAATTTTTTTGATGCTGGTAATATACATATGTTTTTTAATGCATTTCGCCGGCAAGTAGAGGTTACAGCCTGTACCCCTTATACCGGACCATATACTGTGCAAAACTTAATACAGAGATTTGGTAAAGATGTAGACGACTGCTATGCGCCGATGCCGATTGGTTTTAAATCGTTTAAAATAAAGCACCCGCTTGCAGAACAAATTGGGGTAAAAAATTTGACGTTCCCGGCAATTACAAAAGATGAGGTTAAAACTGCTTTTGAAGCACCGATATTAACTAAAAGTATTCGCCAATTGTTTTATGAGACGTGCGCTAAAATGGATAAAAGATATATATGCGATCATTTAGATTTACGGTACAACTCAGTAGAAAATTATTTTTACTTTGGCCATCCGCATATTAGCCAAAGAAACTTCGAGCCACTTCTAAGCGACATGCGCCGCTTTGATGTAGATATCAAAGGTAATCGCGAACATTTTGCGGAACTTGGAGAAAGCCTTAAAGAACAGTTTATGAATTTAGCGAAAAAAGATCCGTATGTTGTGCTTATGTCATCAGCTGAACCCTCTCAACAAGAGCTTCTTAAAGTGTTTAAAACAATTCGCGAAAAAGCCGCAGAGACTTTAAAAAAACATTCGGCGCGTATGGAAAAAATAAAGATGGGTAATGCTAGTCGAAATGAAGAGTTATTCGCTATGGGTTACGCCCCAATAATAGAACATGTGATGCGCCAGCCATCGAGGCAGATGCTTCTTTTTCCTGATGTTGATTGGGTTCAGGTACAAACTGATTTAAACAGTGCCTATAGTTGGAAGCAAACAAAAGAAGGAGCTGAAAGCCTTGCACTTGTGTTGGCGGTCAATTTAGCATGCTGGATCCCGATAACAAAGGTGGCTAGACTTGCAAAGGGAGTTTTTCTGCTGCGTAGCGCTTCTGCCATTACAGCCGCATCTGCTGCAAGTACACTATCACGTGCCTTTTCTCCTATATGTTTTACGATTGTAAATACAACGCTAAATATTGGTTTTTATTTATCGTCATTAGATGAGTATACGACGATTTACAGTGAACTTTTTTTAGCAGTTAATGATGACGGCTATTTGCGCGAACTATCTGAGCTTCATTCAGCAGAGAAAATGCTTATCTTTAATCTTGTTTTGCTACCCGTGGGTCTTAGTCTTAAAACTACTATTTCAACATTGCGAGCGCTGCCGCTTAGTGAAAAAGTTGTAACAAATTTGGCAGAACGAGTTATTAGCACTCGAGCACTTATTCATAGCAGAGTAGGTAAGCTGTAGTGACACGTCTCAAAACGATACTTTTTTTTCTAAATAGTAATTGTAATTACCTTCGTAAATTTGCAGGTGGTGTTTATCAAGTTCGAAAACGCGAGTGGTAATTTCGCGCAAAAAATAGCGATCGTGAGAGACAATCATCACCGTACCCGGAAAGCGCTTAATCGCCTCTAGTAAAACCTCGCGAGATTTAATATCAAGGTGATTGGTGGGCTCATCTAACACCAAAAAATTAATGGGCTGAGCGAGAATGGTAGCAAGAACTACGCGACTTTTTTCGCCGCCCGAGAGTATGCCAATTCTTTTTTCAACTTCATCGCCGCTAAAGCGAAGTGCGCCCAACAAATTACGCACATAAGAAATAGATGAGTTGGGTATGCGGTCATGCACTTCGTCAACCACAGTGTTTTTAGGGTTTAAAATCTCAAGAGAGTTTTGACTGAAATACCCGACAGATATAGAGGGGCCTATTTGTATGTTGCCGTCTGATGGCGTGGTTTGCCCGGTTACAATTTTTAGCAAAGTAGATTTACCGGCGCCATTAATCCCCACCACAGCAACTCGATCAAGCCGCTTCACTAAGGCCGAGGCCTTTTCAAAAACCAATTTTTCTTTACCGCCGTCGATAGGCCAAACTTTTTTTAAGTTGGTGAATTTAACCACCTCATCGCCGCCACGAACAGGCTCGGGCCACTGAAAGCTCATAGTCGCTTCTTCAGGCGGTATTTCAATGCGATCAATTTTTTCGATTTTTTTAACGCGAGACTGTACTTGAGCCGCATGCGAGGCGCGGGCAGCAAAACGCGCAATAAAATCTTCTTCTTTGGCCAGCATGTCTTGCTGTCTTTTTTGTGCCGCTAATAATTGCTCGCGGCGCAGGGCCTTTTCTCGCTCATAAAAATCATAGTTACCTGAATATGTAGTGATTGTTTTGTCTGCGACTTCACATATTTTTGTTACAAGCCTGTTCATAAAATCGCGATCATGACTTGTCATGACCAGAGCGCCCTTAAAGCTCGCAAGCCAAGACTCAAGCCACAATATTGATTCTATATCGAGGTGGTTGGTAGGTTCATCCATTAATAAAAGAGCTGGGTCAATGATTAGTACTTTTGCAAGAGCGATGCGCATCTTCCAGCCGCCACTAAATGTTTCAGTTGGTCGTTTGGCGTCGTCGGGTAAAATGCCAAGACCACTGAGAATTTCTTGAGCTCTGGCCTCTAAAGTATAACCACCAAGGCGTTCGTACTCAGTTTGCACTTCACCATACTGTTCAAGTAGTAAGGTCATTTCGTCTTCTGAAATATCAGAGTCAGCAGAGTTTTCTAGTTTTTTTTCAAATTGCCCAAGTTGCGTGCGTAATTTATTTAAAGTTTTATTTGCGTGTATAACTTCTTGCAAGGCCGACTGGCCGCGCATGTCTTCAATATTTTGCGAAAAGTAACTAATACTTAGTTTGCTGGGTATACTTACATAGCCGTCGTCAACGCCTTCTTCGCCGACAATAATGCGAAAAAGTGTAGTTTTGCCTGCTCCATTGGGCCCAACGAGCCCAATCTTTTCTGACGGATTTATTTGTATACTAGAGTTTGCGAAAAGAATTTTCGAGCCATAGTGTTTAGAAATATTAGAAAGACCGACCATTAGTATTTCCTTTTTTGAGGACTTTACATTAGAGTAACTGATTATGACAGTACATCCTCGTTTAGAATTTGGTAATTCTGCAAAATGGCCAAACACCGTGGTGGCTTACACCGATGGGGCTAGCCGTGGCAACCCAGGCCCTGCATCGATTGGAGTTGTGATAAAAGATTCTCAGGGTGAAATTGTATATGAGTATGCTAGGGCTTTAGGCAATCAGACTAACAATTATGCTGAATACAGTGCCGTTAAAAAGGCCTTAGAACTCGCGGTAGCTAATCACGTAACAGAACTTATTCTTAGAAGCGATAGTGAGCTTATGATCAAGCAAATGAAAGGTGAGTACAAAGTTAAGTCAGAAAGTATTAAACAGCTTTACCGAGATTGCGACGAGCTTCGTAAAAAAATTAAAAATATTCTCTTTGAGCACGTAAGAAGAGAGCACAATAAGCGCGCTGATGAGCTCGCCAACCTGGCGCTAGACATATAAACGAAATAATTTGCTTAAAAAGGCATGGCGAAATTTTGATACATTAAAAATAGGCAGCTTAGAATCAATATAACAAATACAAAAGACTTGCGGTTCACGCAACGACCCTCCTCACACATGATGGCCTATCGGGTCAAAACCTACTAGACTTTAGCCTTGTGAGAGTCTGGCTATACCTTTTTTTGTCTCAATCTGGTACACTGCGGTGGCAGAAGGCGTAGGCTATCGCTGGGCTTTAAAGGCCTGGAGGAAAGTCCGGACTCCGCAGGGTGACACAGGGGATAACGTCCCCCCGCCGTAAGGTGAGGAACAGTGGAACAGAGAGAATGTCTGGGGCATAGATCTGAAAAATGGGAACGGGAGTTTTTCAGGGAGTCGCCAGAGTGAAAACAGCCAAACTCTGTGTGGAGCAAGGTCAAATAGGAGAGCGATAAGTGCGACCCGCACGTGCTCTCGGGTAGACTGCTTGAGGGCGCAAGTAATTGCGCTCCCAGAGGAATGATAGCCCTCGACAGAATCCGGCTTATCGCGCTTTCAGCTTTTGTGGGGTCCATTCGCAACACGGATGGGCCCCTCTTTATTTTTGAATTGAAGCGTCAACCTGTTTAACATAAGGCTCTCGTTCGCGACGTAAAATAAACGAATTGATAGCTGAGAGCGTGGCCCCAGAGCGTACGCGCCAATAAATTTTACCTACTGGCAAATCTTTTGTAACCACAGTTTTATTTTTCTTAGAAGGCAGACTAACAAGCACACTATTAAAATCTGCTGTCGTCGAAAGTTCTAGCTCGTAATTGCTTTTTTCTGAAGGAGAAATCCACTGAAATGGTAGACGCATTAATCCCCTGCCGACAAATAACATTGTGCGGTCAATAGGAAATAGTCCTGTTAAAGTAGTTACGCTTGCGGGTTGCCGTCTAGTCTGAATAACTTCAACTGAGCGGTAATCTGAAAAGGGACCGATGCCAACTTTATGCTCACTTAATGGTCTAACCCGCCAATAGTAAAAGCCCGCGCGTGATACACGAATATCTGACGAAAGATCTTTTGTTTTAAAAACCTTAACTACGTCAAATGTTTTGTTTTCAGAAAATTCAACTTCATAGCCACGCGCAAAAACTACAGGGCGCCAAGATAATTTGAAGGGATTTGGTAGAGACCACATGTCTTGCGGTTCATCAAAAATCTCAACAAAGGTATCAGCATTAGTCGTTGAGGGAGGATTAACCGTAACATCAATTTGTTGCTTAGAGCTAAAAAAACTATGTGGGTCGCGATCATTAAATGCTTGAACGCGGTAATAAAATCTGCCAGGGCGAATAGTGTCCCAGGTAAAATAGGATTCCCAAGTTGGTGATTTTGTAACTGTCTGCGTGAACTCGCGGTCACGTGCGATTTCAATTACGTATCTCTCTGCCGCTGGAACTTTTTGCCAGCGAATAATTGGATAATTGCGTAACTGCGAAAAAAACTTTTCAAAAGGCTGTTTTCTTAGTTCATCAAGTTTTATGTCTGGAGGAATATTTGTTTCTAAACTGTAGTTGCTGGGTGGATCGATAAATTGCGGCACCTCTAACTGCAACTCTGGCATAGCTGCGGGGGATCGCAATTGTAAGACGCGACGTTTTTGTGCGGCTAACAATTCATGCTGACGATCTTTTGCCGACAAGCGTGCTGCAAAAATTAAATCAGATTGCTCAAATGAAAATGGTGCGTTGATTTTAGTGACAAAAAATTTATTAGCTATTGTCCAGCCCGAGTCAAAATCTGCGCCCTCGGCTCTGACTCGCCAGTATACAGTTTTTTTATTTATATCGCCGGTGTATAGAAAGTAGTTGCGTTTAGTTTCAGCAGAAAAAAACACAGAGTCAAATTTATCATCGTATGATATTTGCAGAAAATATTTTGCATGTTTATATGGTTTTGTCCAGCGAAAGGCCAGCTCATTATTTTTATTGCCGACCATTATTACCGAATCAAGAGCTTTTGGCTGTACTGCGAGAAGATTTTGGCTTTTTGATGGGTCAACATAAACTCTTTGATACTCAAGTGTGTACGTATTTGAAAATTGCGAAATAGGCACATGTTTTTTGTCTAAAGAGCGAACTCGCCAATAAAAAACCCCGGGGCGAGATATCTTGACTAACTTACGATCGTCGCTCGTAATAAATTGCGTGGGTTTTGAAAAATTGCTAGATTCTGAAAATTCTAGCTCATAAAATTTTGTAAAGACAGTAGCATTCCATTTTAAGGTTAGCGGCGGCGGTGTCGATTTTAGCAGGTAAATATCTTGAACTTCGTCGTTTATTTGAGTTTGCGACAGAGTTTGTGGGGGGGTAAGAGAAATTTTTAATTCTTGCGCTTGAGTAAAAAAGCCATCTTTGTAGTCTTCACTAACAGCTTTTACACGCCAATAATATTGACTTGGCTCTATAGATTTAAAAACATAAAAGGTGTCGCTTAATTTTTTTTCTACTAGAGGTGAATTAAATTTACGACTCTTTGCTATTTGCAATATATAGTGCTCGGCTTTGGCGACCGACGACCAACGTAGCCTAGGGTATTTTTCAATATATTTTTTGATTTCGCTTGTCTTAAGATCACTAATTTGTTCAGAACTTTTACCATGAGTTTTTGTTGTAATAAAAAAATTATTTTCAGCCAGCTGTGTAATTGGCGCAGCAAGAAATTTTGTAGGTAGTGGTCCAATTTTAAAATTTGATGGTGAACTCCAATTTTGCCCCTCAAAATCAATTGCGCGAACGCGCCAGTAGTATTCGCCTCTTGGCAGAAATCCAAGCGATAATGTAGCGGCAAATTTGCTTTTAAAAACCTGTCGATTGGTAAGAAATCCCATATCGTCAGCAATCTGAACCTCATGTTTTGTGGCTAATGATCCAGGCTCCCAAGATAAGTCAACGCTGCTGCCAGTGCCATCAGGCGCTGATGTTGGATCAAAATAAAACTGGTGGCCGGGTTTTGGTGAAACAGGAATTGGCGGTTTGTCGCCAACCATAGAAAATTTTTGAACAGCGCTAGCGCCACCTTCTGCGATAATTTGCCAGTATAGAGTGACATCTCTTGGGAGGTTATAGGCAGAAAAAATAGTATCATCGATTCGTGAATCAACCACTAAACTTTTAAATTCGCTGTCAGTACCAATTTTTATTTTGGTGCGTAAAAGTTTTTTATTAGAAGACCAATTGAAAACGACTGGCTGGTCTTCGCGTATTTTAAATTTTTTCTCTGTAGACGGTGCAATTAACTCAATATTTGGCTTAACATCATCGTCTATGCTACCATCAGCAAGAATTTCAGCTAAATCATCACGACGTAGTACTTTTACTCCATCTCTTGCAACAACGTGAGCTTCTTTAGATAGTACATTCAAAACGATTTTTTTGCCTATACCAACATCTATTTTAACGGCGGCGCCCTTACCGCTAATTTCTGTAACGTGATCATTAGAAGAAATAAGAAGTTTTTTATTGCTACTTACTACTGCCTCTACTGATCCTGAGAATATCTTGAGTGTAATTGAGTCATGTTTTTCACTAATAATAACTAGCGAGTTAGGGGTGATAGATAGCTTTTCACCGCTTGTAGTTTCAATAACGGCTGAAGAATCGCGCCCGGTAAAAATGCTGTCCCCTTGGTAAACATCTTTTTTCTTGTTATTGTAAGCGGGCGCCCAAGTTAAATCTGTTTCGTGTCGATAGCGAACGTCATTTTTTAAGAGAGTAATCTTGCCAATTTTATCGGCGTTTGCGGCACCATTTTTTTCAAAAAAATTGTATATCCAACCATCGAATGTCAAAAGGCCTGCAGATAACATCAGGGCTGCGAATGCGGCAGACAATGTTCGGCGATCTCTTTTTTTAAAATTCTTTAAATTCATAGGGTTATCCGATAGGCTTATCGAAAGAAAACAGCCACAAGACCACGGCTAGAAGTCTAGTTTTTGTTCGCATGCGAATAAATTAATCATTTCTAGCCGATGACTATGGTTGAAAATGAAAATTAAGAAACGCGACTTTTTGTTAAGGCATAAGCTACTTTTGCTACTTACGGTAATCCCCGTTGTATGCTTGACCATATATATGCTAATAGCGACTAGACTTTTTGAAAAAGATAAAATTGCTTATGTTAAAGATACCGGAGTTACCGTAGCCAGATCGCTGGCAATGCAATTTCGAATTGAAACCCGTGGGTATCTCGAGAAAATAAAGCCAATCATCGAAGAGTACGATCATCGGCAGCAAAAATTTTCTGATATTGCAGAGGCGTTGTTTGCTAAATTCGATCGTCTTGATGGGCTAGTGGTGATTAAAAAAGATGATAATGGGCGATATAAGCACTTGGCTGAATTGAAAAAAACTATTCAAGCAGGTAATAATTTTATTAATGATTATGAATTAATTGAACGGATGGGCACCAAGGTAGCAGAAAGTGAAATTGCTGTAGCGGTGCCAAAGTTCTCTGATGTGCATCTAGTAATGGCAGCTAGTATTGAAAGTTCACAAAACCATGCGCCACTTGTAGTTATTGGTTTATATCGAGCATCAGAATTGTATGAGGCTTTAACCAAAACTAAGACGTACGAGAATTATTTATTAAGTGCCGGCGGAGATATAGAAATTGGCCCGAAAAATAGCCACATTGATACTCTAACCATTAGGCGAATTTTGTCTAGTCCCCTGCCAGACGGTGCGTTTGACGATTATGGTGGAGGAGAAAATATTATTTCCTTCTCTGGCACCGGAGTAGCCGGTAGTAAAATTGCATCGGTGGTTAAGCGTAAAGACGCGCTTGGCGCGGTGAACGTTCTTATCACTAAATCACTTCTTTTTTTTATAGCTCTTTTATCTTCAACGGTAATTATCGGGTTGGTCGCATCACTTCGCATATCTATGCCCATCAACGAGCTTAGTGAGGCGACAAAACGCATGGCAATGGGTCAATTTGACGTTCGTGTTATAAGTAAAAGTAATGATGAAATAGGTGAACTTGCGAATGGGTTTAATTTTATGGCTAATGAGGTGTCACGACTAATGAATGAGGCCGAAGAAAAGGCCCGCATTACGGCGGAGATGGAGACCATTAGGGCTGTGCAATCTATGCTCATTCCAACAGAAGAAAAAATGTCATTTGGCAAGTTTTATGTTATAGGCCATTTTGAGCCTGCAACTGAGTGTGGCGGGGATTGGTGGAATTGTGTCAAAATAGGTGATCGACTTTTCTTATGGATCGGGGATGCCACAGGTCACGGTGCACCAGCGGCGATGGTGACTAGTGCTGCTAAGGCTGCCTCTACTATTATTGAGGATATGCCATTTGTAACTCCGGGAGTTGTTCTTGAGGTTTTAAATAAAGCTATTTATGAAACCTCGCGAGGACAAATGCTCATGACATTTTTCGTTGCTAGTATTGATATGCGAACAGGTGAAATGACTTATGCAAATGCAAGTCACGAGCCGCCTTTTATAGTTCGCAGAAAGTCAGAGAGTAAAATAACTAAAAAAGATCTTATTCCACTAATAAATGCCTCTGGGCCAAGATTGGGTGATAAAAATATTGCTAGATATATAGAAGCCGAATTTCAACTTATTGAGGGAGACTCGCTTATTCTATATACTGATGGAGTGATTGATTTAAGAAATCCTAAAGGTGAGATTTGGGGTGAGCGAGGATTTGTTCGCGCAATTTGTGAATCTGTTACCGAGGGTAATTCTGCTGAAACCAAAATTTCAGGTATTTGCGATAAAATAAAAGATTACAGAAAAGAAGAAGCGCTTCCCGACGATTTAACAATTTTAATGTGCCAATACGGCGAGGCGTCATAGTGGCATTAAAAAAAAATGAGCTCCAAATATATGAAAACATGATTAGTAAAGATCTCAGGTCAAATTTGGATTGGGATAAAGTAATCGTGTGCGAAAACTCATCACCAGGAGATGTTTTGGCAATTGCATTAAACACAACCTACCGTCATATATGTCAAACAGGAAATCCATTTTTCATACAAGATCTCAACACTGCGTCTTTGATGTTGGGTGAGTCTGACAAGTTTTATGAAATGCCTATTTCTAGTATCCTAAGTCCAACGGCTGTTTCTAAAGAATCAGAAGAGAGCCTTCTTCTGTTTAAGCAAAGTTTTAATCGGGCTGAACAAAAGTCTGGCATAATCTCAGGTATTGAAGAAAAATTGAAACATACGGCTGGGGCAGCGTCTACTTTATCGGATCTTTTATCTATTGCTGACGAGCTGTATACAAACGCAATATATAATGCGCCATTTGTTAATCTTGAAAATAGCGTACCAGGGGCTTCGCGTAAAAACCCGTATGTTAGAATGCATCAAAATAAGAGCGCAACGATTTTTTTAGGCACCGATTCATCTCGTGTTGTGATAGGATGTGCAGATTCGTATGGGTCGCTTAATCTTATAAAACTATTTAAACGTATTAAGGGGTGTATTGAAAAAGGTCCGGCGGCTATTATGAACATAAGTGAAGAGCATGGGGCGGGCATTGGGTCATTTTTGATATTTCATAAGTCCACAGGCTATTACGCGATAGTAGAGCCAGAAAAAAGAACGATAATTTGTTGCGTTTTGCCACTGAAAGTCAGAAATCGAACTCGACTTGAAATGCCTAAGAATCTGCATTTTATAATCAAGGAACAGTAGGGAGTATATATGAGTAAGTTTAGTGCATCCAAACAGCAAAATGGCGATGAGGTTATTGTAAAATTGCAGGGAAGCATTGATGAAGATGCAGCTTTTGGCGCTAGTCTGTTCGAAGGAGCAAATAAGTTAGTGCTTGATCTTGAGGGGGTGTCGGCAATTAATTCATGTGGCATTAGAGAGTGGATCAAGTGGATGCGTACTATGTCGTTAGGCGCTAGGGTTGTGTATCGTAAATGTCCGAAGGTTATTGTTGACCAAATAAATATGGTAGCAGGATTTTTACCTGAAGAAGGTAAAGTCGAGTCTTTTTACGTTCCTTATTA
>MEPT01000125.1:20015-25793 GCA_001769925.1 Bdellovibrionales bacterium RBG_16_40_8
AGCATCAGGTAATGAAAAGACGGTGTTATTCACTGAAGGAATAGAGTTTAAGAACGGCGAAATTTTTCCTCCAGCCGAGGTTAAAGATGACGATGGAGAAGTTATGGATATGGATGTTATTGAGGCGAAGTATTTTAAATTTTTGAAAAAATAAAAATGGACTATAGTTTTTTTGATGGCTTACTAGATTCAGTATTTGTGATTGATGATAATCGCAGGATTGTATATTGTAATGATACTGCTGCCTGGCTTTGCGAATCGTCAGTTCGGCGTCTTACTAAGGGTAAGGGTGTGCCTATATATGAGCTTATTAAATTCTCTAACAATAATTTATTTGCTATGCCAGGTGGTGAAATTGGTAAGGATGAGGTGTCGCCATACATAGAACTTGACTATCAACTTGTGCAGGCGGCATCAACAAAATGCGGTAAAATTCAAGTAGCCATACAGCCCTTTCTAGATACTAGCAGAGAAAAGCGTTGGGTAGTTATGGTTCGCGATGTAACGCTTGAAGAAGTTTTGCATGCCAAGTACCAAAAGCAACTTGAAGAAAAAGAAGAATATATTCAGCAGTTGCAAGATGCACAAAGGCAACTCGAGCAATATTCTAAAAACTTAGAGCAAATGGTTGAAGAGAGAACCCAAGAGGTAAAGCGCGCCAACCTTATGTTAAACGCAATAGTGAACAGTTTGGGTCAGGGGTTTTTTGTATTTGACCAAGCGGGCACATGTTTAGACTTTTATACGCGTGCCTGCAAAGATGTTCTTGAGATAATTCCAGCACAGAAGCATGTTTGGGATGTATTAAAGGTTCCGGCAAATGAGCTTGACACTTTTCATCTTTGGCTAAAGGCAGTTTATTCAGAGCTGCTACCTTTTGATTCTATTAAAGAGCTGGGCCCATCTCAGTTTAAGCATTCGCAAGAGAAGCACGTTACGTTAGAATATTATCCTCTTCGCAGCGACAATAAAAAAATATCAAACGTTGTTGTGGTGGCAACTGATAAGACTGTAGAGTATTTTGCGAATAAGGCTCTTGAAAAAGAAAAAAAATTCGCAAAAATGGTTGTTAAAATTGTTGCAGGCAAGAAGCAATTTACGCGGTTTTTACATAACGCAAAAAGCGTTTCTGCGGATATTAGAGAAAGCATTGATTCGCAAAAAGACAGTATTGATTATGAATATATATTTCGCGCGTTACATACCCTCGAAGGAGAGGCTGCCGCATTTTCTGCAAATGAAATATGGACGGCTACTAGATCGGCACAAGAAATTCTTGAACCTATTAGGCATGGTGAAGCCGTAGATATTAAAAAAATAAAAAATTATATTATAGAATCATTGCAAGATCTGGATGCTATTTATAGAAATTTTGTGAAAGCTAATTCAGAGCTCTTTTTGACTATGGGTATTGGCAGTTCAGATAAAATTGAAATTCAAGTTTCGAATGTAGAAACTATTTTGCGTAAACTAGAGCAAAAGGGCATCAATCAGCCTGTTCGAAATTATATCGAGGATGCTCTATTGCGAGAGTCTGTTGAGTCATCATTTCGCTACTATCAGGACATTGTTGACATGATTGCCGCCAAACTTGGAAAGAATATTCTGCCAATAGAATTTCATGGGCTTGGGGTGCGAGTGCATCTTGCGCAGTATCAAGCGCTTTTTTCAACGCTTGTTCATGCATACAGAAATGCTGTTGATCACGGCATTGAGAGTTCGGCGGAGAGAAAAAAAATGAGTAAGCCAACTCAGGGGTTAATTCAAACCTACATAGAGACATTTGAGCGAATGGGAGCGTGGCTGCGTATAAAAATAATTGATGACGGCAGAGGCATTTCTATAGATGCCTTGCGCAAAAAATTGGTTGCAGCAGGTGAAGCTGAAAAAATTAAAGACCTTAGTGAGGCTGCTATAATGCAACACGTATTTAGCTCTGGAATAAGCTCAAAAGATGAGGTGGGTGAGTTTTCTGGTAGAGGCATAGGTATGAACGCTATTCGAGAAGAGGCTGAGCGCTTGGGTGGCAAGGCATGGGTTGAAAGCGAAAAAGGTAAGGGTACCCAATTGATAATAGAAGTACCAGACCTTCAGCGAGCTAAGTGCGATAACAGAGCAGCATAGATTTATTTGGGTGTTGAATGTTTGTTAAAGAAACGCAAATTCTTGTTGTAGAAGACTCTATAAATATAAGGCAAATGATATGTGATTATTTGCGACGAATGGGTTTTTTGAAAATTGAGACGGCCGCAGACGCAACTGATGCCTATACTAAATTGGTATTATTATCAAAAGGGGCGTCGCCAGTTACGCTTATACTTTCTGACCTAAATATGCCAGGACCTAGCGGCATTGATTTTTTAAAGCAAGTAAGAGAGACAGAACAGTTTAAAAATATTCCATTTATTTTGATTACCACCGAAAATGAAAAACAATCAGTTATTCAAGCGGCCATGTCTGGGGTGAGTGGGTATATCGTAAAGCCATTCAATATAGATACTCTTACAAAGCGTCTTCAAGAGGCATGGCGTAAACATAACGAAACTTGACGTAACTTAAGTCTAGTTGCCAATGCCGGACTCCTTTAGCATTTAAAATTTATTGTGATTTAAAATTTATCAACAAATTACCGATAAATAATGGCTATGAAGAAAAGCGACATAAATATTCTGATAGTAGAAGATGACAGTTTTATGCGCGAGGCCCTAAGTGCGGCTGTTAAAAGAAGGGGTTACAAAGCAGTTGCGGTCGCCAAACCAGACGAGGCTCAGAGCATTGTAAAAATTAAGCCAATTCATGGCTTAATAGTTGATGTAATGTTACCCGGTCTTAACGGCGTCGATTTGGTTTTAAAATTAAAAGAAAATTTGATTGAAGGGGCTGCACTAGTACTCATATCTGGTATTTACAAAGATAGTATGTTTATACAAGATGCGATTAAAAAAGCAGAAGCTCTTAATTATTATACAAAACCGTTTGATATGGATGTGTTGCTATCAAAAATAGAAGAGGGCTTGAACGATTATATTGAAGTGCCTAAAGTAGATCTGCATAGCCTGCTGGCCCTCCCATTTGCATCGCCGAGGGAGCGACGAAAAGCGCTTGACCATGTTGAAGAGATGCTTGGATATGATTTGCCATTCGTGTTTTGTATTCTTATGGATGCAGAAAGCTCAGGGTATTTAAATATTATTGATGAAAAGCAAAACATATATGGCATTACCTTCGCAAATGGAATGATTAATAAAGTAGATAGCGAATCAACGAGTATTGTTACCAAAAAGATTCTTATAAGCCATGGTTTTGTAACTGAATCAGAATTTGGTGAGCTTGGCCCAAAAAAATCAGGCGGGGATTTACTTAAAAATTTAATTAGCGAAGGTCTAATGAGTCCGCATGTATTGGGTGTGGCAAAAGTAGAAACTTATGTTAGCGAGCTTAAAAAATTAATTGGTGACAATAAATTAAAAATTAATTTTGTGCCAGATCGTAAAATTCAACCAGATAAAGATGCGGTTGATATCGGGGCACTCACACAGTATTTGCATCAAATGATTGATGAAAAACTACCGAGTGAGTGGTTGAAATCCTTTTATTCGACATGGCTGGGGCATCCAATTTGTATAGGTCCGCAATTTGCTGATCATATAAATCTGTTAGCACTGCCTATACTGACTAGGGCACCACATATAATAGAAAGCTTTAAAAAAGAGCTAACAATTGAAGAGATTCAGACGCAGCACCCAGAGTATACAGATGAGATATTTTATAAAGCGTTACACTTGATGATGCTCAGAAAAATGTTAATATTTGAAGAAGTTAAGAGAGTAAAAAATATTGATGAACATATAAATCGTCTAAAATCTATTTATGATGAGATAAAATTAAGTAATCCAATAGAAATATTTAAATATTTTGGGTTGGGTGATAACCCTAGGTCTACAGAAGTTGGTCGTGTATATAAAGAGTTTGCCAAGTCGCACCATCCAGACGCTTTGCCGCCAAATGTTAGCGGCGAAGTCCGTAAACTCAATCACGAATTGTTTTCTAAAGTTACTGCAGCATACGACATTCTCAGTAATGATGAAAAGCGTGAAAGATTTAACAATGAAATGAAGCAAAAAGAAGCCGAGCGACAAATAAAAAGTGATGAACTAGTTATGTCTTCGGCGACTTTGCTGGGTAGGGGACAATATGCGACGGCGCTATCACAGCTCGAGAAGGCCGTTAGCTTATATGCTAGTGAAAGATGTCTGCTGCAATATTGGTGGGCTAAATTTAAAGCTTCGGGATTGACCAATGCTGAGGAGATTTCAGATATAGACAAGCAAATGAAATCTATGTCGCCACATATGCGCAAAACAGCCTTGTGGGTTTTTGTTAGCGGCCTAGTTAAGCGGTTCAGTGGAGACCTAGTCGGTGCAGAAAATGATTTTACGAGGGCAATTGGCCTAGAGCAAAATTTTATGGATGCAAGGCGCGAGCTTACCCAAATTAAAGCTAACAAACCTACTAAGATGACTGCAGAAGATATACTAAAGGGTGATCTTTCAACAGTATTTAAGAATCTTTTCAGTCGAAAAAAAGGGGCCTAATTTCTTTCTTGGTCTAAGTTATTTGTAGTAGGTAATTTACGAATAGTTTGATGAATAACGGCCTCTAGAATTCTTAGCTCTTTTGAAGATGCTAAATTATTTAATAAAATTCTTTTTATGACCTTATAGGCGTCAGTGCGGCGGTCGCCGAATTCAAACCCTAATTTGCTAAGCCAATCCTTAATAGCTTCGGCAGGAAACTCAAATCTTTCACAATGTAACATGGCAGTTGAGGCTATATTTTCGCTAGTACTAAAAGTTATTTGTGCGATTGTGCTTTGAACAACATATAGGGCCAGCATTACGGCGTGCGATAAATTCATGCTTTTGAATGTTCCAAAAATAGGCAGCTGACATATGAAGTTTGCATACTCAACGTCAGAATTTTTAAGACCATGATTTTCAGGGCCGAAAATTAGGTAAAGTGGTTGTGTTGATAGTGCTCCAATATTATTTAATTTTTGTAGTCTAGACGATAAGTCTAGTGTGTCAGTTTCTTTTTTTTCTCTGGCACAAAATGCGATACGAATGCCTTCGCGCTCATTGGCAAAAAAAGAATCCCAAGAGTCATAACACGTTCTTTCAAGAAGATGTGTTTGCGCACCGGCGGCGCCCTGTCTGGCCTCTAGATTTATTTCGCAACTTGGTTGAATCAGTATTAAGCGCGCAGCACCCATATTGGCCAGTGCTCTTGAAACTGAACCGACGTTACGAGGGTAGTTAGGCCGAACCAGTACTACATTTAGTGATAAATTAAAATTAGACATAAGGGTTATCAGTTAACAGATAATTTTTAAAATAATCGCTTATGCCATCTTCGAGAGAAAATTTTGGCAGCGAAAGGCCGCTTTGGAATGATTTTTTCATATCGGCTTCTGTGAAATATTGATATTGATCACGCAGGGCCGGCGGCATATCAATCCAGTCTATTTGTGTTGGTAGTTTCATGGCGGTAAATATGCAATCACAAAAGTCAAGCCAAGTGCGTGACTTGCCAGATCCTATATTATAAATGCCAGATGAAAATTGAGAATTACAAAAAATTTCCCACATCCAACGCGTTACATCTTTGACGTAAATAAAATCACGTAATTGCTTGCCATCAGCATACTGGCTGTTAAGAGAGCGAAAAAGCTTGATTTTACCGGTACTTTTAATTTGCAAAAATGCCTTATAGGCTAAA
>MEPT01000125.1:25810-25891 GCA_001769925.1 Bdellovibrionales bacterium RBG_16_40_8
ATGATACTCGTTTGGGCCGTATACATTAAAGAATCGTAAGCCTATCCAGCGCGGTGAGGTGGTGATTTGCCGCTCGGCCCA
>MEPT01000126.1:0-6346 GCA_001769925.1 Bdellovibrionales bacterium RBG_16_40_8
CCGTTCTCACTCGACCTTTCTCAAAATAGCGTTGGCGTATCTGCTTGTAGCGGACTCGGACCCATTTGAGGAACTCCTCGAAGTCATGGCCGAGATCGACGTATACATCGAAGCGGCATAGCTTCAAGCTCTCGTACTCATTCCGACCAAAGAGTCTGATGAGAAATCCTTCATACCTTTGCCAGGAGCGGAAGTGGCGAGGGTTGGACAACAGTTTGCGACAGTGAGTCGCGTCGAACCTTCCGAGTTTCAAATAATGTTAAATTTGATCTCACCAATTGCCGTTACGGGTGTTTGCCAATGACTGGGGTACTTTGAAACCCTAATGTCACTGGCGTGAGGTCACCGCGCTCTGTTCTGTTCGGCCGAATGAGGGAATTCAGTGAGAATTGCGAGGATGTCGTCCCTTCAGATCCAAAGTAGTTGCAAACGAATCTAACCTCGTCTTTTGAGATCTCAATTTGACGACTACTCCCTGGACACATCGGATTTTCAGTCAGCTCTTGATCCGCAACTACGGTTTCGTCTTGCGAACCATTTACCAATTTTACTGATCGAACTATTTGAATGATGCTCTTTCTCTTGGGGCTAGGGTCACCACAGTTGTTGGGCTCGTTAATTACAAATCTAAGAAGTAATGAGCTGTCGATTGTTTCAGGTAAAAAGATTGAACCGTCGGTCGGATTTTTACCAATGCTAGTCTCATACGACATTAAGTCCTCCGCCTGAAAAAGTCGAGAACTGGATAATCGAGCGCCAAACTGAGACTGATTGGCAAAAGCTCGACAATCGAATATGTCTCGAATTCCAAATTGGGATCCAACCTTCCCTTTTTTTCGGGCAACCACAACCACCGCAGCGGCTACTGTGTCGATCAAGTCGCGCCCTGTGGCGAAGGGTGCGATCATTTCGTTGTCCGTTATGATCCTGCCGAAAAAGTCAGCTTTATGTTGAAACTCATGGGTCATCAGGAACAGTACTTGCGTCGGAAGAAGGGTCTTTACCGATTCGCGATGCAACTCTATAGGGCCCATGGGACCAAGCTCAGTTCGCGCGGCGACGACCATCGGTATGCCGTCCGGTCCTTCAACAAAGAGTGGTTGATCTCTTAAAACAAAAAAAGTTTTGGTTAAGCCCTGACTCAATCGCAAAATATCCGGTGCGATAGCGATAAAAAAATCACGGCAAAATTTGATCTGGTCTGCATTTAATTTGGGGTTTTCACAGAAATGCGCGGATTCGCTTGGGTCATTGATGATGACTTTGATTGTTTCAATCATTGATGTTCTTGCAGCTTCCATAAATTCAAAGACGGGGTCGCCGCCGTTACCGACAACTGTCCCCGAAGCAAGCGCCCGCGCACTCAATAAAGATACGAAGGCACAAATCAATAGAGCCATGTTGAATCTGAATTTGTTATTCATGTTGCTTTTCTCCAATTGGGGTCAGGTGGATAGTTACCTGCATAAGTGAATCGCGGCCATTCGGATGCCGTTCTATAAAATCTAGCAGCTGATGTTGGAACGAATCGACAAGGCCCTTAAGGTCGTCCAAATGCTCTCGGTCAATTGAGACCAGTATGGTCGAGGCCTTTCTTTTGTCGATCGGGAAGGTCGTGAGGCCCCTCGCCGCAATCTCTAACGCTTTCTTATGAAAGGCTCTTATTTTGCCGTTCGGTATTTCATTTGTTGTGGTGACAGCCGCCTCTTCAGGAGCTACTTCCCCGGAGAGAGTTACCCTCCAGAAACCTTCTCGAACTAGAAATTCCACAGACTTTTTTATTTTCTGAACTGGGGCTATGCCCTTTAGCATCGAAAACAAGACCTCGGAGTCGAGAGCGAATCCGTTCAGATTAACCAAATCTTTGACATAGGGATGCAACCAATCGGACAAAAGATGATTCTTCGGCAGTCGGACTTTTTTGATCTTTACGTCATCATCAACAAAATAAATTTTATGAACGTGAGCAGACAGCTTACGGTCGATGAATTGATTTTCAGGCTGAGTGAGCTTGAAGATCGAGGCAATTGCCGGCAAGTTGTCGCGATTGAGTTGGCGGTTACCCTTGAGGATTTGCGAAATTAGCGCCTGCGAACAAGCTCCAACTTTTGCTGTTCGTTGCCGCAAACTGAAAGTACCGTTTAATTTGTAGTGCTCTAGCAAATCCACCAGGAACTTGACTGGCGACCCGTAGTCATAAACTACAGGTCTGCCGTTGTTAGAGTTAGATGATGGAAGATGGGTCATTACTGAAAGGAGCCCAAATACTGACAGTTGAGGTTGATTGTGCCCGTATCCTGTCCCTGGTCGTCTTTTATTGTTGCAGTAACGGGAGTTAAACCATGCTCATTGTATGCGGGCACTCCGCCAATGAGGGTTGAGGGAGACCAACCATTGTTCAGATCAAAGGGATCTTTGGGTTCCATGCAAGCGACTATTCCGCGAGTACACAGTCCCAAGTCCTCCGCCGGGCAATAACTGCCTGAGAGTCCAATGCAGGTTAACTGCCTTGCTTCAGTGGGGACTCCATTGGAATCAATCTTCGTGGCATGCTTGTAATAGAAATTTAGGTTTGCTCCGAGTTCTGCTCTCGTAGTATTCAGCGTTACAGACAACATCGTTTGCCCCGCTGTGATCCGAACATCGGGAGCTGGACTGGCTGAAAGCGGAAGCCTACCAATGAAAAACTCCTGCTCCTGTTTTGTCGAGGCCTGTGAATCAAGGTCATTGATTTCAAGGACACACTTGAATCTATCTGCTACTAGCGCATGAGATTGGAGTGACACCACGGTCACCAATCCCAGCAAAAATACTTTTTTCATAAGATCTCCTGTTAGGTTAAATTTATCTGTCCGCGCCGACAAAGCTGAGTATTTCGAAAGACGTTGCACAAAACAAGTGGGCCCGTCAATTTAATGATTACAAATGTAATCACGGCGTGATGCGCTATTATCTTCAGAACTTAAAAACCGTGGGACGATCCCATGCTATGACCCTATTCTTGATAGGTAGGCATTTGGAGTTCAACCACTCTGCTATTGCGCCATAGGAGGCTCCGGCTTGGCGTAGATTGGCGATCTTGTTGATGACCCTATGTTCTTTAGTGTGAGTAACAACTCGACCCTTGAGCATTCGACACAATTGATATAGATCATAAAATGGTTGAATAGCCATTCGTCTTGTGGGGCTGGAATTGGCGCCATAGTCGCTGATTTTCATGAAATTTGGTGGAATATATTCATAAACAGATGTATCCTGAAGCCATATGTACACCCGATATTTGAATATCTCCTCTATTCTAGCTCGCAAGAGCCTTTTTTTACTTGGCCCACGACAGACGGGTAAGACGACATTTTTAAAAAATCTACCGGGAAAGAAAGCTCACTTTATCGATCTTTTAAAACCGTCTGTGTATCAAGATATTTTAAGAAATCCGGAATATTTAGCAGAAGTCATTAGTGCTCATGAAAATGA
This sequence comes from Bdellovibrionales bacterium RBG_16_40_8, assembly GCA_001769925.1. GTDB lineage: Bacteria > Bdellovibrionota > Bdellovibrionia > Bdellovibrionales > UBA1609 > RBG-16-40-8. The sequence continues at coordinate 3,475 of MEPT01000126.1, forward strand.
GACTTCTATCTTTGTTATTGATGAGATTCAAAAGGTGCCATCTGTGCTTGATGAAGTCCACAGGCTTATCGAGCTCAACAAAAAATTGCGCTTTGTGCTCACGGGCAGCAGCGCACGTAAGCTTAGGCGGCAAGGGGTGAATTTACTTGGCGGGCGAGCTGCGATGGTCAGGTTTCATCCCATCACGTCGTCAGAGGCCGAGGACCAAATAAAGATTGAGAAGTTATTTAAGTGTGGCGGCCTTCCGTTCATTTTGACTTCCGATAAACCGATGGATGATCTTAAGGACTATGTGGGATTGTACCTTAAAGAAGAAATTCATGCCGAGGGACTTTCTCGGTCCATAGAGAATTTTTCACTCTTTCTTAACGCTGCAGGACTGTCACAATGTGAACAAATTAATTTCACCGCAGTTGGCAATGATGCGCAAATTCCTCCGCGAACAGTCATAGATTATTTTACGGTTCTGGAAGACACATTGATAGGGCATATGCTGCCAGCCTATACGAAGACTAAGAAGAGAAAAGCGATGACTTCCGCCAAGTTTTATTTTTTTGATGTGGGTGTTGGGAATATACTTGGCGCCCGCGAGATGACAACGCAGAGAAATCCAATTTACGGAAAAATTCTGGAACATTTTATTTTCACTGAACTACGGGCTTATTTGGATTATAATTTTCTGGATTATCCGCTCTGTTACTGGCGATCCACCAGTCAATTTGAAGTTGATTTCGTTATACCACTGAGCGCAAAGACGGCAATCGGTATTGAGGTCAAATCAGCGAGAAATCCTGTAAAACGGGATTTTAAAGGGCTTTTAGCTCTTGAAGAAGACATAAAGTTAGAAAGAAAAATTGTGATCTGTGGAGCTGACGTAAAACGTAAACTTGAAAGCGGTATCGAGATTTACCCGCTGAGATCGTTTCTTCATGAGCTCTGGAAACAACAAATTTTTTAGTCTTACGTATAGAGTTTAAAAATACTTCAGAATTGCGGCCTTGCGCTGATCGGCGGGGACAACCTGCATCTGACAAGGGCGTTCAGAAATGCGTTTTTCAAAAATTTCTGGTTTAGTTATAAGTTCGGAGTAAAGCAGGTCATCTAAAAAATTAAACCAAAGTGTCGCCTGACTCTCTTTGCAACCCACATTATAATTTTTAACGAAAATAAAGCTTAATCACGCGGCTGTTTGGCAAATCAGCGCCAGGCGAGGGCACTGACATAGATACAATACCGTCGCCATGAATATCTATCTTTAATGGCGTGCCGCGAACTCGATTGTACACTTCACGCAAAGTAAGCCCTGTTAAATCAGGAGTAACATTTTTCTCTTCATCACTAAGCACTTTGGCCATTTCACGAATTTTGTTAATAGACTCTTCACGTACGCGCGCTGATACCTCAGACACTTCTGTTTTGGTTTTTTTTATAATATTTTTTTCGCTTAATAATACCGGCGAAAGACCGGCTCTGCGAACTGCATAGCTAGCTATGCGTGAAAAAAGTGGCGCGGCTACATCAGAACCATAAAACTTTTTACTGCGTGGGTTATCTACTGCCACATAAATAACGTATTTAGGGTCATTAGCCGGTATAAACCCGGCAAAACTTGAAATGTATTGGCCTTTGACATAGCCCTGCCCGACTACATTTTTTTGTGCTGTACCGGTCTTACCCGCTACCGGAAAACCAGATACCCGCGCCCCGTTACCTGTACCCATCTCAGTTGTGGCTGCATTTAGCATAAGTCGCATGGTCGATGCCTGCTCAGGAGTAAGTACCCGACGAATTTCTTTAGTTGAATAATTGATTAGCTCGCCTGTTTCTTCATTTATTGCAGATTTCACTATAATTGGCGATTTCAAAACACCGCCGTTAGCGATTGCTGCATATGCAGTTGCGAGCTGCAGCGGCGTTGCCGTAAGCCCATGCCCAAAAGATATATTGGCAAACAAATGCTCACGCCAAGGCAGTGGTTGCAAAATACCACTAGCCTCTCCTAAAAAATCTGTATTCAATTTACTGCCTAAACCAAAATCAAGCAAAGTTTTGCGAACTTTTTCTGCCCCCAATTCGAAAGCAATTTTAGCCATTCCGATGTTTGACGAATGTGCTAAAATCTCTGTAGCTGAGATAAGACCAAAACTATGCGAACTTTCAGCTTCACGAATAAAATATGGCCCGACTTTAAATCGACCATTTTCACAGAAATATTTCTTACTAGGTTTCAAAGTGCCTGCGCGCAGCGCCCCGGCCACAACAAAAGTCTTCAATGTACTTCCTGGCTCGAACGCATCGGTAACAGTGCGATTACGCCAAAGATCACTACCAACATCACGTGGGCGATTTGGGTCAAAGGTAGGCATGTTACCCATTGCTAAAATTTCTGATGTTTGCGCATCAAGTATTACGCCAACGGCACTGTCTGCACTAAAATCTTTTATTGCCTGCCCAAGTTCACGTTCAAGTCGGTACTGAAGTTCTCTGTCTATGGTAAGAGTCAAATCAAAGCCTGCCGGCGTGTCAGTAAAAACTCTTCCGTCTATTAGTAGCGGTCTCCCGCGGGCGTCACGCTCTATTTTAATTTTTCTATTCTTACCTTTTAAGAAGGAATCAAATTTGAGTTCTAGCCCCTCAAGTCCTTGCCCCTCTCGCCCCACAAAACCAAGCGCTTGAGAAAAAAGATTCTCGTTAGGATATACCCTTTCAGTTTCTTCAATAACACCCAACCCCTTTAATTTTAGTGCTTGAATTTGCTGAACAAATTCTTTTTTTAAACGTCTTTTAAGCCAAACAAAACGCTTACTTGAATTTTTTATTTGCGCGTAAACTTGGTGTGGCGATAGCCCTAGTTTTTTGCCTATTATGTTTG
>MEPT01000126.1:6389-6945 GCA_001769925.1 Bdellovibrionales bacterium RBG_16_40_8
AGAATAGGCCGGTATGGTTACCGCCAGCTCTTTACCTGAGCGATCAAAAATTAGACCCCTCCTCGCTGGCAACTCTACCATTGTTTCATACTGGCGGCGCTGCAGATCTTTTAGCCTTGCACTAGGCAATATTTGTAGTTGTGCTGCACGCACGACAATCAGTACCCACACTACAAAAAGCGAAATAAAAATAAACACAAGACGTGGATTCATTGTTTACTCACGCATAGCAATTTTATCGCCTGACATATAAATTATTTGTCCAGATTTAATTTCATTAAGTGTTAAGCGATTGATGGCTAAATCACGAAGCCTTTCTGGGCGCATTATTTTAGCAAAGCGCATAGATTTTAAGCGATACTCATCTTGGAACGACTTGTGCTCGCGAGTCAGCTTTAGCAGAACATAACCAAGACGTCTAACCTCCATTTGCAAGAACACCATAGAAAAAAGCGCAAAAACAACGATAACAATACTAATTAACGGAAATAAATTAAACTTCTGTTTTTGACTCATATAATCCTCTCTCAAAAACTCGAAGCTTGGCGCTACGAGA
>MEPT01000126.1:6972-15358 GCA_001769925.1 Bdellovibrionales bacterium RBG_16_40_8
GAATAACTTTTTTATTCACTAGCTCACCAAGTCCCTCTGCCACAAAACCTTTCATTGCGACCTTAATAATTCTATCTTCAAGAGAATGAAAAGTAATTACTAAAAGTCGCCCCTTGGGCGTAAGAGCCTTAACCATTTTTGGCAGCGCTTCTTTAACTTTCGCCAACTCTTGGTTTACCTCTAGTCGCAGTGCCAAAAAATAATTTGTTGCCGGGTGATGGCCCTTCTGTCGCCAACCTTCGCTACGCTCAATTAGTGAAGAAAGTTCTTGTGTGTTTGAAAAAACCCTTTCTTTTCGCGCTTCTATAATTTTTTTTGTTACGCGAAATGGGCTACGCACCTCGCCCAAATTATGAAATAAATCATTTAACTCTTTTTCGCTCCAACCATTTATTATGTCTGCTGCTGTTATATTTAACGTGCGGTCCATGCGCATATCTAGAGGACCTTCGTGATAAAAACTAAATCCCCTATGACCTTCGTCAAGTTGCGGAGAACTTACACCTAAGTCTAGTAGAAAACCGACTATAGGCTCGTTTATATTTTTATGACTCATAAGTTCTGAGAAATTATTGAAATTGCCATGCACAAACATTAGCCGGCCAGACTTTACATCACCTGAAAAATCACGAGTTCCTAAAGCGATAGCCTCTTCATCACAATCGATTGCAAAAATTTTAAAATCCGGCCTTACACGCATTATTTCTTGCGCGTGCCCACCACGGCCAAAAGTAGCATCGACGAATACCCCGCCTGATACAGAAATTTCTTTTACTTTTTCAATAACTGCTTCAAGCAGAACTGGCACATGCTTCATTTGTTATTCTCATCAAGATCGGCAATTACGCTCACAATTCTTTCATAATCTTTTTCAATTTGGCCAAAAAGCGTCTGCCAATTTTTAGCGCTCCAAATTTCTATTTTATGACCCATGCCTACAAGCACTATATTTTGCTCAAATACCGAATACTCTCGCAGATGCTGAGGTATCAAAACTCGCCCCTGCGCATCAAGCGAACAACTCTCACCACTTGAGAGATAAAATCTCTGAAACACTTGAACCTCAGGCTTTAGTCTAGGCATATGGGCTATTTTTTTCTCTAATTTTTTCCACTCATTTTGAGGGTACAAATCAAGAAAGTGATAGCCTTTATATAGATTATTGGTGATAAAAACTGTGGCCGCAGAGCCCAGCGCCTTACTAAATGCAGTTGGCAAACTAATTCTACCCTTTGGATCAATTTTAATATGCGCGCGACCACGCAGTGTCGTCATCCTGACCTTCCTAAAAATATGAAGCCCCTCCATGGGCCCCACGGGTTGAAAGTGGACCTAATACCAACCCTTGCAAATTGATTTTAGGTTTTTCCACTTTCTTCCACTTATTTCCACTTTACCATATGGTGGGGTTGCGTCAAGATGTATGTGATGATTCATGAATGTCCAAAATGTGGGTTTGTTCAGCCAAAAGACCGCTATTGCGCCAACTGCGGGCTCGATATCGATTCTTATAAACCGGCCCCCGATTCGCTTTTCGTCAAGCTTTCTAAAAATACCGGTTTACAAATTGCCTTGGTGATTGTGCTAGTATCCTCATTAGGAATTTTTATTTTTCTTAGCCAAAAGAATGAGCTTGAAACACATCAAAACCAAGCCCTGCAAACTTTAGATGCACCCAACACTGGTAAACCAGTAAAAAAAATTCCGGCTAAAGTAATAGTTTCGAAAAATCCGGTAACAAACATACCATCACCACCCGAAGAAGACGGGCTAGCGGATAAAAATTCGAACGTGCTACCGCAAGACGCAGAAGCTTCACCGCTAGCAATCAAGCCCACCGAGCGCCTTAGTAAAGAGCTAATTATAAATTTCGTCGAGGCCTCAACGGCGTTACTACAACAGCTTGCCAATGAAGGCCAAATCCTAAACGAAACTGCTCAACGGCGCGCATTTATCCATAAGAGATTTGAATCTCTTAATAAGTTAAAAGATCGAGATCTAGATTTTAAAATATTGCCTGGTGGCCGTAAGCAGGCAATACAGGTTAACTCGCCAGCTTCTTTTGATTTTTCACATGCAGCAGTAAATAACGAGGATATCGGATTTAATATTGAATTCACCGCTACAAGTAACACCGAATCAACCATAGAACTAAATCTGGTCGGCCTACTAAATTTGAAGGGCGAGGGCAATTCTTCTGTGGCTAACCAAGAATTTACCGGCAATTACGTATTTTCTCCAAATAGCACACTTGTTCTCGTAGGATTTCTGCCGCGTCAACCCATCCGAGAGGAAGATCATAGCACTTTTTCTAACACACCGCTTGTAATATTCGAATCCCTACAATTTTTAAGCGGGCAGACTGATTTTGCCGTTTTCGTCGATGCTCGATAGACAGAATCAGTAGAAAACCCTTGCCTTTACCAGTGTTTTCTATGAAATTTGTCTTTCAATGGATAAGCTTCGTCTCAAAACTATTTTAACTGAAAAAGCCATTCAAAAGCGTATTGCCGAAATGGGGGCAACACTTACTGATAAACTCAAAGGCAAACAAGTTGTCGCCATTTGTATTCTAAAAGGCTCGTTTGTTTTTTTCTCTGATCTTATTCGTAGTATTGAATGCGACATGGTTTGTGAATTTATGGGATTATCAAGTTATCAAAATCAATCGTCTTCTTCAGGAGAAGTTAAGCTTACTCTCGATCTAAACTCTACAATTGAGGGTAAGCATGTGTTGCTGGTCGAAGACATTATCGATACTGGCATCACGATGAATTATCTGCAGAAAATATTAGAGCCGCGCAAGCCCGCCGGAGTTATCACAGCAACGCTTCTTCATAAGCCTGATGCTAAAAAAGTAGATTGCCATATTGATCTAGTTGGCTTCAAAATTCCTAATGAGTTTGTCGTCGGGTATGGCATGGATTACCAAAATCGCTATCGTCACCTGCCTTATATCGCGCAGGTTGAAAATTTAAACTAAACAATATAGCTTGCCTTTTGTTCATAGATTTTATCTCATACTACAATGACTCGAAGAGATTGGTATTTTAATTTATGCACTGTCGCGAGTATATGGGGCATTGACACACTAACAAAGTGGCTCGCCGTAGAGCACATTAAAGGTGTTCGTTTTTTCGGACCATTCGGGTTTGTCCTACACTATAATCCAGGCGCTATGCTAGGCACTTTTGCTGATCTACCCCCAATATTAAGAATTGTATCTTTATCAACAGGCGGCATGTTTTTATGCTTTATTTATTTAGCTATTCAGCATTTAATTTCTCATAAAGCAACACACTTACGCTTCGGAATGTCTATCTTACTCGGCGGCATTCTTGGTAATGTCACAGATAGAATTGTTCGTGGCGCTGTAACAGATTTTCTTTTAATTGGTTCACTGCAAAGATCTACCCCGGCGTTTAACGTAGCAGATGCTGTGCAATGGGTTGGGTATGGACTTATTATATACTCGCTTATAAAAGATGGAAGCCTCTTTTGGCCAGAGAAAAACTTTCGTCGGTCGCTCTGGGTTAATCCAATTTTTCAAGTTAAGTATCTCGCTACTCTATTTGCTATTGGCTTAGGCTTTGTAACTATTAGCGGGGTATTTTTCTATACTTATTTAAAAGTTACTATAGATGCCCTTGTAATAGGTACCGCAAGTGAAATAGAGCGAAAATTTTTAACTCCTTTTTTTATTACATATATTATTATAGCAATTGGTTTTTTATTAACCCTCTATATTGTGGGCAGAAGACTGTCGCACCGTACAGCTGGACCTCTTTATGCTTTTGAAAAATTTCTTGAAGATTTACTATCTGGCAAAGACCGCGAGCTGCGTTTACGTGCCGGCGACGAATTTCAACATTTAGAAGAGCTTTCACAGCGCTTAAGAGTCAACTTCAAGCAACGCGCAGAAAACGAAGCAACTAAAACCTTGCCGCCTTAATTTTTTTTAAGAAATATCTTTTTGGTATTTGATCTTGTTCTTCTTTTGCAACTAAATAGTCATCAAGAGGGTTGCGTACAAGACCAATCGGAAAAACCGTTCTTGCCTCACCAGGCCTAGACCCACCCATGTAAACGATTTGTACCATTTCACGGTTTTTTATGGCTTTAATAACTGTTGCAAAAACTGAATTGGCCTTTAATGGCTCAATAGTATAATCGCTCCACAACAGTCTCACTCCCTGATAATCAAGTAGTCCAGCAATAGACTGGTCTTGTGATTTTGTAAATGTTTTCATACCAATTTCGAGACAGGCCTTAGCATCATCAAAAGCACGATGGGCTTGACCTTTTTCAAGTTCAAAAAACTCAATGAGTGTTTGCAATTTATGGTTTTTAGATTCAGGGTATGCTTTGCGTGAAAGTAGGCTGCTACAAAACACCGGATTTTTCGGAAGCGGCAAATTAATACGCTCAAATTCAGGCGCTAAAAATCCCATATCGAACGGCGCATGATGTGCGATCATATAGGCATCACCAATAAAGTTACTTAGTTGTTTAATTCCCTGAGCAATTTTTGGCGCGCCAACTAGCATTTCATTGGTAATATTATGTATAGCTATAACTTCTTTAGACATTGGCCGTGACGTAGTAACAAAACTTTGCATTGAATCAACTATTTTATTGTCACGCCACTTAACAGCCGCAATTTCACAAATTTCTGCCTCTAGGGGGTATTTACCAGAAGTTTCTAAATCAAAACCGACAAGCGTTACCTCACGCCAAGAAATTCTCATTACTTAGTGTGGCCCTCGGCTTTACGCGTAAGTTTATCTACAAAGTTATCATAAACGTCGCGTGTTTCATCTATTTTAACATCGTACTTTTTATTTATATTATTTTTTGTTTCAAGTTTTTTTGGCGAATCTTTTTGCTTGATACGAAATTTCATGTATCCACGTGTGTCCTGCTTGCCTTTTACTAGCAAAGCTTTATCCGTAGACACTTTACCATAAAGATCAACGCTCTCTCTAACTATCCCCTGCTCGACCTTATTCATTACAAAATCAAGCCGCTTTTCTGCAAGATTTCTGATTCGTGACTCACGCTCACTGTTTTCAAAAAACATATTAGAGTTTATATAAATATTTGTATCTTTTAGGCCCTCAACAATTTGTCGTACATTCTCCATCGCTTCGGCAAACTGACCTATAGGCTCTGCAGAATCTTTTTTAAATAAATTATCCATAGGTATATCAAATGTAATTTCATCGCTTGTAATTTCAATGTCGGCAGCGTAGGCACTTAGTTTATCAGCCAAAAATTGTTGCTGGATTTTTTTTATGCCCATGTCCATAATGTTAGGTCTTTTGTCTACAGGCTTAACAAATTGCTCGAAGGCCTTTAATGGTTCATTAACCAGATCAAGAAATAATTTCTCGAGTGTCAGCTCTACGCCATAATTTGAGAAATTATATTCAATTATAGATGGGGTTGAGAAGTAATCTGCAACACTTTTTTTAACTTCATCACTCTGACCAACAAGCCACATCACTAAAAAAAAAGCCATCATTGCGGTCATAAAATCAGCAAATGCTACCTTCCAAGAGCCGCCATGTGCACCAGCTGCTGCAATTGTTATTTTCTTAATAACTATTGTTTGTGTCTTCTTATTTGCTGGTGGCACCTTTAAGTCCTCTCATTAGGCCGCTTTTTTAGTTTCTTTAGTCGCAACATCCATCTCTTCAAAAGTTGGGCGCTCTGACGGAAAAATACTGCGGCGGCCAAATTCAACGCAAACAATTGGCGGAGCACCACGCTGTAATGCTACAAGCGCTGCCTTTATCACAGACAAAATTCTACCCTGATCTTCAATGTCAGAAGATATCTTTGCTCCAATTGGGCCAATGAAACCATAACACATTAAAACTCCAAGAAATGTACCTATAAGAGCCGCGCCCACAAGCTCACCGATTTTTTCAACACCAGCTGTTAAGTAGCTCATTGTGTGCACAACACCAAGAACCGCGGCCACAATGCCTAGCCCTGGCAACCCATCGGCTGTAGTTTGAATAGCGTGCTGAGCCTTATGCTCTGCTTGGTGCATAACCTTAATGTCGGTATCAAGAAGATCGTCTACATCATATTGTGATAAGTCTGCAGACAGCGTGACCTTCATGGTATCGCAAAGAAATTCAACAGCATGATGATTTTTTAAAAATGAAGGATAAGCCTTAAAAATTTCAGAGCTATTAGGCTCTTCTATATGTTTTTCAACGGCTTGCGGACCTTCTTTACGAAAAATTTGAAAAAGTTGAAACATCATTTGTAACAGCTCTAAGTAATCTTTTTTGGTTGGCCCCTTGCCGATTAAAGCAGCAATCGACATCTTTATGGATAATTTGACGGTAGTCATGCTGTTGGCTATGATAAATCCACCCAAAGACGCGCCACCTATAATCATAAATTCAAATGGCTGCCAAACAACGTGCATGTGACCGCCGCCCAGAATAAACCCACCAAACACGCAGACAATAACGATTAATCCACCGATTATACCCATAAATACCTCTTCAAGTACTTCTATCGGCGAAGTCGTTTGCCGGATATAGTGAAATTTGCTATAAATTAAAGGATCACGGCAAAAGTAGGGTATTCATGTCGTCTATTATTTTTTTGCGAGGCTTAACCACATATCAAGACGACAACTTTCGTTTTGGCTTTCTCAACTTTGGTCCAGCCCATAAGCATTTAGAACCAAAATTTCAAGCTAAAGGGATGCCGCTTATAGCTCCACCCGGTATCGGACATGGTGAAATTGGTCAGCAGGTAGAAACCGCATATCTGTACCTTCTAGGCCTTAGTCGAGAAAATAAAATAAATGGTTTTGTTCACCTACTAGGCCATTCGTCTGGCGGAGTTGTTGCTCGTGGGCTAGCGCATAAGCTTTCACAAAATCCCATTACTAATATTACTGTAAAAAGCGTTGTTTCTATAGCTTCACCACATCACGGCTCACAGCTAGCTCTAGCAATGTTATCTACTAAACTTTCGTTGTGGAAAAAATTATTTTTTTTAGGCGGGTACAATTTAGAAAAGCGCAAACATCATTTTACTCAGTGGTTGCCAGAAAGAATTACCACTTTTAATGCAAATAACCCTAATGTTAAAAATATTGCGTACGGCTCAATCACAGCCGGGATTAAAACATGGCACCTACCCCTGGCGCTTCGACTTATGCATATCGGTAATCGCCTGCCCGGACTTTGGACTGATGGCATCGTAGAATTAGACTCTCAAGCCTGGGGCAACGTTCTTGGGCGCTACGAACTAGATCATGGTGCATTACTTGGTATGCGTACAATTTTATGGCCACCTCGATATAGGCGAGATCAAAAGACTTTTGAAAATATTGTTGATAAAATTACCTTATTTATGAGTGAAGCCGAATTAAAGTGAAAATATTTTTTCTTCTTTTTTATTTTTTATCTTCTGTAGCAGCAGCTAAGACAGATAAATTTGCGCAAAATAAATTTGCGCCAGTTATTCCAAGCCATCCTCTAGTTGTTGAAAGCATTGAAATTAACACCTCATTTGAAACGCCAAAAGGCAAAGAACTTAAACCCGGCGAAACCGTTGAGCTTAAACTTCGCATGCAGTTAGAAAAAAATTTTCACGCCTATCTCGATCAGTTTAAACTTGAACTTGTCGAAACCCCGGGGTTTCATTTAAGTGAATTTCAAGTACGCCCTACAATTTCTTTTTCTGACCCAATTACAAAAAAAAATAAAATAGGCATTGAAAACTATGCAGAGATGGTTAGTCTTCTACAAATCCCAAAAGATGCAGCAAACGGCAGCTATAATATTCAACTTATTTTAACATACCAAGCCTGCGGTATAGATTTTTGTCTATTTCCAAAAAAAATTGAACTGCATAAAAAAATATTAATTTCGAGCGCAAACACTGATATTCTTGAAAATGCAATTGAAAAAGGCTGGCTCTTTGCTCTATTTATAGTTTTTTTCGCCGGGGTTTTAACCAGTTTCACTCCATGTATATTCCCGATGATTCCTATAACTATGGCTATACTTGGCGCGGCCGATCATAGTCATTCACGACTTCGCGGTTTTCTCGTGAGCTTAAGTTATGTGCTCGGTATTGCATTAACCTATTCGCTGCTTGGTATTGCTGCAGCCAAAACTGGAGCACTTTTTGGATCATTTTTGGGGCATCCTCTAGTCGTCAGCTCAGTATCATTTTTGTTTGTAATTATGGGTCTTAGTATGTACGGAATATTTGAAATTAAAGTTCCTGATTCTGTTGCAAACAAATTTTCATCTCGCAAACCTAAACGAGGGATACTAGGCGCCTTTGCTGCCGGCTCCGTCGCTGGGATTGTGGCAAGTCCTTGTGTCGGGCCCATTCTTATAAG
>MEPT01000126.1:15437-17375 GCA_001769925.1 Bdellovibrionales bacterium RBG_16_40_8
TATTTCTAGTAATCGGGACTTTTCATATTTTCTTACAGCGCCTGCCACGCTCCGGCCCATGGATGGAGCAGGTAAAATTTATTTTTGGCTCAATTATGATAGGAATGGCACTCTACTACATATATCCAGTTACACGCGGCGTTTTCTTTGATGCAATTATGGCAACAACATTTATAGCAATATCAATTTACTTTGGCGCTTTTAGCTCTCGCTCGCTCCATAAAAAATTTGGTAAAAAAGTTCAGCGCCCACTTATGCTCACGCTATTTATTTTAGGGTTACTTTTTGCAGTAAAATCTCTTTTGCCTGAGCATATGCAAAAAAAGATTTTTTCTTATAGCGCTAGAATTTCTGAAAATAATAAACCTCGCGGGCCGGAGTGGTTTATCTATTCTGACGAAATATTGGCAAAAGCTCTCCAAGATAAACGACCAGTTATAATAGACTTTCATGCCGATTGGTGTCTTACTTGTAAAGAACTTGAACTCTATACTTTCAGCGATCAGCACGTGATTGAGCTCGGCAAACAATTTGTTTGGCTTTCTTTTGATGCCACTTCACCTTCTGAACAATTAAGCGCTTTACAAAATAAATATGGCATTGGCGGTTTGCCATTTATAGTCATCTATCGGGCTGACGGGACTCAAGCCACCGATTTGACTTTAGCCGGCTTTGAAAATGCCGGGCAATTTTTTATCCGAATGAAAAAAGCCCTAAAATGAGTTTGTGATGCTTTCACCTAGCGTAACTCTTAAACGGCCCACACAATTCAATTGCCGCAGCTTTTATACAAGTTTTACGTTTTGGATTACACCCCATATATTTTGATCACAACGCGCTCTATCATTTAGTTCAAGTGTTGGGTCTATATTTTTTTTATTCTGGATTTTCACTTTTGCTAGCTGAACCTTAGTCTGCGCCAAAAGACAAGCTTTTCAGATCACGTCTAGTCAAGATGCTATGTGCAATTACCGAAGATAATATAATGAATTCCATAAGCGACAGTAAGTTTAATGTTTGGCGCGTTTTAGTGTTATTGATTTATACAGATGGGTGTGCGCACGAAAAAGAAAAAGAATGGTTGAGTCAATGTATTTCGCGTTTTGAGCTAACCAATCAGCAAAAAGAACAACTGCGTAATGATTTTAAAAGTCAGCAAGATTTCAGGTTACTTTTACCTAGTATTACAGACATTAAAGATTTTTCTCATTTAATTCATATGACAAATATATTATTTCACGTAGACGACAAACTTTCTAATGCCGAGCAGGTTATTTTAAAAGACTTAAACAGTTATTTTGATCAAGTATTTAGCACCAACTCACGGCGCGAACTCGCTAGAAGCATAGTATCCAGCTATAATAACTCTTGGCAAATAAGGGTACCTGAAGTTGCAGATTACTTAAGCGCAGATCCTCGTTGGCAAGGTAGATGGCAGGGTAGCGGCCGAGGTGCTGGGCTGGCGTGGTGCGTTTCGTTTTTATTTCGTCGTCCTTGGATACTAATTCCTATTTTATTTGCCTACTGCAGTTGGCTAAAGCGCGCATCAGATGAGTCATACAAAAGTATACAAACTAATATCGAGCAGCGCCAAAAAATGCAGAAAAGTTCGCAAGATAATTCATCAAAATCGATTGATGAGTGGGAGTAATATGCAAGAGGCTTACGAAAATCCGTCAATTTCTTCTTGGGCGCAAGAGCTACTAACTAATATTGAAAAAGTAATTTATGGTAAGCGCGAGCCAATAATAAAAATTATTTGCTCATGGATTTGTGGCGGACATGTTTTGCTAGAAGATGTGCCCGGAACAGGCAAAACCATGTTAGCACGGGCTATGGCCAAATCTGTTAATATGAAATTTCGGCGAACGCAGTTTACCCCAGATCTTTTGCCTTCTGATATTACTGGCGTTAATATTTTTAATCGCAAGAATGAAG
>MEPT01000126.1:17402-17709 GCA_001769925.1 Bdellovibrionales bacterium RBG_16_40_8
TTTCAAGTATTTATTTAGCTGACGAAATTAATCGGGCAACGCCTAGAACTCAATCTGCTTTGCTTGAGGCAATGGGTGAAAAGCAAATTACTGTTGACGGCAAAACATATGCCTTAGATCCGCTTTTTTTTGTTATCGCAACCGAAAATCCAGTTGAGCAAGCCGGCACGTTTACCCTACCAGAAGCGCAACTAGACCGCTTTTTCATTCGCATCGGGTTGGGTTACCCAGATGATGATTCAGAAAGAAAAATTATTCGATCACAAGAAAAATCTCACCCCATTACAGACGTAAAAGTGGTTTTACA
>MEPT01000127.1:0-2446 GCA_001769925.1 Bdellovibrionales bacterium RBG_16_40_8
TAAGATCATCGTCGCATTTCATAGGCTCTAGCATCTATGATTAATGAACACTTGTGAATAAAAAAAGTTGCGCATGCAGCGAAATCAATTATGGTTTGGCCGAAATTAGTATTGTGCCAGCATCTGTAAAGCTAATTAAACGCCTTTTGTATAGGCTGCCGAGAGCCATCTTAAATTTTTTTCGACTTACACCAAATAAATTATAAATTTCTTCTGCTGGGGACTTAGCGTTAATCGGTATAAACCCTTTACGCTGTTTAAGGACTTCAAGTATTTGATTGCCTAACTCCTCTGATCCAAAATTCCCAAAGGGTTGGAGCAATAAATCAATGCCGCCGTCTGGGCGTATTTTTTTTATATAACCGGGTAGGGCCTGATCAGGTTCTAGGTTTTTAAAGATTTCATCATGATAAAGAAGGCCCTCGTGAAACCCATTGATCTTAGCTACAAAACCGAGATCGGTTTTTCTCAAAATGATTAGATCAACTTTTTCTCCAGGCTTATAAATAGAACTCATAGCCATTTATACCATCTTTGCATTGTGATTCGAAACAAAAGATTCGATTCTCGCCCTATTTGTCCAGCTTATCTATATAATATTTTTAATTAGCGCTGGTAACAATATCCATAAGATACAATTTTAGTGGTCTTATCGTTGAAAATTTGCGAGGCGGTTCTTTCAAAAACCAAGTAGTTGTCATACTTGCGAACCTTTAATGTTATTGAGTCTTTAGGGCCGTTTTGTTGTAAGGATATAATTTCTTTCTTTGTAATTGTGGTTTTTACTAAATCAATTACGTAGCGAATGTCCGGGGCATTATATTCAGTGAAAACAATTTTTTCAAAACGTTTTTCTGGCAGTAAGGGACCGCGGCCGTCTTTGATTTCAGTGAATCTAAATATTCTTACAAGATGATCGCTATCAGGATTTGCCGACTTAACCTCGAGGCAAATTTTTGCTAACGGATAACCAACGCGATCAAATTCGTTGATTTCTGGAGCTGTGCGCGAACTGTTGAACTGGTTTTTTAAAATATCATAATAGGTTTCAGCATGAGCTGATGTAGAAAGAAAACATAATGCGAAACTGACAAATTTGCTACGCGTGGTCATACGTACCCCCAAATAATCATTGCTGTTTTGCTCTTCTGAATCTAAACAGTGTTTTCGTGTATAAATGTGTCTGGAGGATTTGTCATGAAAAATGTCTCTAAGTACTTAAGTGTTGGGCTAATCTTTATATGTGTCGCGTGTGCTAAAGATTCTGGTAATAATCCACCTGCACCCGGTATGCCCCCAGTGACGAGTAAACCGCTTCCGGCGTGTGCTGGGCAGCTTGTGTTGAAGATCGCCTGGAATGCTACAAACGACGCGGCGGGATACGTTTTCGAAATTGGTTTTAAAGAAAACAACTATTTTGAACGCCGTAGCCTAAACGAAAAATTGACGAGCTTAGAGTACACTTTGGATGCACGCGGAGCGGGGTATTTTATCAGCATGACGCGATACGATCTCAATAATCTAAGCACCACACACCATACAAAATTTTATGTACCAACTTGTAAAAAGCGAGAAGAATGGCAGAAAGCGAATCCTCTTTATAGCGAACCAATAGAAATAAATTTTATTTTCTAAATATCGTTTAAAGAGAGTAAACGGACAGATACAATCGCCCGGACTCGTACACTAAATTAGCCGACAAAATATTGGCAGGACAGTTTTTAAGAGTGATGTAAACTTCGTTTGAATAGTCACTTTCGTTATTTGATGAATCGTAGGCCGTCACAGCAAAATAATACGTGTTTGGTGCCAGGCCAGAAATGCCATAACTATTATTAACCATATCGGCTGTATCAATAGTTGTAGCGTAGACTTTAGACTGACCGCCGTAATAAACTTTATATCCAGCGAGATCGCTAAGTGGGCTGCCGTCGGTATTTGTAGTTGGGGCATCCCATGTTAATGTTACCAAATCACCACATTTTTCGTTCGCACCGTTGCCGGAGTCCGTTCCACTGTTCGGGGGGTTAGGTGCTCTTGCCAAAGACTTAAAGCTCGAACAGCCAATAGAGAATGTGAATAAAAGCAAGCAAAACGGGAGAAAAATAGCATTTCTCATAAACCCGTTATCGAACAGATAATGAGTGGACGGCAATATATATTTTAGCATTAAGTAAAAAATCCATTATTAATGGGGCTCAGAGCGAGAAGTCCCTTTATTACTCGCCTAGGTAGGATTAGCTTCACAGGTTGCTGAGACAGATACAGTGGTATCTGTTTTTGATCTAATATCACATCCGCTTCCTGTCGGCGTTATAGTTCCACCACTGCCATTACATAAAACAACTCGAGGATACCCACTGGGACAGGGTAATGTATTTGTACAGACCTCACCAGAATAAAATGTTATACAAGATGAGTTTTGTGTAATGGCCCATGTTTGAGA
>MEPT01000127.1:2519-2937 GCA_001769925.1 Bdellovibrionales bacterium RBG_16_40_8
TATATTTACGTGTGGATGTATTAAAAATCATTTGTCCATCAGTAGGGGAGATGATCGCATCACGCTGGGCAGTGGTTAGGATCGTTGGAATAAATGTATCACCGCCGCCTCCACCACCTGAGGACGCAGACCGACAAGAAGCCACATTTCTAGTTGCCGCGTCTGTATTAAAAAATATTTTTTGACTCACAGGTTTAAGAGCGACGCGTCCGCTGTGTGCTGCAAAAAATACTTCTAGATCGGCTGAGTATTGAGTTTGTGTGCCACTTTCGTCGACTATATTATTTAACTGAATTTTATCAACCTTTAAGGTATTTGAAAGTGCACTTACCGTTGAACCTTCAGCAAGAAGTGTGCGATCCAAGCACCCATCTTTAATTTCTTCTAAAGACTTAGTGTTAGCAGCAGCTGGAATAGT
>MEPT01000127.1:2955-5996 GCA_001769925.1 Bdellovibrionales bacterium RBG_16_40_8
ACTGCAAGCTGTTTGATTTTGTGAAATTGTGGCGAGATTATTTTTTAAATCTAGCGCAGCCGACTTATTAACGAGATTAGCCATTTGATTATTTTGCTGAGAAAAAATTTGGGCTGTTACCATCATTACGATAGTCGAGATGCCAAGAGATATTGCAACCTCTATAAGACTCATCCCTTTTTGTGATAAATATTTAAATTTCATATCTGCCCCCCGACACGCATCGCTCTCATTTGACAACTAATATTGGTTTTTTCAAAAGCGGAAACGCATTTACCCTAGTGAACACCTGATCAAATTCGAAATGAAATTGTCCCAGTGAAAAGAGCGCGGCTTCTGCTATGACTGTTCCTTTAAAAAGACCGAAATAACGACTATGAATTATTGGCGCATTAAGCAGAAGGCCTGTGTAATCTATCGAAAGTCTGGGGCTGTCTTCATCTTTCTTTGCGTCTATTAGTTTGTCTAGTGCGTTTATAATTGTACCTTCTAGATAAGCTTGATTAGCGCGTTCAGAGTACGGTCTAGTACCCGATATTTGTAAACCTCTTACGTGTATTGGTTTTAGTAACCGGCGTTCAAGATTGTTCAAACCAATACCCATAAAAATACCATTGGCGCTGGTAATTTGTAGGTTTTGGTCAGTACCTGTAGTGGCGTATACAATTGGACCTTCAATAAAAACTGAGCCACTAACATAGAGTCGACAGCCACCAGCAGCATCTACTTTTAGATTTCTTAAGTATAAAGTCCCCTTAACAATAATGTTGCTTTTTGCACACTGAAGTTCTGTGGTCTCGTCATTCATGGTATAGGTAGCTGAGCTATTTTCACGCACTACAAATTGTGTTGGAGCATTGCTGCCGAAGCGTTTTACTCTCGAGGCGTCTAAAGTAGCCCATAATTCTGGGGCTAGTGCGATTATATCTTCTTCGCTGGGCGCTTGAATAACAATTTCAGATTTAGCAATAACCTTATCGTTATTATTTATTGGTGTAACTCTGAAAGTCATCTCAACTTTGCCTTCTTCAGGGGTATTGCCATCCCAGTTCCCTGGAGCATCATAGGGTGTGTTCATAAATTCTTTAATTTTCATCGCGGGATTTGATTGAAATTGAGATACAGAATTTTGAATTGAAGTGGGCACGTTTTGATCTGGCACAATCACGCTGCCGATAATACTGTGTGCACTTTGCCAAGTGTTCACGTAGTTGTTGAACCAAGATTCGCCGTTGACAGTGGCGTTACTGCCGCCCCAATACCATGAAGAGCCGTATCCGAAGTCGGTAATTACGTTGGCACGAATTTCTGCATGGCACATCAGGCAAGAAATACCACGCACCGCCACCGCTGGTTGGATTTTTTGTATGGCCAAAGTAGACTCGTGGCAAACGTGATCGAGGTCATCACTGCAAGTGTTGCCTTGTTCAGCGAGAGACCTGAATTTCATGTCAGAGCAATTTTGAAATCCCATACTCACAAATCCGACGATAATAAAAACTCCAAAAATTCGAATGTAAATAGTGCGAATCACGTCTTCCCCCAAGCTCCAAAAATCTGGACGAGATCATTAAAGAGCTTAATGCTTTATGACTGCAAAAATCACACCTTAGATCAAAATTAGACAGGCATTAATTTTTTACAAATTCATGAGTGATTTTAATAGGGTATTCGTAAAATACAGCTCTTTCCGGCTTGATAACATGCTCAACAATTAAACAGTGATTAAATGTTAACCATAGTAAATTTCATTTTGAGTCATTTCCGCGCATGGCTCATTTTGGCTCAAAAGTCCAACTTGTTAACTAGGTCGGAAGTAGTTTGACTTTTTTTAATATTTTGTTTTCATTTCTCTATGAAAATATCTCCCGAAATCAACAAGGCCACAGTTTTGTAGTGTACCAATAAAAAATTAACTATACGAAACTACTCATTTTATGCTCCGTGTTGTGTCGAAGTCGGGAGTGATCCCATAAGTATCTTAATCATGAATTTTAAAAAAAACTGAACTTGATACTTCTTGGGATCGGGTGAATATTTTCACCCTGAACATTGATTCAGTACGAGGTAGTAATCCAACCAAATTACCCATTTTTCTGTCACCCTACGACACGTCTACATCTGGACCTACGTCAAAAATTCATGATCACTCGTTGTTGTCTGGCGGTGTTGTCCGGTAGTGTAATCCGATAGGGTTTTGCCTGAACTGATTGGAGGGGCGTGCGTGGGAACAACTAAACAGTCTACTTTATTTCGCGGCATTTATGAATTTGAAGATCCGTCGGGGTGCCTCATGGCCGCCAAAGTCCCCGCAGCTGGTACTTGTTGAGACCTGCAAACTCAATGGCGTCAATCTAAGAATATATCTTGAAAATTTAGCACAAGATCTGTTGCTAGGGGAAAAACCCTACACCCCCGAAAGAATTCAGAGAGTTACAGAAAAACTGACGGGCTAGAACGACGATGTACGACATTACATCGGCAAAGTGGGCCCTTTTGCCGATAGATCAACTGGCTTATAGATTGGAAAAATCGAAAAAACGTGCTTTATTTAACCTATACCTGTAGCACCCACAGAAGCCATCGAATTTCCTTGAGAAGATTTTGGTTCCCGATTTTTCGAATGCTGGTTCCGCGATGCTCTGACTCTGGTTCCCGTTGTGGTTCCCGACAAAAAGTGGTTCCCAGGGAACCACAAAATCAAATGGCCTTCTTTTTTGGCTCCAATGAAAGCTTCAATCCTAAGGCATCCAAAATTGAATACAATGACGACAGTGTTGGGTTGCCGTCTTTTGAGAGGAGCTTATATAGGTTTTCTCGATTGAGCTTTGTTTCAGTTGCAATTTCACGAACTCCCTTGGCCTTTGCCACGTGGCTTAGGGCATCCATAAATACCTCGGGCATGTCTTTTTCGTCCAATGTAGCCTTGAGGTATTCATATGCAAACTCAGGATCTTTAAGACGTGTAACAAAATCTGCGTCGTGTTCTCTATACGGTTTTTTAGTCTTCTTTGCCATGATAACGCTCCTTAAAGTCTAAC
>MEPT01000128.1:0-2502 GCA_001769925.1 Bdellovibrionales bacterium RBG_16_40_8
TATGATAAAAACCAGCCGATGTGGAAAATCTTGCCAAAATTTGTTGCAGCAAATTCAATTTACGAGCGCATCGGCCTAAAAGATCTCTGCCAACAAATTCATAGTGCCTATAAAGACGGGGATATCGCGCGAATGACAACTGAAATGTATCTTTCTGAAATGACTCCGGCAATGAAGCCATCAGATGCTTTCGCAAAAATGGCACATGAAGAAATTAAGCGTGTTGAAATTGATAATCTTGAAAGCAAAGTAACGGCAGTGCTACTAACACCTTATCCACCCGGGATTCCTTTATTAGTACCAGGCGAGAGATTTAATAAATCAATAGTAAATTATCTAAAATTTGCGCGAAGCTTTAATCAGCGCTTTCCGGGTTTTGAAACAGACATTCACGGCCTGGTGTCACAAATCGAAAACGGGGTTAACAAGTATTATGTTGACGTCATCGAGCCTGATTTGCCGTAAGTGGTACAAAATTCTGTCGATAAAAGCAAAGCCCTAAGCCGTGTAGATTGCGAAAAAATGGTCTGTTGTCTATCAATCCCCATGGAAATACGTCATCAATTTGGTTACCGAGAGATTTCAGTTCTTGAGGCTCATCATACTCAAAATGCCAATTGCCAAGGTGTGCATAGGCATCAAGACATCTTGCATCTTGTTTTAAGAGACCCTTCATGTGGCGAATAGCTCCGCTCAAGTCACCTGATTCGTGAATGTCTACTCCGACACCGATTGGGCAATCAAGCTCGTCTGGATCAAATCCAGGCAGGATGTTTTCTATCTCCCAAGTTGGACGTTTTCCAATTGCTAAGATTTTATCATAAGGATGAGAGAGCTGACCAGATTCATGATCTTGAAACTCCTCTTCTGGATTCCAAAGACCAAACGATTTGATCCTTAATTTACCAACTCTACTGATCAATTCAGACGCTTTTGTACCGCTTCGAAATTGAACGAGCGGCGAAATATCAGGGCTGTAGTTATTTACTTGAGGTCGCCCCTTTGATCCCCTTGCACTTGTCGTCTGCTCCATGCCATGTCTCCCAGAATTTAATTATTCATTTTTCTAGACCCTAACCAACCTTGATTTTGATTTGCGGATTCAATCCCTGAAACAACTTGATCAGTCTATCCGTGCTGAACTCCTCAATGCGGTGATGGAGAATCTTGCTCATCTTGGCTCATGTCGTGCTCAGTTTTATATTGAATGAACTTCTGGCAAACATCCCAGCGCAGTTTTTCAAGCGGAGTGGCATAAAATAGATGGGGAGAGTTCTGCCGTTTTCACAGGCAAATGATTTTGTGCGTGCTATCACAGCAAAGGGTCGTACCGTTCGGGCAATTCTTGATACAAACATCCTCATCGCATCCACTTACGAAATCAGCAAAGATCACGAGATCGTTTCAGCATTATTGATTTCGCTAGCAAAACTTGGAGTCGAGTTTTATGCGACAGTGAGCACACGCTCTGAGTTTATGGAGTTTCACCGCCGCCTCGACTGGCCAATTGCTGCCGCCATCGTTGAAAAAACTGGACTCGGTATTTCTGATTCAATGATTATGAATGCCCTGAATTCTTCAGTCTGTGATTTTGCAATCAGCCTTGATTTTGACTTCGGGTTTGCAACACTTGCCGATAGGCAATCGAAAAATGTCGTAATGCCTGATCGTAGTGAACGTGAGTACAGACATTACCATTTTGATGTTTTGTAATACATATCAACCGTGTTTTTATAGAAAACACAATTGAAGCACGCAAATGGGAATACTACACTGACGTTGATTTACAACTCAATGTGCGGAAACCCTTATGGTTCCCGCTACTTGCTTTATATTTTTGGGTTTAAATTTCGATTTTATTTTTTGTGGCAGAAAATGGTAGGGGATACCGGGCTCGAACCGATGACATCTACCTTGTAAGGGAGGTGCTCTACCAAAGTTGTTCTATGAAAACGCGTGCGATGCTACGCAGCGGAGGTATTTCAATTGCTATATCAGCAAAGTTTGTTTTGGCTTCGTGGGAAAGTTAAAAGAAGACCATTACATTGACCGGAAGGTAGGCCCAAAAGCTAGTTCCTGTTTCAAACTGGTCTGCCTGTTTGGAGTGAGCAAGGTTATAATGTGGGCACAGGAGAATTTATGAAACAAACATTGATTTGCGCAGCATTATTAATATCGACTTCGGCCTTTGCGGCGGTCACATTAGGGCAAATCGGGCCCGACTCAAAAGATCGCGTTCTGTACCAAGAGTAGCACCGAAAAAAAGAGCTGGTCGATTGAGCCAGCTCACTTGTCATCCCAGTCGCCATGTTTTGAAGGGGTTTCGGTTCTTTAGCAACTATTTATATCTCAATCAGTAGAATCATTTTACAAGGTTAAATAGATCCCGCTCAGGCACTATCTCTTGACGATCAAGTAATTTTCCATTTCTTGATATTTGTGCAAATGGTGTCATGAAAAAACTTTTTGAATTCAAAATTTGTATTACAACACCATCCTCTA
>MEPT01000128.1:2511-3692 GCA_001769925.1 Bdellovibrionales bacterium RBG_16_40_8
TTCTAAGATTACCTAACGAGTCATAAAGTAGCTCTTCAGGTTGGCAGCGATAGTCCATAGTCGAGGCACACTTTTTAAGTATCTCCTCATCAGCAATATATTTGTTGTTTATCAACAGATAATGGCTGTTATCTATACGCGTTGCTTGATCTATATCCGTTGTGTTGCCACATCTTTTCCCCAAAACATCGATCCCCTGCAGGTACATGTTGTCGTTGGGTAAATCGGTGACAACTCTGTGTGCACAAACTGAACTTGAATTAGTATCATATATTCCACCTTCTAAATAAAAATTTCCCGCAAAAACCGCGCTTGAAATACTACTAAGAATTAGAAAAAAACTAAATGTTTTCATGCATCTCCCTTAAGATTTGTGATTTAATAGCACTCCCTTACGAAGAAATGCAAGAACAAATAGTAGAAAATAGGATTGCCTCGCCAAGCGAGTTGATCAGGGTAACTGCCAACAAATGACTAATCAATCCCAGCTATACCACGCCCTAACCAAGAAGTGGCGAACCTGGCAAGCGTGCCAACAAAATTTCACCCCTCATAAAAATCCGCCCACGTCACGATTCCGAAGTAAATACCTGATCGTTCAGACACTCCCCCTACCCCCGGCAATCTCTTTGCCTAAGTTGATTTGGTAACTATCCGCCAAGCCGGGATCACCATTCGACATTCCGGTTCCAGTGGAATTGAGGGGCACACCGGGTGATAAGGAATTTAGAGTCGCGCTTGCGTTTGACCCACCAGTGAGACAACGGCGTGCCGATTATCTCGGAGTGGAAATGCAATACAATCTTCTGCGCTCTATCTCTCCGGAAAAAATTGTCGAGGCTTACAAGAAACTTGGTATGCCGTAGATTCATGATCTCATTGTGCTAAGCCTGATTGCTGTCGTCGCACCAAGGTCGATATGTGCAATGTAATTCTTGACCAAAGTATACAATGTGGTAGCTTGCTGCCTTATGAAGGGTTTGGGGCTACTTCTTATTTTGCTGATAATTTCTAGCGTTGGGTTTTCATCGCTTGAAGATAATTGTCATACAGTTCAAAATTGCACGGGAACTTCGATCAGTTGTGGTAATGAATTGCCCCCTGGCAGCTCACCTGATGATAGCGGGGGCGACCATTGCCTTTTTCACTGCGCGCATAATGTAAGCTTTGTGCTGTCCTCT
>MEPT01000128.1:3708-5979 GCA_001769925.1 Bdellovibrionales bacterium RBG_16_40_8
CTGTCTTTTGCTCTTAAGCATTTAATTCCCTCTGCCTATATGGCGAGTTTCTTTCGACCTCCCATCGTTTAAATTTAACTAAATTTAAATCATATTAATTTATTCTTTTTGGGAGGACGTGTGTCTGCGGTTATTCAACTTTGTATTCTACTTATATTAAATTTTATTGCACTGCGAGTGTTCGCAGATGCTGACTGCAATAAAACCACAACAACAAAAGGTTTCTATGATTGTACTTTGCAAATTGACCCATCATACCAGTCATCGGTTTTAACGAAGCGATCTGCTCAAGCATCTCGGGACGCGATAACCAAGTGGCCGAATCCTAAGCTAGAGGCAAAAAGTATTTCTGGTGAAAACGCCGGTGAAAATGTTGGAAGTACAGAATTGAGTCTTTCCCTGTCAATTTCAGATTTATTAGTAAAGCGGCCTGCCCTCTCTAAGTCGGGTCGCTCTGAAGAGAAGTTAAAAATGGTTGAAGGTGAAGAGAGCGAGTTTAAATCTAAAACGCAACTCATTAAAGACCTATATAGATATCGCCAAATTCAGGATGAGCTAGAATTGGTTAATGAGGCCATTGCTGCATTTAAAAAAATTGAAAAGCAATT
Source organism: Bdellovibrionales bacterium RBG_16_40_8 (assembly GCA_001769925.1). Classification (GTDB taxonomy): domain Bacteria; phylum Bdellovibrionota; class Bdellovibrionia; order Bdellovibrionales; family UBA1609; genus RBG-16-40-8. The sequence goes on from MEPT01000128.1 coordinate 4,317, forward strand.
TAGGTCACGTAGTGCCCGTGGCCCGGAACAAGATATTACATTAAGTTTAGTGGAGCTTGCTCAGGGCGATTATCAGCTTCAAAAAAATCATTTAGCAGTGGAGCTTAATGAAATTTTAGTTAAATATAAAGGCATTCTTGGAAGCGGTTTTGCGTTCAAAGATGAATGGCTCCCACAGCTTCGTCAGGCGTGGCCTAACATCAATCAGTCACTTATATCAAAATACACATTTGAATTAAGAAAATTTGAGGCTGAAAAAGAAAAACGTGAAGCCGAGAAAAATTTAGCCTGCGCCGAAGCATGGCCAAATATTGAGGCAGGTCCTGTAATAGAGCGGAGTACAGAGGGGCCAACGCAATTTACTTCGACAGGATTTAGCCTTTCTGTTGATGTTCCGGTATTTAATTGGAATGGTGGGGCAAGAGCTTTGTCGCGCGCAAACTATGAGAAAGCAAAATTAAATTACGAATATACATTAAGAAAAGCGGATTTAGAGCGTGATCTCTTAATACAAAAATTCACTTCAGCAGTTGAATCTCTAAAAGAATCGACAAGCAGCGTAGCTTTAAAGAAAAAACACGACCAAATTGATGGACTATTTCGTCAGGGATTAACATCGAGCACTACAGTGATCGAAGCTCATCGCCAAATTAGTGAATTTACAGAATCGCGGCACGAACATGAGCTCGTTGCTCTTGAATCTCTTATGTATATTTATCAACTTTCCGGATTAGACCCTAGCGAGGTGCTCAAGTGATTAACTCAATTCGCAATTTATTAGTCATTTTTATTTTATATATTTTTTCACTGACGCATGCTTTTGCTGAAGATAGCCATGAACACGGCGAATCTAATCAGGCAGAAAATCATGCTCATGAAGAGAAAAAAAGCGAACATGCCCATGATGAAAAAGAAAGCCATGGCGAGAACGAGGAGCATGATGATGCAGAGTCGCATGCGGAGGATGATCATGATCATCATGAAGAAGGTGGCCATGAAGAAGAGGGCGGAGCTAAGGTTGGTTCAGATAAAGGCATTACTGAAAAAAGTGAGAGTGGCTTTAAGCTTTCTAAAGAAGCGATAGCCGCGTTTAACTTAAAGTTTAAAGGCGTCTCGGGTGTAGAGATAGAGGTGTCGAAGGCTGCGCTTGTTCACATTAAAAATGGAAAATATGTTTATCGTATCCGAAATGGTTGGATCAGTCGCGTTCCAATCAATGTGACCTCTCTATCTTCTGGGCAAGTTAAGGTGAAGAGTCATGATCTGAATGATGGCGATCAAATTGTAACATTTGGAACAGGTTTTATTCGTGGGGCAGAGTTAATACTTTCAGAGGGCGCAACACATAGCCATTAATTAAGGAATTGGTATCAAGATATGATGAATCAGATTATTAAATTTTCAGTTTACAAAAGAGGCATAGTTCTTTTTCTTACGCTTTTACTTATTATTTTCGGCGTTGTAAGTTTTCAAAATCTACCGATAGACGCAGTGCCCGACATCACTAATAACCAAGTGCAAGTGAATACAATGATTGAGGGGCTTGCGCCTGAAGAAATCGAGAGAACCATTACGTTTCCGATTGAATCATCAATGCGCGGTATCGCTGGGGTTCAACAAGTCCGTTCATTGACACGTTTTGGACTTTCGCAAGTGACAGTAG
>MEPT01000129.1:0-636 GCA_001769925.1 Bdellovibrionales bacterium RBG_16_40_8
TAATATGTCTAAGTCTTTCAAGGTCAATCTCAAGTGTATCAAAAAAAAGTGCATTTAATATGGTGCCAGAAATTTTCGCCACACCAGGCTCGGCGCGATATATTTTTTCAGAAAACTCGTTATGACCACGAACGCCTATAACCAATATTTTTTTTGCTCCCATATGAATAAGCGGGCTAACTGGCGATACGTTGCGAAAGCTCCCGTCACCAAAATATTCATCTTCAACTCTAACTGTAGGAAAAAGTATTGGTATGGCACAAGACGCCACTATATGTTCTGTACTAATTTTAACTTTTTTTGAATATCGGCGATTTCTGCTCCAGCTACACTCCTCATTGGTTTGCAGAAAACTAACCGTGCGATTATCAAAATAACTGTATGCAGAGCAAGCTACTCCCTTTAACAATCCAGCCTCTATATTTTTATTAATATTTGGGTATTTAATAGTATTTTTCATCAAATCCCAAAGAGGTTTGGTATCTAAAAGCGCGTGGGCAACTTTTCGCTTAAAAAGTGCCCCGAATGAAAGATCACGAATCCATTTTAGACTATTTTTACTTACAGATTTAAAATCTGTTAGATACACATCTTCTGGTCGCAATCGGCGCCAAAGCTTTACAAGCTGCTCTGCCG
>MEPT01000129.1:659-8109 GCA_001769925.1 Bdellovibrionales bacterium RBG_16_40_8
TTAATTGATCCAGCACTCACTCCACTCCAGTACTGAAATGGGTTTTTTGAACCGAGTAAATTTTGCTCTTTAAGAATTTCTGAAAGCCCCTTAATTACGCCAGCCTGATAACTGCCCCTGGCCCCACCACCGGTTAAGCTTATGCCAAAATTATGCTGAGGCGCGCCACTCATATTGTTTAATGTTAGTCTATATAAACTTTTTCTCGTAACTTTTTCGTTAAAGCTCGACGTCTTTTTTCACTATGACGGCTTTCGACTGAACTTTGTGTCGGCTTTGTTTTTTTTTTTTTTTTAGGTCTATATAATACAGACTGTAATAAAGTCTCGAATTTTTCTAGGCACCTTTTGCGGTTGGCTGATTGCGAGCGAAATTCTTCAGATCGAATTACCACCTCACCGCTACCAGTTATCTTGCTCGATAATTTTTTTAGTAAAATTTCTTTTTCTTTATTTAAAAAAGAGTTTGTTGAAAAAACGTTCCATCGCAATACCATTGCCGTGCTAGCGCGATTGACGTGTTGGCCGCCCGGACCTCGACTTCTAGTACTCTCAAATACAATTTCGCGAACCAAGATTTGCGGCACATACCTCATTTTGGCCTTTTAAACGTTTTATAAAAAAACAGAACTGGTAATAATATAAAAAAAACAATGCTTATATGGTGACCAACAATAGTCGTTAATGGCATTTCTGCTCTTGCAAAATTCATTTTTTGAATAAACATCTGCGTTAGAAGCATTTTGACGTTAAAAAATAATCCAATTAAAAGAAATAAAAATTGAAATTTTTGTAATGCTTCTAGCCTGAGGTCTGGTGTTTTCTTCCAATAATTACGACTCGGGAAGCGCGCGTACTTAAAAAATCTTGATTGATGTGAATAAATATAAAGTATAACAAGGATAATATTCGGAAACATACACATTGCCAGCATATAACGAGAGTATTGCCGACCAGACATTTCTAGCAAAACCTCCCCCAGCCAACTGAATTTTGTCGCTATAACAAGATCTGGCCGCATATAAAAGCGTAGGGCTATTAGCACATTGATAAGCAATAGAAAACCCCAAACAATTCGCATATAAATGTATCTCCTTATTTTATTTCTTAGTAATTATATGATTTAATCAAGTAAATATGAACCCACGTAACAGATCTTTACTTACGGCATTGTTTTTCACGACTATGGTCACCGGTGTGGTTATTTATACTTTTGTATTAAAACAACCCATTATAATGCGTACACACCAGTTATTTGACCCCAATAAAGTTATAAATTTTAGTTGGACAGTACATGACAAAAACTATTCTTTCTTACGCCACGAAAATGAGACCACATGGGCGCCGGCGATCATCAATTCAAGAATTGATAGCAAACTAGCTATTTTTTCTAATTTTAAGTTAACAGATATGGACCCCTCTCGTCTGCAAAATGAGACTGTTGACAAAGTCACGATCTCACTGAGCTTTAGTGACGAAACCACTTGGACCGGAAATTATCTTAATGAGAAATTTATTTGGATAACTGGTCCTCTTGCCAACAAAGGTACTCAATTAAGCACCCAACAAATTAGACTTTTTCATGAAGGTCAATTTGCCTTTGAACCATTAGTTTGGGATTGGTGCTCGCCAAAATTACATAAACTTATTTATGAGTTAGATGAAGAAACCGTTGAAATCGTTCGCGGCGATTCTGGGTGGGAAATTAATAGTCTCAGTGGCGAGGCAAAGATTGTTGATCCTGCATGGATAGAAGCATGGTTTGAAAAGGCCTGTAATGCCAAAATATTAAACTTGATTGACTTAAAAAGCGAAGCTTTTGGCCTTGAAAACGGCAGCCTCGAAATTTTTCTAACAGATGGCACTGAATACAAATACTCTATAAGCTCGCCAGCATTTCAAGTTTCAGAAGAAAAAGCCGTAATCTCTCCTCAGCTGGCGCAGCTATGCGAAGAACTGCTGCTGGCTCCTTGATTAAACTAAATGTCATTGCCAACAACTTTTTTTATTTTCAATTCAGCGATAAGAAAGAAAACTCCTACAGCGCCACCCAAAATTGCAAATAATAAAAAGAACGCATTATTCGACATGCTGCTATAAAGAGATCCCAGATACCCAGCTAGATAGCCCCCAATAAAAGATGAAATAAACCACATACCCATCATCATCGATAAAAGTCTTACTGGCGCAACTTTTGTTACAAAACTTAGGCCTATTGGTGAAAGGTAAAGCTCACCCATGGTGAATACCCATGTAGTTAATACTAGCCAAAACATATTTATAAGCGATTTTTCAATAGTTATAAATTGTGACGCAAGTGGGACTACCAAAAATGCAAGTCCTGCTAAAAAACAGCCAACGCTCATCTTGCGAATTGAACTAGATTTTCTGCCTCTAGCTGCATTAAACTTCCACCACATATCTAACAGCGGCGCAAAAAGAAAGATAAACGCAGGATTTACCGACTGATAATTCTCAGCTTCTAACCCAAGACGAGCCCAATCTGCCTTTTCGTCTGCCCAAATTTGTAGTGTATTACCCTGCTGCTCAAAAATAGCCCAAAAGGCAACTGTCCCTAGGCATAAAATAACAAGAGCAGATACCTTAGCACGATCAATTTGATCACTAATTTTTCTAATTGCCATTACAATAGCCGCAATCACACCTATAATTATAATTATTTTAACCACTATTGGCGTCATTAAAAGAATTATAAAAAGCGCCATAAAAGCGAAAAGACCAAAAATTGTCTTCCATTGTATCGAAAATCTTTTTTCAGCTGGGGCAAGCCCCGATAAATCTTCTGGCGGCAAAAGGCTTCGCCCGAAGTGATACACAAGCAGCCCCAATATCATGCCAATGCCGGCAAAAGTAAACCCTAAGTGCCAAGCAGCACCTGGCGCAGTAATTTCCAATTCATTACAAATGTAAACAGCCAGATTCTTACAAAGTATGGGAGAAAAAAAGGCACCTAAATTAATTCCCATATAAAATATAGTGAACGCACCGTCGCGACGCGAGTCTCCGGTTTTATAGAGATTTCCTACCTGAGTAGAAATATTTGGCTTAAATGCACCGTTACCTAAAATTAGAAAAAATAACGCTGGCAAAAATAAATTTTCAAAGGCCATTAAAAAATGACCTATAACCATTAGTATGCCGCCTATATAAACACTTTTTTTACGTCCCCAAACTCGATCGGCAAGAATTCCGCCAAAAAATGGCGAAAGATAAACAAAACCCGTATAAAGACCATAAATCTGTGATGCAAACGGCTGATTTTCTAGTGGGCCAAAACCTATCTCTAGGAGATAACGAAGAGTATTGAGACCTAAAGTGTTTGCCATTCGATCAGGGTCAACGAATAAGTATTTAATCATATAGAGCACAAGTAGTGCTCTCATGCCGTAGTATGACATTCGCTCCCACATTTCTGCGAAAAACAGAATAACAAGCCCCAAGGGGTGCCCAAAAAATTCTTTTCCTTTTAGTTTATTGACTATTGATGCCGGAACCATTTTGCCCCCAAAAGTGACAAGCACCTTTATTTGGCGCCAATCTTGTTAGGATTTCTTCACAAACTACTACATATAGATTTAGGCACAAATAAAAGTCACCTGGTAAAATAGCAGTGCCGTGTGGTATTATTTTCATTATGGATAATGCGATGATACTCTAGGCTTATGTTGTATTCGTCGGTTAGAAATTATTTCATGGTTACGATATGTTAGGAGGTTTTATAGCAATGAAAATGAACGCAAACAATAATAAATCTGATTCCTCACCAGGCAAACTTAAACCTTCAAAACGCGCCGTAGAGGCTGCAAAATATAAATGCCCAGTAGAGCTTTCAATACGAATTATTGGAGGCAAATGGAAGTCAGTTATTCTATGGAATATTAAAGAACGGACTATGCGCTTTGGTGAGCTTAAACGCGAAATTAGTGGCATAACTGTAAAAATGCTAGCTCAGCAACTACGAGAGCTTGAACAAGACGGCATAATTTCGCGAAAAATGTATTATGAAGTACCCCCCAGGGTAGAGTACTCACTAACCGAAACAGGAAAATCACTAATACCAATTTTGCAAGTATTAGCCGATTGGGGTATGAAATATAAAGAAATTTATATGGGATAACGCGTTGCCATCTAGAATAACTACACGTACCTTTTTAGTTCTTATGCTAACTAACATTGCGCTAGCCGAAAATGTATCCGCGCCCGTTGCAGAAAAATCAGAAGTTATTCTTAAAAAGCATGGCGATACTCGCATAGATAATTATTTTTGGCTTAAAAATCGCGATAATAAGAAAGTTCGTGATTATCTTGAGTTAGAAAATAAATATTTTGAAAAAACTATGGCTGCCACCAGCAAACTTCAAAGTAAACTTGTTGCGGAAATGCGTACGCGCATTAAAGAAGACGACGAGAGCGCTCCATATAAATTCGGAAAATATTTTTATCTTACTAAATATGAAAAAGGCGCCGAGTACCCAATATTCGCCCGTAGAGAAAAAAGTCCAACAGGCAAAGAAGAAATTCTTTTGAATGTGAATCTGGCAGCAAAAGGTCATAAATATTTTGACGTTGCTCGTTTCACCGTGTCTTTTAATCAAAAAAAAGCAGTGTACGCCGCTGACACTATGGGGCGGCGCTTTTACGATCTATATTTTCTTGACCTCTCTAGAGAGACAAACATTTCTGATATAATTAAAAATACCGCTGGCAACGTCGTGTGGATGAACGATAACAAAACTATTCTCTACGCAAAACAAGATCCTGAAACATTACGTGCCCACCAAATATATAAATACACCATTGGCGAAAGCCCCGAGCTAATATACGAAGAAAAAAACCAGCAATATTACGTTTCTTTAGAAAAATCTCTTACGCATAACGAAATTTATTTATACAGCATAAGTAATTCTGCTACAGAGGCTAGGGTTGCCGACGCTAACGACAGTCACCCTAAATTTAAAATTTTTTTTAAGCGTGAAGCAAAACACGAATATTCTGTTTTTGATGGCGGAGATCGTTATTTTATTTTATCTAACTATAGGGCTAAAAATTTTCGCTTATTTGAAACAGTAAAAAATAAAACAAATCGTAAATTTTGGCGTGAGCTTGTTGCTCGCCGCGCAGACACTCTACTAGAGAACGCTCTTGTACTAAAAGATTACATAGTGTTAGAAGAGCGAAAAGACGGATTAACAAGATTATCTTATTTTCTACGGGGCAAAAAAAAGATTAATCATCTTAGCTTTCCTGACCAGGCTTATACGACTAATATTGGCAAGAACGCTGAATATGACAGCTTATTTTTTCGTTACGATTATCAATCACTATCTCGCCCAGCAACAGTATACGATTTTGATTTTTTAACTGGTACATCAGTGTCAGTTAAGATTACAGAAGTTCCAGGATATCAATCAGACCTCTACAATTCAGAAAGAATTTTTGCTCGCGCTAAAGACGGTACAAAAATCCCGGTTTCTATAGTTTACAAAAAGGGCGTTTTTAAGAAAGCGACGCAACCTCTTTATATTTATGCTTATGGTTCTTATGGTTATAGCACCGACCCTTATTTTCGTAGTGAAGTTATTAGTCTACTTGATCGCGGATTTGTTTTTGCAATTGCCCACGTACGTGGTGGATCTGAGATGGGCCGTAAATGGTATGATGATGGCAAACTTTTAAAAAAGAAAAATACTTTTACTGATTTTGTTGTTTGCACAGAAGCGCTTATAAAAAAGGGCTACGGTAAAAAGGGGCACGTTTATGCATTAGGCGGCAGTGCCGGGGGGCTTCTAATAGGGGCTGTACTAAACATGCGCCCAGATTTATATAATGGTGTAGTTGCCGCCGTCCCTTTTGTCGATGTTGTAACTACAATGCTCGACGATTCTATACCACTTACAACTAATGAATATGATGAGTGGGGTAATCCTAATAATAAAAAATTTTATAATTACATCAAATCTTACTCGCCGTACGACAATGTAACTAAACAAAACTACCCAAATTTATTGATTACGACCGGATTTCATGACTCGCAGGTACAATATTGGGAGCCCGCAAAATGGATTGCTAAACTGCGCGCTCACAATACTAACCAAAATTTGCTTCTTATGAAAACAAATATGGATACTGGCCATTCAGGCATGACCGGCCGTTTTGAGTCACTAAAAGAAGACGCCATTGATTACGCGTTTTTTTTAATGCTAGAAAATATTAAAGAATAACCCTAACCAGAAGGTAATATGAACTCTCGCATTGTCTCTACCGGTATGTATGTCCCCCCAAAAGTTGTTACAAATTTTGACTTAGAAAAAATGATGGATACAAGTGATGACTGGATAAAACAGCGCTCTGGTATTAAAGAACGTCGCTGGGTAGAACCCGGAGAAACTACGCTCAGCATGGCTGCAAAAGCATCACTACAGGCTCTAGAGCGTGCAAATCTTAAGCCTGATGACATCGACATGATTATATTTGGTTGCCTAGTATCTGATTATATTTTTCCGGGCACGGGGTGCCTTCTGCAGAAAGAACTTGGCTTTACGCGAACGATACCCGCTCTAGATATTCGCAATCAGTGCTCAGGATTTGTTTATAGTATTAGTCTCGCAGATGCTCTCATCAAGTCTGGTCAGTATAAGCGCATATTAATTGTCGGATCAGAAGTTCACTCTACTAGCCTTGATAAAACCACACGTGGTCGCGACGTAAGCGTTCTTTTCGGCGACGGCGCCGGCGCTATGATTGTTGAATCATGCGACAATAGCCAGTCTAAAATTATAGATAGTGAGTTGCACAGCGAGGGCCAATATGCCGAAAGCCTTGCTATTTTGAAGCCAAGCCCTAACGATTTTCCACGCCTTAAAGCAGATTCTGGGCCTGGTGCAGAAATTTATCCATATATGGATGGCAAGCTAGTATTTAAAAATGCCGTCATACGAATGACCGAGGTTATGAAAAATATTTTAAATCGCAATAGTTTAACAACAAAAGATGTGGATTTTGTTATCGCACACCAAGCTAATATGCGTATTAATCAAATGGTGCTAAATCAGTTAGAAATGCCTTTCGAAAAAACTCACCACACCCTAGATCGCTACGGCAACACTACTATGGCAACTATACCAATTACTTTTGATGAAGCAGTTCTCTTAGGTAAAATAAAACGCGGTGATCTGGTGGTATTTGTTGCTTTCGGCGCCGGCTTTACCTGGGGAGCTAATTTACTGCGATATTAAACTTTATTAACATACAATCAAATATTTAGCCTGCAAATAATGGCCTTCGCCAAAGCCGTGTACTGGGGCATGATCTGGGCTAGGCCCACGATTATCAATAATTTTTATTTTCACTTTTGCTATAATTGCAGATTCTTGCAAAACAGCATCAAACAACTTTGCTGTTATGTGGTGAGAACATACGCAGCTCACCAG
>MEPT01000129.1:8115-9222 GCA_001769925.1 Bdellovibrionales bacterium RBG_16_40_8
GCCTGGTTTCAAACATTGCAAAGCCATTGCATTTAATTCTTTATACCCAGAAAGCGCAGGTATTAATTCACTTCGTGATTTCACAAAACTCGGCGGATCTAAAATAATAAGGTCCGCTTTTTCATTAGCTGAAACTCGTGCCCGCAGCCAATCAAATACGTCGGCACTCTCAACCGTAAAATTTTTTTCAAGTAGATTATTTAAAGCCAAGTTTTTTTCTGCAACTGATAACGCTGATGCTGACTGATCAACAGCTACCACGTTTAGTCCTTTTTTTAGAAGATGTAATGCAAATCCGCCCTGATATGCACAAAGATCCCAGGCTTTTTTAAAGCTATACTTCTCCGCAAATTCAGCCGTTAGCCGATGATTTTCGCGCTGATCAAAGTATGCCCCGGTTTTTTGCGACCCCCCCGGAGTCATTTGCCATATTAAACCATTCCATTTTACCAGCATTGGCTCTGAACTCGTCGCTATAGTCGTCGTCGTCGTCTCTGGTTCAATAATTTCAAGGCCTTCATTTTTTCTAACTTGTGAATTTCTAAGCTCATTGATTATCGCTTCACAGCCAATTAAATCAAAAAATGATTTTTGCAGAGCCGTTTTAATATGAACCCAAAATAATTCAACCGGGGCCGAGTTAATCTGTGCTACCACCGTATTTTTAAAAACATCTACTACCAGTCCTGGAAATAAATCATTCTCAGAAAATATCCAGCGCAAACAAATATCTTCATTTTTAAAATCAAATAGTTGTATTTTTTTTCTTAAGGTTTCATAAAAGTGATTATACATCCACTCACCAAAATATGATTGAAACTGATCGGCATTAGTGAGTTTTGCAAATCGTGATGTGTGCATCCAGCTGGCGAGCCGCGGCCCCAATCTACGAAGGCGTAAAAAACTGTCTGGCGAGCACAACCACCAATGTTCGCCAAGCTGAAATGCGCAGGGCCGCGTTGGCAAAACCGAGCGATTTATAAAATCGCTTGCTGTAAGCCATGGGTGTCCATTTGATAATTTATTATATGCCCGCGGGGTAATAATGCCTTTATTCATTTTTAATTTTCATACTTCACAAAAATTACATTATCCTCGCGGGCTTCC
>MEPT01000130.1:0-1266 GCA_001769925.1 Bdellovibrionales bacterium RBG_16_40_8
GTGCCCAGCGCGGCCAGCAATTATCTCGGCTACAGCCACGCCTTCTTCTTCAGCTTTGTGGGCTAACATTGGTCCTGGGATTAAATCTCCTATGGCGTAAACGTTAGAATATTTTGTTTGGTAATGTGAGTTAACTAGTACAAAACCACGATGGTCTTTTTCTATGTCGAGTTCTTCTAGGCCTAAGCCGTCTGAAAATGGTTTTCTACCAACTGCTACAAGTACCACATCACATTCAATTGATTGTTTTGAGCCATCTTTTAATATTTCAATATCTACTACAGTAGTATTTTTTGCGACCCTTGCCCCTGTGGTTTTAGCGCCTAAAATAAATTGCATGCCCTGTTTTTTTAATATTTTTAACATGCTATCAGAAAGCCCATTATCCATGGGGCCACAAATCTTATTCATAAATTCAATTACCGTGACTTCAGCACCAAGGCGCAGCCACACTGAGCCCATTTCAAGGCCGATAGCGCCGCCACCAACTACCACCATTTTTTTAGGAACTTCAGAAAGTTTTAAAGCTTCAGTCGATGAAATGATAGTTTTGCCATCAAATTTCATAAAAGGTAGTTCGTTGGGCACAGAACCAGTTGAGAGCATAATATTTTTTGTCTGAAGAATTTCTTTTTGTCCGTCAGGTTTAGTAATTTCAATTTCGTTTGGAGATTTAAGTCGCGCCCATCCTTGGTATGGCGTTATTTTATTTTTTTTAAAAAGATATTCGATGCCACTTACATTATCAGAAATCACTTTGTCTTTTCTTTTCATCATGGCGAAAAGATTAAGCTCTACATCTTTTACCATTACTCCATGATTAGACATTTCGTGTAACGCGTTAGAGTAGTGTTCGCTAGAATCTAGAAGCGCTTTTGAAGGGATGCAGCCAACATTTAAGCATGTGCCACCATAGGTAGGGTCTTTTTCAATAATAGCTGTATTAAGCCCAAGTTGCGCAGCACGAATAGCGCCAACATAACCACCAGGACCAGAACCAATAACTATTAAATCGTAAATGTTAGCCATTTGTTGTTACTCCGAAAAAAATCATAGAATTAAATTTCTAATAAAAGTCTAGCCGGGTCTTCAATGCCTTCTTTGATTTTAACTAAAAAGCTAACACTTTCACTGCCGTCGATAATGCGATGATCGTAAGAAAGTGCCACATACATCATGGGGCGAACTTCGACTTTGCCCTCAATAGCAACTGGTCGCTCTTCAATTTTATGTAGACCTAATATTGCACTTTGTGGCGGATTTAAA
>MEPT01000130.1:1337-8508 GCA_001769925.1 Bdellovibrionales bacterium RBG_16_40_8
GCAATTTTATTATCGCGAGCTTTTTCAGCATAGTGTTTTATGCTTATTTCAATTTCAGCTAAAGAGAGCATATCAGAATTTCGTATTACTGGTACCAAAAGTCCGCGCTCAGAGCCTACGGCAATGCCGATATTATAAAAATGGTTAAAGACTATGTCGCTTTCGTCAATAAAAGCATTTACGCGAGGAAATGCTTTTAGCGCCTCGATTGCGGCTTTAACAAAAAATCCCATAAAGCCAAGATTGATATTATATTTTTCTTTAAATCTATCTTTATATTTTGCACGTAGTGCCATTACGTTTGTCATATCAATTTCGTTAAAGGTTGTGAGGATGGCAGCTGTATGTTGGGCTTCAACCAGGCGACGAGCAATGGTCTGGCGCAATTTTGACATAGATTCGCGAGTTGTATTCTGTGCATCAGCTACAGTTTTTGGTTGCGGTAGCGGAATTGGTGCTTTTGCTACTGGTTTTACATTTAACACATCACCTTTTGTCAGGCGATCGTCTTTACCAGTGCCGACAATATCAGAAGTGTTTAGTTTTTGTTCGGCAACTATACGACGAACAGCTGGCCCAGCTAGCAGTGGCGGAGTTGTGGGTATAGGCGGTTTTGTTGGTTTGGGAGATGACGCCTTTGTCGTAGACACAACATCAGATTTTGTGACGTTTTCGGCATCGGTATCAATAGAGCCAACAATTGCCCCAATAGCCACTGTTTGGCCTTCTGGCACTTTAACGGTAAGTTTACCTTCGTATTCTGCAACTACTTCAACTGATGCCTTGTCGGTTTCAAGTGTTAGTAAAATATCATCACGTTTTACGTGGTCGTTATTTTTTTTTAGCCATTGAGAAATAGTTGCCTCAGTGATTGATTCACCTACTGCTGGGATTTTAATTTCTGCATTCACCTTAAATACTCCTTCGCAAATAAAAGTTATAAAAGTTATAAAAGTGTTAATGACTTCTGCAAAATATCATTTAATTCTTTCATATGCACACGTGCTGATCCAACTGCTGGGCTTGAACGCTCACTGCGCCCTATGTATTCAATATCTATTTTTTTAAGCCCTAAGTCATTCAGAAGTTTTTGTAGTCGAGGTAGTACCCAAGCATATGCTCCCATATTTTGTGGCTCTTCTTGAACCCAAGCAACGCGTTTTAGTTTAGGTAGGCCACTAATGTATGGAGTTAATTGCACACGCGGAAACGGGCATATTTGCTCCATTCTAAGTATTATTGCTTTATCAGCAGATTTATCTGCAAAAGACTTAACTAGATCGTAATAAATTTTACCTGAGCAAATTAGTAAATTCTCAACATTTTTCATGTCACGTATTTTTGCATCATGCAGAACTTCTTGAAATGAACCATTAGCTAAGTCATCAACTGTAGATATGACCTGAGGGTGACGCAGAAGTGACTTTGGTGTCATTATAATTAGTGGTTTACGAAAATCTCTTTTCATTTGTCGCCTTAGCACATGAAATAAATTAGCTGGTGTGGTTAGGTTACATACCTGCATACTATCGTGGGCTGAAAGTTGCAAAAATCTTTCAAGGCGCGCGCTTGAGTGTTCGGGACCTTGCCCTTCATAGCCATGTGGTAAAAATAATGTAAGCCCCGTCATGCGTGCCCATTTTTCTTCGCCACTTGAGAGAAACTGATCGATAATAACCTGAGCGCCGTTGGCAAAATCGCCAAACTGGGCCTCCCATATTGTTAAAAAAGTTGGATCAGCTATCGCATTGCCGTATTCAAAACCGAGAACTGCCATTTCTGATAGGGGAGAATTGTAGACACAAAACTCTGCTTCTGGGTTAACCTTGGTTAGTGCGCAGTATTCATTGTTGTTATCAATGTCAAAATAAACTGCGTGACGATGGGTGAAAGTGCCGCGTTTAGCGTCTTGCCCTGATAGACGCACTGATACTCCATCAGAGTTAAGTGAGCCGTAACATAAAAGCTCAGCTAATCCCCAGTCAATAGCATTATCAGAAATCATCTGTCTTCTAGATTCTAATAGTTTTTTAATCTTTGGATGAAGATTAAAATCTTTGGGCAAAGACGTTAGTATTTCACCAACTTGAAGTAGCTTATTTTTATCAAAAGCTGTGTTTACCGGTTGATCAAAATCAGCGAGTTTGCCACGGCGAAGCCCTTTCCACAGACCTTCAAAAGCCATAGGGTAAAATTCAGGCGGATTTTTACGTGTTTCTTCAAGAATTTTTTGTAGATTATCTATGGCTTCTTGAAAAATATTTTCAGACACTTCGATGGTTTGCACATTTTCTTTTGCTAGTTTTTCAGTGTATATGTGCTTAAGAGTAGGATGATTTTTAATTACGTTATACATAACCGGTTGGGTGAAAGCTGGTTCGTCACCTTCGTTGTGACCGAAACGGCGATAGCCAATAAGATCGATAACCACGTCTTGTTTAAAAGTTTGCCGAAATCGTAGCGCAAGATCTAAAGCACTCACGCTGGCTTCGACATCATCTGCGTTTACCAAAATAACTGGGGCTTTTATAGATTTAGCGGCATCTGATGAATAACGTGTAGAACGAGAATCTCGCGGAAATGTGGTAAAGCCAACTTGGTTATTGGTTATAATATGAAGAGTGCCGCCAACTTTGTAGCCATCAAGTTGCGATAGCTGCAGAGTTTCACTTACTACACCTTGGCCAGCAAAAGCTGCGTCACCATGAATAAGTAGAGGGATTACCTTTGATCTATTAACCATGTCTTTTCGGTAGCGCTGTTTAGCTCGGGCAATACCTGATACGACTGGATCTACAAATTCAAGATGGCTAGGGTTAAAAGCCAATGAAATATGACAATCTCCTTTAGCGGTTTTTTTATCACAAGCATAACCTAAATGATATTTAACATCGCCTAGGTAACCTGAGTTATCAATAACCTTACCGTCAAAATCTGCAAAAATTAATTCATGGGCTTTACCCATAAAGTTAGCCAGTACGTTTACGCGCCCGCGATGAGCCATGCCAATAGTGATTTCTTCAATGCCCAATTCTGTGCCGCGTATCACGAGACTTTCTAGCATTGGCATCAGAGCATCACAGCCCTCAATAGAAAAACGTTTAGTGCCGACAAAGCGTGTATGAATAAATTTTTCTAAACTTTCTGTACGGATAAGAGAATCAAGAATTATTTTTTTTTCATCCGGAGAAAATTGCACCCGAGCACGACCAGATTCAAATTCAGATTGAAACCAATTTTGTACCTTAGGCTCGCACCCGGCCACATCACAAGTAAGAGTACCAGAATATATTTTTTTAAGCTGTGTTATGATATCTATTAAAGGGCGAATGCCTAGGCCGATTACTTCGCCTGCTTGAAATGAATTTTCAAGATCGCTTTGAGTTAAATTAAATTTCTTTAAATCAAAAAGTGAATCATCGGTAGCTTGTAGTTTTAATGGGTCAAGATCAGCTAATAGATGCCCGTACTGACGATAAGTGGTTATAAGCCTATAAACTTCTAGCTCTTTTGTGCTTGCAGATGGGTCAGCACTACGGCTTAAGTTTTGTGCAAACTCGACCCCTTCAAAAAAAAGTCGTAAACTTGGCTCAATACTATCAGGATTTTGTTTGAAAATTTGAAACTGACCTTCGAGAAATTCAAGATTAGCACGTGGTAATTGCCTATTTATCATAGTCTAGTTATATCAACTATTTAGAAACTATGTCCAGATTAAAAAGTATAGTTTTTTAGTGTTAAATCAAAAGGTTCTGCATTGCAGAATACCGGCGAAATAGTAACTAAAATAGCAGTTAAGGTAGCAGTTAATATAGCAGTTAAGGTAATTATAAACTTGTGTGGCGAGCTAATCTTCATAAACTTATCTAACTTTTTTATTGTGATGAAGTACGTACTTAGATGTTTCAAAAATTCCTTGTAGTAGTTCGCGCATCTTATTAAATTTATCAGGATATTTATCTTTAACATCTGTCTTTGGGTCAGCCGACTGATAAAGATGTAGTGACTCAATTTTCTTTTCAGTGCCATATACTAAAAAATTTTGATCATATAACATAATTTGTAGAGGATCAGAGTAATATACGTAGCTAAAGGCATAACTTGGTTCTTTTGGGTCAAGAGCAAAAACATTGCGCCCGAGTGTTTGGTTAACATATTCATTGCCGGTTATGCCTAAAAGAATTGACATAACATCATGCTCGCCAACCATCATCGAGAACTCTTCTGGTTTTTTTATTAAAGGAGAGTATATAACCAGCGGAGTGTGAAAGCGATTTAAGCCAAAAAATTTATAACCGTCACTAATATTAGTCGCGCCCATGTGCGGTAAGCCATGATCACCATGAATCACAAAAATTGTATTTTTAAAGAATTCTTCATTTTTTATAAGATTAAAAAACTCACCTAAAGAATAATCAGCAAATCTAAATGAGTTATATTCTTCGTTAGAATTAAAACCAAATTTATGAAGCTCATCAGGAGTTAGCGTTTTTAATGCAAAGGTGCCGTGATCTTTGGGTATTGTGTATGGCCTGTGATAACTTGCCGTTTGAATTAGTGCAAAAAATGGTTTGTTATCACGCTTAGAAAGTGTTTTAGCGGTGGCACGAAAAAGGTCAAGATCAGAAAGGCCCCAGACATCGGTATTAGGCCCGTCAAGATCAGCATCTTCATACATTTTGAGATTTTCTACATTGTTCATGTAAACACCACGAATATTGCCCCAGGTAGCACTGCCGCCAATAAAATAAAATTTGTCATACCCGTGAAAGCCGTTAATTAAAGTATGTTGGTCTACGATAAGCGGATTTCGCGACGAAGTGCTTTTGGCGTTAATGTCGGGAACGCCTGAAAGTATGCAAAAAAGTGAGCGCGCGGTGCCTTCAGTAGGAGTGTAGAAATGACGAAAAAGCCAACCTGATTTAGCAAGATTATCTAGAGACGCAGATGAATCAGGCAGATTGCCAAATACGCCGGTTTTATATGAAGCCATAGACTCCATAACGATATATACGATGTTGGGTTTTGTCGTAAAACGCGGGGTCATTGCAACAGGGCGACGAAAGTTTAATTTTTCTAGGTTAAGCTCTTTTACCCCTAAATAGGGGGCAATCACGTGGTAAAATTCGCGTGCCTTGTCGGTATCATAGTCGCGTCGAGAATTTTCGGCAGTTTCGAAAATATAATGTACTGGGCTCATGCCAAGACTTGAGATAAACATGTTTTGCGAGAAAAAACTATCGCTCCAGCGTAGTGGGTATTGCCCAAAGCTATTGTGTATACCCAGTACGACAAGACCAGACAGGAGTAATGATTGAGTGACTTTGGGTAATTTGTTTTTTGGTTGGTTGTAGGCGCTCTTAAAGTGATTTTTAAAAATAAATATTTTTAGAAAATAGTAAATTGCGTAGGTAAAAACTAAAAATAAAGTGCCCCACAGCCAAATATTGTATGTTTCATAAACCATTTTAAATGATATTAGTGGATTATGAAGAAACTCAAAAATGCGAAAATTAATTCGACTTTCAAGATAGGCATAATAGCCAATATCGGCACCATAAATGAGGGCAATAAATGCCAAAATAGTAGTGTAAGCCCAAAGCCATATATTCATAGCTTTTACCGATTTACTCCAGCTAAGTTTTGCAAATAATGACAGCAGCAGCACAGGTAGGACTAGAACTGTTGCAACCCGCGAGTCAAAGCGAAGCCCAATTATAAAGGCATGCATAGCTTCTTGGAGTGAAAAACTTTCAGCATTATGGTAAAAACATAAGTAAAAAATAAGTCTAAACAGAGTAAAAACAGCTACGCAAATAAAAAATAATCGAAAGGTAGCGGTTAGGCGAGCGCTTGAGTAAAGTAACTGTTTCATTAGATTTTATGAGAGTAGTGAGACTAGCTATTTATGTCAAACCCTGATAAAAGTGAGGCACTAATGAGACTAGATGCACAACAAACACCGCAAAATAACAAAGACCTGCCTGATATTTCTTTAGGGCAAGAAACCGAGTTTTCTGGCTCATTGTCACAGGTTGGAATGGGTAAAATTGAAATGCCCATTTTATATACTCTTGATAACAATGAGCCTATATTGTTACCAGCTTTGATAAGTGCTTTTGTTAGTTTAGATAAGCCTGAAGCCAAAGGCATTCATATGTCTAGATTATATTTAGAGCTTAAAAATAATCTGCATATTAAACCCATCACGCAAGAGAATTTGCAAACTACCTTGAAAAATTTTATTTTTTCTCATGAGGGAATGAGCGAGTCTGCATATATTGAAATTCGTTTTAGTGTGCCGCTAGAGAGAAAGGCACTTATTAGCGGTGAACTTGGGTTTCGTCAGTACCCAGTTGTAATTAATGCTGAGCTGATAAAGAACAAGTTTGCGTTTACTATTACTACTGAAATTCTGTACAGTAGTACGTGCCCTTGTTCTGCGGCATTGGCACGGCAATTGATACAACAAGCATTTATAGAGAAGTTTAAAGATAAAAACGAACTTAAAAAAAATGATGTTGTTAAATGGTTGATGGGCAGTGATTCTATCGTAGCTTTTCCTCATGCGCAGCGAAGCCTAGCCCGAATTTCTCTACGGGTTAAAGAAGGTGTAGAGTTATCTCTTCTTGAAATTATTAACGCAGCAGAAAATGCCGTTGGGACCCCAGTTCAGTCAGCAGTAAAGCGAATTGATGAGCAAGAATTTGCTCGCCTAAATGCCAGTAATCTTATGTTTTGTGAAGATGCTGCTCGCAGGTTACGTGGGGCATTTGAAAGTGACTTACGGGTGACTGATTACCGAATATATGTTGAGCATCAAGAAAGTCTTCACCCGCACGATGCCGTTAGCACTGTTGTTAAGTCGGTACCTGGTGGCTTTACCGTATAACTGCAAAACAGCAGAAATATTCTTCAGATTCTATAAGTCGGTCTACAACTGATAATCATTATTATTTAGATTGACTCTGTGTAATATGGTTATTAGCCTCTTTGTTCTATCGAGGTGAAAAATGCAACTCATACAGGGGCGAGATGACAGCCAAAACAAAATTTTACTTAGACGGCAAAAACTAAGTCGTGAGGCGCTTACTAGAATTGTTAGAGATATGGGCCTTAAAGTAACTGAACAAAGGCTTGCCATATTTGAAGCCTTAAACCAAGGGCGAGC
>MEPT01000130.1:8570-9457 GCA_001769925.1 Bdellovibrionales bacterium RBG_16_40_8
ATCGTTTTTTACGCGAACTTAGTCAAAAAAAATATATTACAGAGGTGCGAATAGGGGGGTTACCGTCACGATATGAAATTACTCCGCGTGCACACCATGATCATCTTACGTGTTCGAAATGTGGTAAAATTGTAGAGTTTGAAAATAGTGACATTGAGCAATTACAGACTTTAGTGGCCAAAAATAACGGCTTTCAATTAATTGGGCATGTACTGGAGCTTTATGGAATCTGCAGAGACTGTCAGTAGTTCAAAAACTAAAATAATATTGAGCGAAGCAGACACGGGAGCAGACGTAGTTAGTTTTGATGGAATTGTTGTTAAAAACGCAAGAGCTCATAACCTTAAAGGCATTGATCTTAAAATTCCGAGAAATAAACTTACTGTAATTACTGGGCTTAGTGGGTCAGGTAAATCGACAATAGCTTTTGACACTATTTATGCTGAAGGTCAGAGGCGTTATATTGAGAGTTTATCGGCTTATGCGCGTAATTTTATGGTTCAGCTAGAAAAACCAGCGGTAGATTCAATTACCGGGCTTTCTCCCTCAATAGCAATTGATCAAAAATCGATCTCAACAAACCCGCGTTCAACAGTCGGAACGGTGACTGAAATTTATGATTTTTTGCGTCTACTTTTCGCGCGTGTTGGTATACCTAATTGCCCAACTCACCAAATACCTGTGAGTTCAACTAAACCTGAGCAAATTGTAGCAGAAGTAATGAAATTACCAACTAATACCAAGTTTATGGTGCTGGCTCCGATGGCTCAGGGTGAGAAGGGTGAATATTTCGCAGAATTTCAAAAATGGTTAAAAAAAGGATTTGTGAAAGCAAAGATAGACGGTCAGATGTTTGATCTTGATAAACTTAGTAAGCTTGAAAAATA
>MEPT01000130.1:9492-9788 GCA_001769925.1 Bdellovibrionales bacterium RBG_16_40_8
TTGTAGTAGATGACAAATTTTTACCACGTTTGCGCGAGAGTATTAATAAGGCTGTTAGCCTTGCAAACGGGCTTGTATCTATAGAAGTAGTAGGTCAAGCACCGAAAATTTATTCACTTAAAAGAGCATGTCCGGTTTGTGCCTATAGTTTTCCTGATATGGAGCCCAGGTTTTTTAGTTTTAACAATCCGCGTGGAGCCTGCCCAACTTGCCACGGCATGGGGGTTATAGGTCTTGAAGATGCTGAGTATGGTGAAGCTGATAATAGAGATGCAGACGAAGAAGATGTGACTTTT
>MEPT01000130.1:9850-17693 GCA_001769925.1 Bdellovibrionales bacterium RBG_16_40_8
AATATTTCGTTTTTATCTAAATTACCAGCAGAAGATTTAGCAATTTTTCTTGAAAATCTTAAATTTGCAGAGCGTGAAAAACTTATTTCTGAAAAAATAATTGAACAGATTGTATTGCGGCTTAATTATATGATTCGCGTGGGCACAGGTTATTTATCGCTAGATCGGCCAACGCGCACACTCTCAGGCGGTGAAGTTCAGCGCATTCGTTTAGCCACGCAAGTTGGCTCAAGTCTAATTGGGGTACTTTATGTTTTAGATGAGCCTAGTATTGGGCTTCATCCTCGCGATCATGAACGCCTTCTTGAGATATTAAAAGAATTACGCGATCGTGGTAACACCGTTTTACTTGTTGAGCATGACGAAGAAACTATTCGTAGTGCTGACTATATAATTGATATTGGCCCTGGGGCCGGTCGATTAGGCGGACAAGTAATAGCTACGGGTTCGGTTAAAGATATTGAAAAAAACAAAGATAGTCTTACCGGGCAATATCTAAGTAGAAAATTAAAAATTAATGTGCCACTAAAGAGACGAAAAGGTCATGGCCTGCAAATTAATTTACATGGGGCTTCTGGTAATAACTTAAGAAATGTTGATCTTAAAATTCCGCTAGGTACCTTATGCGGAGTAACCGGAGTATCAGGCAGTGGTAAATCAACTTTAATTATTGACACACTTTATCGAGTACTTGCGCAAAAAATAAATAAATCAAATAGACAACCTGCACCTTTTGTAAATATCGAAGGAATAGACAATATTGAGAGAATTATACAAATTAATCAAAAGCCAATTGGTAGAACGCCGCGATCGACACCATCTACCTATGTGGGGCTTTATTCTTTAGTGCGTGATCTTTTTGCTAATCTTTCAGACTCGAAAATTCGCGGTTATAAGCCGGGGCAGTTTAGTTTTAATGTTAAAGGTGGCCGTTGTGAAGCTTGTGAAGGGGCAGGGTTAAAACGCGTAGAGATGCATTTTTTATCTGATGTTTATGTAACTTGTGATGTCTGTAACGGAGCTCGTTATAATCTTGAAACCAGAAGCATTCGATTTCGTGAAAAATCTATAGCTGATGTCTTAAATATGACAGTGGCAGAGGCTTATGAGTTTTTTAAACATCATCCAATAATTCGTAATAAACTTAATACGCTAAATCGGGTAGGGCTTGACTATTTAACTCTTGGCCAGAGCTCAACCACTTTATCAGGGGGCGAGGCCCAACGTATCAAATTGGCAAAAGAACTCTCAAAACGAAGTTATGGTAAAACGCTATATATGTTAGATGAGCCAACAACTGGACTTCATTTTGAAGACATTAGAAAGCTTATTGATCTTCTCCATGAGCTTGTTGATCAGGGTAACACCGTATTAGTTATTGAGCATAATTTAGATGTGGTTAAGTCTTGCGACTGGGTTATTGATATGGGCCCTGAAGGCGGTCGAAAAGGTGGTGAGATTGTAGCTACAGGCACTCCTGAGCAGATAGCTAAAAATAAATATAGTTTAACTGGGCAGTATCTCTTGCAGAGTCTGGCACCTTCTTAAGCAGATTTTAGAATCGTAGGGATAACAACTTCATCACTACTTTGTTGAGTATCAAATAGGCCTTTTTTCACAGCATCAAGGTAAACCTCTACTAGTTGAGGGTCAAATTGAGTTCCGGAGTATACAATTAGCTCATTTTTTGCGTAGTCCCAGTTCTGCGCTAGCCGATAAGGGCGCGCATGCATCATAGCGTCAACTGAATCAACTATAGCTAGAGCCCTGGCAATAAACGGTATTTTTTCACCAATTAGACCCATAGGGTAACCTTGGCCATTAAACCTTTCATGGTGATAGCGTATGCCAGGGATAAGGTGCCTAAAAAAGGGATGTTTCGTGAGAGGTCGAATAATGTCTACACTCATTTGGGCGTGATTTTTCATCTGCTCAATTTCGCACTCATTAAGCCTATCTGGTTTTAAAAGTATATAATCAGGCAAACCAATTTTGCCAATATCATGAAAAAGTCCTGAATATTCAAGTAGTGCCAGCTCGTATTCTGGAAGACCTAGTGCTATGCCTAATTTTCGTGCTGCTTGACCCACGCGACAGCAGTGATAAAAGGTAAAAGGGTCTTTTTTTAATACTGCCTGCAGAATCGCAGCTGCCGCATTAGCGGCCCAATCGGGAATTTTATCTGACGTCATAGCTACACCCTCGTATATTTTTACGTTCGTAATAGGGAGATAGAAGCTAACGTCCTACATATGGTTCACTGTACCCTTCGGCGATGTGTCAAATAATCTTGAGAACTCAGTTAAAAATAGTAAAAAACCCTATTTCTGTCGCATATTGATACATCTGCGAGTGTATCATTTTGGTAATTGGCAAAGGCCTTAATATATGACTACAATTATGTTCTATGGCATTTAGTTTTCAAAATGAGGTTACGTCTAGTCACAACATATTGATCTTCTCTGGTGCAATTGATGAACGAGCTGATTTTAGTACCATACAGTTAACTGATGGTAAGGAGCTCATAATTGATTTAGAAAAAGTTAATCGCATAAACTCTCTTGGCCTACGTAATTGGATTAAATGGATTAGGTCATTAAAGTCATACATGATTACTCTGCGTAAGTGCCCCAATATTTTTATTAATCAAATGAACATATTAGAAGGATTTTTTCCGTCAAATTCAATAATAGAATCGTTTCAGGTTCCCTATACATGTGACGGTTGTGGTCTGCAAACAATTACCCTTGCCAGACGCGGTGAAGATTATTGTGAGGCCACGGCTGATAGGCCAGAGCAAATTAATATTCCTCCGATAATTAAATGTGATAAGTGTGGTGGGTCATCAGTGGTAGATATTGTGTTTACTAAGCACTTTGATTTTTTAAAAAATCGTCAGTAATTAATCAAATTCATAGCCAATACGTGCTTCAATATTTGAAAAGAATAAAGATTGCTCGCCGCCAATATACGGCCCGCCGCCGCCATTAGCTTCAAAGTACTTGTCTTTATGGTGACTGAAATTATATTCATGCCACTGCCCATACCAAAAAGCGCCCAGGCGCCAATTTGTTTTCAATCGATAGATAATTCCTGCTGAGCCATCAAAGGCGAATTTGTAACTGACATCATATAGACTGCCAGATAAGTAGGGGATTTGATAGCGCATAAAAGTTTCAAAATACCAATATCGATTATAATGAAGTATCCATGTGCCTCCTATAGTAGCAAGAAACACGTCGTTTTCTTCTACCGAGTATATTGACGGATCACTTGTGCTTGCGCGCATAAGAAAAGGTACCATATGGTATTGTGTTCCCAGCTGCACACCAAATTCACTAATTTTTTTCTGATGATTTATTTTCCAATTCTTATGAAAGTACGTTAATTCGCCAGTCAAAAACGACCAGTAGTAAGTTCCTTGTGAGACTTGAGTAGAAGTAGATGACTTAACTTCTCCAGGCGCACGATTTGCTGTTATTTGTACAGAAAATTCTTTATTAATCGAACGTGCAATTTTACCATATAACGTTGGGCCACTAAAACTTTCATAAGATAAACTGGTCGATGTATCAGCGCTTTTTTGTTCATATTTAAGATCATTTATGCCAAACCCACCCCAAACGCCCCATTTTCGGCGCGAGTATGGTGAATTTGTAATGTTTTTTTGATTTTTTAAATAAGCATCTTTAGTGACTTCAAGATAAAGTTGATACCTTTTAGATTGACCACCAGGTGATATTACTTCGATAGGTAGTTGAACTGAGGCCATCGGCAATTCAAGATTAAGTTCAAATTGTCCACGCTCATCAGAATATGTTGCCTCACTTTTCATAACACCTTCGGATGGCAAGATTTGCGGGTTACCGTCTTTATCAATAAACGGGATTTTATTGGTAGATATTTTAAGCTCGCTACTAGGCTCGGTTTGGCCAGAAAGCTTAACCCTAGAATATCCTGGTTTATTAGATATATACACTTCAGGTTTATACCAATTGATTGAAATTGAAGAAGGCTGATCTGCAGACAATAGAGTTTCGCTAATGCTAACGCCTAAGCAAATACAAAAGAATATCTTAACAAGATTACGCCAAATCATAGAGGTTTCTCGATTAAATCATAGATGGGCTAAATATAAAATAGCTAATTTTAAACTATGCAGATTGCGATCTTTGTACCATAAAATAGGTAATGTCATCGGTTAGTGGGTGGGTTTTTCGGTAGTTAGACATTTCAGTTGCAATTTGAGTTACTGTTTCATTAATATTTTGATTGTTATTATGACAAGAAATTAGACATTTAATAAAAGACCTTTCGCCCCACATTCTGCCAGACGCGTCTTCAAGCTCAGTAATGCCGTCAGTATAGAGAACAATTTTGTCACCTTTTGCCAGTTTTGCCTGGGCAACCTTATAGACGCTATTTGGCTTATCGCCAAGGCGTGGTCCCCTGACATCTTTCAGAAATTGTATGTCTTCAATTTTCAGATTATTATTGCCTGACAATAAGTACGGAGCTTCATGGCTAGCGTTGCAGTATGTAACAATATTTGTTTGGTGATCGTAAATCCCTAAAAAAAATGTCATCATTAATTGACCGTTACCAGTTCCATAAATAATGCGATTGAAAACCCCCATCATTTCGCTAAGCGGCATATCAGGAAATGTCTCAATAGCTATTGCTGCGCTACTAGCAGCCGCAGTGATAAGTGCGGCAGGTACGCCATGCCCGGTCGCATCACCTATGCAAAATATAGTGTGGTTGTTTATTTTTTTGTAGTGCCACCAGTCGCCCGAGCACTCACTTGCGGGTTCATAATAGCCGCGTATTTCAAGGCCACCTTCGCACATAGGTTCTTTCGGAAATAGCGTTGATTGTACAAGTTTTGCCGTTTTTAATTCGCCTTCCATACGAGTTTTTTCGATTGTTTCTTGCATGAGACGAGATATTTCTTTGGTCATTATATTAAAACCGGCTGATAGAGAGCCGACTTCGTCTTCGCCCTTAACGTCTAGGGTAATAGAAAAATTTCCCTTAGCGATTTCACGAGTGGCAGCTAATAACTTTTTTAAAGAGGCAGTTAGGGTTGAGCTTGAAAGAATACTTAAAAATACAGTTACAAAAAATAAAAATATTAAAAATATGGTTGATTTAAATATCATAATTCTAATTGCTGACAGAGCTGCTTTTTTAGGTATAACAGAAGTCACCTTGAGTTCGCCAAATCCAATATTTGCAATCGAGATTAACCATGTTTCAGAATTTTTATGCTTATATTGATAAATACCCTCTGAAGTTTTTATATTATTTAGGCCTTCGGTAAAAGCCAAAGTGGTGTCTGCGTCTAGTATTTTATAGGCTTTAGTTGTCGGTGAAATAACGATATTTTTTTTTGCATCAAAGACATAAGTATCTTCAATTAAAGATGTAGAAAAAATATTTAAAAATTGGCTTGAGTTTAATATAGAGGCAATAATTAAAGGTGAGTCATTATTACGATCAAATCGAAGCGCAATAAACCATTTAGATTTATCAGCGAGTCGCCCAATCGTAATCTCATTGTCTAAAACAGATGAAATATCTTTCGTTATTAGTTGGCTGAAACTACTGATATCTGTATCACTAATGTATTCTTTTTTTAATGTGCTACTTTTTTTATATATGCCCGCTTCTTTATCGCGATAAAAACTTACAACGGCGTCGAAATTATTTTCTTGTGAGAAAATAGATATACTATAAGGGTGAAATGCATAAGTGCTACTATCATATCCACGCATTAAAAATTTTATTTTTTCAGTGACAAAACCAACTTCTGAACGAATTTGCATAGCGGTTGAGCGCGAGTGCTCTAGACTTGAGTCAAGCACATAGGCAATTTTATCTTTTTCAAAATCAAGTAGCGTTAAAGCTCCGAAAGTTACAAGCATGGTGCCAGTTAGTACGACAAGAAGAATAATTAATTTGAATTTTAAAGATAGATTTCTAACCCAGACCATTTATTTATTTATCGGTAAATTAAAAAAACAATATATAGATTAGACATCAAATTATTATCTTTTATTTAAAAGATGTCGATCTTATGCTCGCATAGGAGCTTATATTATGCTAGGCGAAAGTCTCGGCAAATTAGATCGAGTATTTCTACTGATATCACTAGTGGGGGCTTTATCTTTTGGCATAGTTATGTGGCGAAGCGATATCATTCTTAGATATTTTCTAGAAAAGTCTGATGGTCAAGTAATCGGTCATATTGTAAATGTCAAAAAAGATGCGCGAATTAGAGGTAGCCAAAGTCTTATGTGGCACGACGCATTTGTAAAAGAAAAGCTTTACGAGCAAGATCGTCTTTTTGCAGGTTTTGATTCTGAGATTTTATTTGAACTAAGCAATGAACAAAAGCTCAATCTAAGTGCTAATAGTATGGTTATATTACATACAAAAAATAATTCAACTTTACTAAATCTTCAACTCGGATCAGTAGAGGTAGTAGTAGAAGCAGCAAAATCAGTTAAATTTATACACAATGATAAAATTTTTGAAATTAGAACTGTAGTGGGTAAGGGTTTAATTCATATTAATAAGAAAAATGAAGATGTGCTAAATATTTTAAGCTTAGAATCTAATATAGAAGTTAAGGCAGATGATAAAAAAGTAGAGGTTAAAAAAGGTGAGGCTATAAATGTGCAAAAAACCAATATCGAACATAAAGCCTTACCAGAAAAAATAATATTATCGTTTCCGAAAAATAAATCAGCTATTTTGAGCCAAAACGCTTTCGAAAAACATGAGGGTACTTTAGTAGATTTTTATTGGCAAAAAGTTGAGGGTGCAGCGCCTTACTTATTAGAGTTATCTAAAAGTAGCGATTTTACTCAATTAACTTATTCAAAAACTGTGACGTCTTCTTTTGTGACGCATAATCTGCAAAATGGTAGCTACTTCTGGCGCGTAAAATCAGTGCCGTTAAAAGATCTTAAAAGCGATATATATGAGCTAAATGTCGAAATATCGAAGCCCTCAATTCAAGAACCTGTTCAGCTACCACAGGCAAAGGCACAGCCTGAGCCGTTAAAGCCTAAGCCGTTAAAGCCTAAAAAGTCTATAAAAAAAGTTGCATTAATTAAAGCTCCAGAGATTAATTTGCCTCTTCATAAAACCACAATAGTCGCATCTGATAAAAAAAATATCGATCCTTTATTTTTTAATTGGGAGGCCACCCCTGACGCCGTAATGTACGAAATACAGTTTTCTGATGATGCTAAATTTAAAAATATTTTAAAAATAGAAAAAGTTCTAAAAAACACATTTCTACTTAAAAAACATTTTACAAATTCACTTATTTATTGGCGTATCAGATCAATTGTTGAACCCCTGCCATCTGAGTGGTCAGAAGCGCGTAGCTATGAAGTTCAGTTTTCTAATAGAAAACAAAAAAATTAAAGTGTAATCAGCTTTTGAAGCCAGGCGGCTGCACCGTGAAAAAAAAGTAAACAAACCCCATGATGAGATTGTTCACTACAGATGCACTCACTGTGGTGGACGAAAGGGGCACGCGGTTCACAAGACCGTGATCTACAAGCTCCATATCGTTTTTTTCAGACCGACTTTTTTCCCTACAGTTTTGGTCTCTTTGGTTTCAGTGGGAGAAATGATCGGTTCAGCGGCAGGGCTCTTTGTCGCTGCTGGTGTTGGCGGTTTTTGGTAAGGCAATCTCTTACACAATAGCGCAGGCTCATAAAGAGACAGCCCTCAATTCAAAAAAATCTCACTTTTAGAATTTCGTTTTTAAATCGAACATGGTGATTTACCCAGAAAATAAAAGTGAGCCCATCGCAATTTGGAT
>MEPT01000130.1:17731-17952 GCA_001769925.1 Bdellovibrionales bacterium RBG_16_40_8
TGTCAGGACGTTTGTCGTACCACAAGATGGTGGTGTTTTGTTTGTCTCTTTTTCTGGTCAGTTGCTTTGAGAATAAGCGACTCAGTGGGGACATTGGCTCTTCTGGGAAGATCGAGGTCACCGCTACCAATCTTTCTGTCGGAGAAGGGCTTAGCGGACAGATTCAACTGACTTTTTCCTCCGAACCACTGACCGATGAAGTGATCAATTACAGTTCCACA
>MEPT01000131.1:0-5926 GCA_001769925.1 Bdellovibrionales bacterium RBG_16_40_8
AAATATTTGAGAGCTCATCTACAAAATCAAAAAATCAATTGCTTGTTCATACCTATAAATTGAAACCATACTTTGATGTACGATTAAAAAAGAACACCGCTGAGCCTATACAAAACGGCTCACGCTTTGTTTTAGATGCGACAATAAAAACAAGAAAAACAATTTCAATACTTAACTATGAATGGATTTTACCAAGTGGCGTTGAACTAGCCCCCGGGCGACCGCAATCTGGCAGCATTTCTAAGCTATCACCAAAGATTGATACTGTACTTAGCGCCGAATTTATAAATGCAAGTAATGAAAACCTAAAAGTACATTTGCGTACATGGATAGGCGATAAAACAAATAAAGTGTCAAAAACAGTACAGTTTAACACATTAGATCAAGATAAAATCGATCAAGAACAAAAAGACATTGTTGAGCGCGGCATCGAATATCTCCGTGATCACCCAGAACTTTTGGAAGAAATTAAATAATTATAGCGGCACAACGATTATTTGATCATTTTTCATTTCACTACGAAGAATACTTTGAATTGCGTCTAGCGTCCCCATCATTGCGCTTGGACAACCGCCGCAGGCTCCTTGGTAAATAATTTTTACCACGTTATTTTCGAAATCAATCACCTCAACATCGCCACCGTCAGACTGCAGGCCAGGGCGTATTGTTCGGTCAAGTATATCTTCAATTTCTATTCGCTCAAGTGACATGTGCGAACGATCTGGTTTTTCTTTCTGTGCAATTTGTTCTAGGCTTTCAAAATCAGGGTCGTGAATACTAAGTCTGGCTTTTATCACAGCTCGTACATTTTCTTTAACCATTTCTGTTGGTAATTCTTCAGCGTGCGTGAGCGTTAAGGTATTTTGAAAAAAATAAATTTGCTCAACCCCAGGAATATCAAAAAGCGTGGCTGCAAGTGGTAGGCTCTCACATTGCTTTTTGCTAGTAAATGTAGCGTTGCCGGTGTTTTTTAGAGAAAAATTAATAATGAATTTAATCGCGTTAGGGTTGGGCGTATCTTGTGCGCGAATCATTATATCGTCAGCAGAAATAGGTATTTGTGCCTTCATGTAAGAATCTCCTTTGCTTTTATAAGCGCACTTACTAAAATGTCTATATCTTCAGCTGAGTTATAAATTGCAAATGAAACACGCAGTGTGCCTGTAATGCCAAGTTTTGACATTAACACCTGCGCACAATGATGACCTGTTCTTGTGGCTACGCCTTGTTGATTAAGAATCTGCCCAACATCAGATGGGTGCATGCCAATACAGTCAAGGCTCAAAATGTTTACTCGCGTCGATGATTGACCAACAATTTTTATAAAATCGAGTTCTGAAAATTTATTAACAGAGTATTGTAAAAGCTCTTTGCTGTGATTATAAATATTTTCATGCTCTACGTTTTTTATATATGAGATCGCAGCGCCAAGTCCTATTACCCCAGAAATATTAGGAGTACCTGCCTCAAATCTCTGCGGGGCACCTAGAAATGTTGTCTTATCTTTAGTTACATGTGCAATCATCGCCCCGCCGCCGCGATACGGCGGCATTATCTCAAGCAGTTCATGTTTTCCGAAAAGAACGCCAATGCCGTAGGGCCCATATAATTTATGACCAGAAAAAACCAAGAAGTCACAATCTAGATCACGCACATTAATAGGTAAAAATGTAACTGACTGAGCCGCATCAACCAAAACCTTGGCGTTTACGGCATGAGCCATCTTAATAATCTCTTTCACAGGATTAACTGTGCCTAAAACATTTGAGCAATGTGCAACACAAACAAGTTTAGTTTTTTCGTTAAGTAGTTTTTCATATTCTATAAGATTTAATTCGCCTGAGGTTTCAACTGAAACCCATTTAATTTTAAGCCCAATTTCATCAGCTAAAAGCTGCCACGGCACAATATTTGAGTGATGCTCCATTTCGGTAAGTATTATTTCATCCCCTGCTCGCAAAAAATTTCGCCCATATGTACTTGCTATTAAATTTATTGAATCGGTGGTGCCGCTAGTAAAAATAATTTCTTGGTCACTACTTGCACTAATAAGATCTTTTACCAGTGAACGCGTTTGTTCAAATTTTTCTGTAGCAATATCTCCTAAATAATGAGCGCCTCTATGAACATTGGCTGTTTCAAACTTATAAAAATTATACAATGTTTCTATAACAGGCATTGGCTTTAGCGCAGTAGCGGCGCTATCAAGGTATACTAATGGCTGACCGTTCACCTTTTGCTCAAGTGCCGGAAATTCGCTACGGATCTGACCCCACGAAGATTTCATAATTCTGCACCCTGCATACAACTATTTATCAATTGTTTAACAAATGGCGATTTAACTTTTGACATAAGCTCATGCTGAAATCCTTGCGAAATCATCTTCTCGGCGAGCTCGCGAGAAATACCTCGACTCTGCAAGTAGAAAAGTTCTTCTGCGTCAATTTGGCCAACCGTGGCCCCATGTGCTGCCTTTACATCATCAGCAAATATTTCTAATTGCGGCTGCACATCTACACTGGCACTATCACTTAGAATTAAACTTTGAACACTTTGTTTCGCATCAGATTTTTGCGCATCTTGAGCTATGATGAGCCTTCCGTTGAATACTATATGCGCAGAGCCTTGAACTATGTTCTTGCAAATTTGCTCGCTTTTCGTTGATTCAACCTCATGATTTATAACCGTAGAATTTATAATATTCGATGAGTTGCCAGCAATATTTAGGCTAATATGATCGGTTGAGACACCTTGTGCAGAGAGATCAAATGAAATATCATTGCGAATTGCTTTGCCGCCCAGCGAACAAGTCATTAATTGCAGATAAGAATTTTCTTTTTGCTGAGACTTAACTTGATTTTCAACAATTGCTCCCAAATCAGATAAAATGACTTGCGCCGCAATAACTTGTGCGCCCTGATCTAAAACGAAATCTGTCGCATTTTTTACCATACATTCAATTGTATTTTTGGCAATATGTGCTTCAAAAATTTCTGCGCGAGAATGTTTATCAAAAAAATAAGTGTTATGACTACTTATGGGCAATGCAAGTGATTCTGTCTCGCTCAACGCATTATCGTACATATGAATCGTAACTATTTTCGACGATATATTGTCTGGTTTTGCGACGCGCACAAAAGCACCCCGTCTGTTTTGACTGGTAGGCGTGCTCACAACCGGCTGTACAGTTAAACTCGCGTGCTTTGAGATTTTTGACTCATTACTCAGAAATATTCCGTTATAAAAATATAATACAAAATCAGCTTTTGCCGTAATTTCTTGCACGTGAGGTGGCAATAGATTTTTAGTCTTAATATCAAAGGTAAGCATTATACCCCTTTTGCTCAAGTTCAATCGCCAATTCTCTGCCGCCTGATCTAACAATTCTACCGCCCGCCAGGACATGCACGTAATCTGGAACAATAAAATTAAGCAGTCTCTGGTAATGCGTGACAAGAACTACAGCTCTATCAGGAGCTCGCATTTTGTTTACACCTGAAGCCACGATTTTAAGCGCATCAATATCAAGACCTGAATCGGTTTCATCTAAAAGTGCTAGTCGCGGAGACAGCACCGCCATTTGCAGAATTTCGTTGCGCTTTTTTTCTCCTCCAGAAAAGCCTTCATTTACGCTGCGCTCAAAAAACTCATCGCTCATTTCAACAAGCTTTGCCTTTTCTTGAACAAATTTTGTAAATTTATCTTCACTCATTTCGGCAATACCGTGGTGCTTACAAATAGCGTTGAACGCTGATCGTAAAAAAATTAGGTTACTAACCCCTGGGACCTCGACAGGGTACTGAAAAGCTAAAAATATACCTTCTTTGGCGCGAATATCCGGCTCTAGCTCAGAAAGATTTTGATAATTACCATTGATTTCATACTGAATACTGCCGCTAATAATTTCATAACCCGGATACCCAGCTATCACCTTACTCAGAGTACTTTTACCAGAACCATTGGGCCCCATAATGGCATGAACCTCTCCTGCCTTAACATTAAAATTAAGCCCCTTTAATACATCTTTGCCATCAACCCTTACGTGTAAATCAGAAATTTTTAACACCCGATACTCCTTAAATATTTTTTCTACCCAATACTGTTTTCAAGTTTCATTTCAATAAGTTTTACTGCTTCTACTGAAAATTCTAGCGGCAAATGTTTAAACACGTCTTTACAAAACCCGTTAACAAGAAGAGAAATTGCTTGCTCTTTACCTAATCCACGAGATTGTAAATAAAAAAGTTGATCTTCGCTAAGTCGCGATGTTGAAGCCTCATGCTCTATTGTAGCTGATTTATTTTTACTTTCTACATGCGGAAATGTGCTGGCCTTAGCTCGAGAGCCCACAAGCATTGAATCACATTGCGTATAGTTGCGCGCCCCTTCGGCCGATGGCATAACTTTTACAAGCCCCCTGTAGCTGTTTGATGAATGACCTGCAGAGATCCCTTTTGAGAGAATTGTGCTTTTTGTGTTTTTACCTATATGAATCATTTTTGTGCCGGTGTCTGCCTGCATATAATCATGCGTAAGGGCTACTGAGTAAAAAGCCCCTGACGAATTATCCCCTTGCAAAATTACGCTTGGGTACTTCCAGGTAATAGCAGAACCTGATTCAACTTGTGTCCATGAAATTTTCGAGTTTTTGCCAACGCATTTACCTCTCTTTGTCACAAAATTGTAAACGCCCCCGCGACCCTCTTTGTCGCCTGTGTACCAATTCTGCACTGTCGAATAGCGAATTTCGGCATTTTCAAGGGCTACTAATTCGACAACTGCGGCGTGAAGCTGATTTTCGTCACGCATCGGTGCCGTGCAACCCTCGAGATAATTAACATAACTGCCCTTATCAGCTATCAACAGCGTTCGCTCAAATTGACCCGTATCTTTAGCATTGATGCGAAAATAAGTTGATAAATCAAGTGGGCAGCGCACACCTTCAGGTATATAGCAAAAAGAGCCATCGGTAAAAACCGCTGCATTAAGGGATGCATAGAAATTATCAGCATAAGGAACAACAGAACCAAAATATTTTTTTACTAGTTCTGGGTATTTTTGTATGGCTTCAGATATAGAACAAAATATAACCCCAACTTTTTCTAATGCCTCTTGATTAGTAGTGCCAATTGAAACGCTGTCAAATACAGCGTCGATCGCCACACCAGAAATACGTTTTTGTTCAGTAAGAGGAATTCCAAGCCGTTCAAATGTTTTAAGTAGCTCTGGGTCAAGATCTTCAAGTTTTTTATCTTTATTAATATTTTTTTTAGGGGCAGAAAAATAGCAAATATCCTGAAAATTAATTTTTGGATAATGCACGTTAGCCCATGTAGGCTCGGTCATTTTTTGCCACTGCTGAAAGGCCTTAAGCCTTCTTGCTAACATCCACTCAGGTTCATTTTTCTTTTTTGAAATGAATTGAATTATGCCTTCATTAAGTCCCTTTGGCGCTGCTTCAGTTTCTATTTCGGTTGTAAAACCAAACTTATAATCATTATTCAATTGAGATGAGATGGGCGTATCGCTCATATGAACTCTTCTTTTGTAGCGGCATGAAGCTCTCTACCCGATAGCAGGTCAGCAACAGAAAACGCCCCATAAAACTCAATCAACTTGTTATTTAGACTTTGTAGCGGAGATGTTACGTTACATTTAGGCGAAAATCCGCACCCTTTTTGCCCACTTACACATCGAACAATCTTTACTTTACCAGACACCAATTCAACAATTTCAAGAAAAGAAAGTTTTGCTAGATCCTGGATTAACATATACCCACCCTGTGCTCCGTGATCTGCACGTAAAATATTTCGCTGAGCCATCAGCTGCATAACGCGAGACGTGGCATCAAATGGTATCTTGGTGGCGGAGCAGATTTCTTTTACAGTCGTTCGCTGACCTGCATATTTGCTACTCATATACTTAA
>MEPT01000131.1:5944-12860 GCA_001769925.1 Bdellovibrionales bacterium RBG_16_40_8
CTACTTTTCGATTCAATCGATTCATAACCCTCCGAAATAACTTCGAATTTAAGGGGAACTTACACACCCATTCTAAGCCAAAATCAAGCAATTTTGTAGTAAATAAGTCTAAATATGACTTATTTAATGCAAGTTAAATATATATGATACATGTAGACAAAACCAAGTGCTTTCAGTAGGTTATGCGCTATGCTTTTCGCATTTGCTCGCCTTTTATTAATCGCCATTTCTGCTTTATTATGTCTATTTTTAGCTATATTTGGATTGAGGTTTTTAGGCGAAGCACAGCGGTATAGTGAATTTAATCACCCTCTTGTTACCACTCACCCCTGGATAATCGCAGACGGCGGAAATCTAGATGCTGGCCCAAAACAGTCTTTGGTTGCGCTAAAATCTGCCGCAGAATCTTCGCCGGAAATATTTTTGGCCTTAACCATTCGCATAAGCCATGATGATGAAAAATGGGTTCTCTTCGATCACAAACAATCACGTGAAAATATGCTTGCGTTTGAAGATGCGCTCAAAGCGTTGCCCAATGCGCGTTTTTATATTATTATCGATCAGCCTGGCGGAAACAAGCTTGATGATATATTCACTTTAATTAAAAATTTTCAGTTAGAAGATAGTGTGGTACTGACTTCGCCGTTTGCAGACACGCTGCGCGAGATCCGTAATAAAAGCGCGCGCTGGCTTACTGGCGCATCGACTTCAGAGGCCACTAAGGCTCAATTTATGACCTCGTTGTTTCTTGAAACTATGGTAGATCTGCCAGGCGACGTTTTTATTGTAGAAAAATTTAGACCACGGCTTTTTACCGAACTCAGTAGAAGAAAAAAAGTACTCATCTTCAAGACGGATGACCCCACAGCACTAGCGCGCGTTAGATCTGAATTCTCACAAGTCGGAGTTCTGACAACGCGCCCCAGTCTATTTGGCAAATAGTTGCTAGTCGCCAAATATACCTTTAGCATTTTGTAATTATGGAAATTGCATTTGCCGCCGAACCTGTCACCAAAAAAATAGCCTCAGAGATAAGCTTTAGTGCCTTTACGGCTATAGCATCTGCCAGCTGGCCGGTGCAGCTTACTCTTTTACTACTTGCTGGAGCGTCTGTCGTATGTTGGGCAATTATCTTTACTAAGAAACGCTCTCTCGATAGCTTACGACGTGCCAACTCGCATTTTTTAACTCTGTTTTGGAAAGCAAGTTCACTTGATGATATTTTTGAAAAAATAGCAAACCATGCATCTAGCAATATTGCTGTTGTTTTTCGCTCTGGTTATCTCGAACTACGTAAAATGGCAGACTCAAACTTATCTCAAAGCAAAAAAGATCAAGCAACGCCTCTTTTATCAGGAATAGATAACCTTGAACGCGCAATAAAAAAATCTATCGACGTAGAAGTTACAAAAATCGAAAATAGACTTAGTTTTCTGG
The DNA here is from genome assembly GCA_001769925.1 of Bdellovibrionales bacterium RBG_16_40_8. Classification (GTDB taxonomy): domain Bacteria; phylum Bdellovibrionota; class Bdellovibrionia; order Bdellovibrionales; family UBA1609; genus RBG-16-40-8. The sequence continues at coordinate 7,382 of MEPT01000131.1, forward strand.
CAACAGTGGGCAGCACCAGCCCCTTTGTTGGCCTTTTCGGTACCGTTTGGGGAATTATGGGTGCATTTCATAAAATAGGAGCAACCGGCATGGCTAATTTAGCTGTTGTTGCGCCTGGTATTTCTGAGGCGCTGATTGCAACGGCAATTGGTCTCGTTGTCGCAATACCTGCGACTATAGCATACAACCACTTTTCAACTAGGATACAACGCGAAGAACTTGAGTTAAATAGCTTTGCCGCAGATTTTCTAAATATCGCTAAACGAAATTTTTTTAAAGATTCATGACCTATGGGAATGCTTTCTACCACGACCTCTAGTCGCCGCAATAAGGTAATTAGTGAAATTAATGTTACGCCACTTGTTGACGTCATGCTCGTTTTACTAATTATTTTTATGGTAACTGCCCCGCTTATGCAACAAGGGCTTAGCGTCGATTTGCCTGAAACGACTAATAGCGGCGTTCAAACGTCTGATGAGCCATTTATTCTTGTCGTAAACCGTGAAGGAAGTATTTCTGCCGCAAAAGCCATAATACCAATCTCAGAGCTTAAAAAAAAATTAGCGGCTATTTTCTCAACTAGAAAAAATAAACAAATTTATATTCAAGCAGACAAAAAAACTGAATATGGTGTTGTCGCGCAGGTCCTGGCCGAGACCCGAGCGGCTGGTATTTTTAGTATTAGCCTTGTCACCCTACCAAAAGCTTCGCCATGAATAATGTTGCTACTTTCTCTGAACCCGACGATGCCTTTAAGCAATTTGTGATAATTTCTTTAGTTCTTCACCTCACCCTTTTAATAGTCCTAACAATAAAAAATATTTTTGTGCCTGGCGAGATAATAGAGCTGCAACGCTCAATTAGAGTTGATATTGTCGCGCTGCCTGACAAAATTTCTCAAGAAACTTTGCCAGCTGAAATCCCACAGAGCAAAGCGCCACCTGTAAATATTAAGCCAACACCTGAGCCTAAAAAAGAAAATCTGAAAGCGACGCAAAAAAAAGCTCTTGAAAAACTACAGGCCTTAAGTGCCATTGAAAAAATAAAAAAAGAAATTAGCGAAAGTGCAAATAAGCCGACCAGGTCGGCACAAGAAAAACCTCAGTTTAAAGGCAACGTAATTTCTTCTGGCAGCGATTTTACTGGGCTTTCGCGTCTACGCGTTAATGAATACCTTGAAACCCTTAAGGCAAAAGTCCGTGAACACTGGATATTGCCGCAATGGTTAAATAATGCTAACCTGAAGGTCGAAATTATTATTGTTATAGACTCGCGAGGGTATGTTATAAAAAAAGAAATTCACACCCCTTCTGGCAATTTAGTGTTCGATGAGAGTTGTTTGGCAGCCGTGGTAGATGCATCACCGTTTTTACCGCCGCCCGCAGAAGTCAGCGAAAATCAAATACTGGTTCGCTTTCCCGAATGAGAGTTGGTGACTTATAAAATACTTACTTGGCTTTTTTATATTGATTTGTTGTTTTTCTTCGGCGAATGCCGGCCCAAAAATATTTATTGATGTTGGTGAAGCACGAGTAAGAAAAAGTAAGCTTGCACTGCCAGCATTTCAATATCTTGGTGCTAAGTCTAGCGGAACTAAGAATACATCAGGTGATGAATTATACTCTGTAATAAACAATGATCTGGCCGCCACTGGCCTGTTTATAAGCATTGACCCAAATGCCTACCTAGAGAACCCTATGACGACGGGGCTTCGCCCGGCAAGTGTTGTGCCCAACGGTTTTGACTTTGCAAACTGGAAGACTATAGAAACTGAATTTTTAATTCGCGGCGGATTTCAGATAATTAATAATACTCTGATTTTAGAAATTTACGGGTATTATGTACCACAGGGCACTCTTGTTTTAGGTAAAAAATATGAGGGCCCCGCAAGCAGCGCTAGAAAAATTGCCCACACATTTGCCGATGATTTTGTAAAGGCGGTAACTGGCAAACCTGGTTTTTTTAAATCGCAAATAGTTGTCGCTATAGATAATGGCGTAAAAACAAATCGCGAGATTTATGTTGCCGACTGGGATGGGCACGACGCGTACCCGGTGACAAATCATAAAACTATTACTGTGTCTCCGACGTGGTCAAAAAACGGTAATTACATTGCTTATACTGCCTATGCAAAAAGAGTCGTTAATGGACTTGCCAGGAGAAACCCTGATCTTTTTATGTATGAATTTAAAACTAAACGGCGCTGGCTTGTTTCTTATCGCGATGGATTAAATTCAGGAGCTGAATTTTTGCCAGACAATAAACATATGCTTCTGACACTTTCACGAGCATCGCAAACTGGCACCGCCGATATTTACAAAATGACCCTCGACGGAACCTCAATTTCGCCAATTACACGCGGGCCCGGTAGCGCAATGAATGTAGAGCCGGCTGTTTCTCCAGATGGTAGAACCATAGCATTTTCTTCAGATCGTAGTGGCAAGCCAATGATTTACACTATGTCGATGAATGGGGAAAACGTGAAGAAACTTACTCACGCCGGCAACTATAACGCGACACCGTCATGGTCTCCAGACGGAAAAAAAATTGCTTTTGCCGGCTTTGATAATGATCGAAACAACTTCGATATTTTTTTAATTAATGCCGACGGCTCTGGCATTATTCGACTATCTTCTGCACGTAAAACTAACGACAAATGGTCTAACAACGAAGACCCGGCTTTTTCACCCGATGGGCGACATGTATTGTTCGTCAGTGACCGAACCGGCACAAAGCAGCTTTACCTAGTTAATATTGATGGTAGCAATGAACGTCGCATTACGTATGATGGTAAATTCTACTCAAAACCAAAGTGGGGCCCGCTCGTTGAGTGACCTCTAAATTACTAAAAATTACTGATTATTCTCTAGCCGATCTCGAGCATGCCAAAAATACATCACCGGCACTGTTTCGTTATTTAGAAATCCTAAATAGAACACATAATAATTCGGCACAGCACCTTAGACACTTGCGGCTACAAGCCTGGTGTCAATCAGCACTTGCTACTATTTACAAAACTGCCACGCCACAGGTTGTCTGCGAATTTTGGAGTGACGCAACAGATAGTATAATTAACGATGCCTGGCAAATATGCGACTGCTCTAAGACTGACCTGGCCGTCTTTGCTCTAGGCAAATGGGGTTCTCGAGAATTAAACTTGAGCTCTGATATTGACGTTATTTTTGTAAGCAGTGAAAACCCCACAATTTTGCAATTTAAATGCGTTCGTAAATTTATTTCACTTCTAACAGAACGTAATGATTCTGGCTTTTGTTATCGTGTCGATACCGATTTAAAACCAGGTGGGCGGTTAGCGCCATTAATTAGTTCAATCAAACAGTTTGAAGATTACTATTGGTCTTTTGGTGAAACTTGGGAGCGCTTGGCGCTTGTACGTCTTCGCAGCATCGTCGGAACTAAAAATATTATTGAATCTGTTTATCAAATTGCTGAAAAATTTGTATTTAGACGATTTATTGATTTTTCTCTTCTTGAAGATTTAAAACATTTACGCTCGCGCATTCACACACATTATCAACAATTAAGACCTGAAAGAATTAATCTTAAGTTAGCGCCCGGAGGCATTAGAGATATCGAACTTTTCATTCATGCTCTACAGGTAATTCACGGGGGCAAATATGAGAACCTTCGCACAACTTCAACAACTTTTGCCGCCAGCCAACTTGTTGCCGCTGATCGATTTAATAAAGACGATTTAGAATTTCTTATAGATTGCTATTGGCAATTTCGCTATTTAGAAAATTATGTTCAGGCCCTCGACGATGCCCAAACTCACGATTGGCTAGAAAACTTAGGCTCTAAAGAATATTCTGATTTTTTTGCTAGGGCTGATCGTGTAGTTAGCATAGTTGAAACAGTTCTTGGTAAGTCATCTAACTTACCACTTTTACCCATATCAAACGAAGAGCAATCTGATTGGCTAAGATCGCTGGGCTTTCAAGAAATTACTATCTCACAGAGATTTTCAGAGTTAATTGCCTTAACGGCAATTTCAACTCGCACATATCAAGACGAAGAACTTCGCAAAAAAATTATTCGTCTATTTGTCGAAGAAATTGCATCTATTTCATTAGATAGAGATCTTGGCATCGCCTTACTAATAGATTTTTTTAAAGCCACCCGTGCCAAAACAGGTTTTTTCTCGCTGCTTGCCAATGAACCTAGATTAATTCGCGATTTATGCACTCTTTTTGGCTGTTCTCCATATCTTGGTGGCGTTTTGTCCTCGCGACCTGAACTCTTAGACAGCTATTTATATAATCTGCAACCTAAGCCTTCACAAAATTTCGAAATTTATCTTGATGAGCTTGCTGAGCGACGTTTGCTTAATGAAATCGTTGCAGCAAACCAATTTTTACAAACTAAAAACTTAAATTTTTTATACTCGGCCATGGTTACAACCGCCGACGAAATCAGCCTTCAGCTTCTCGAATCAATTAAAAAAAATGTTGGTGAATCGAGCTTACAAATTCTTGCTCTTGGCAAGTGGGGCGGGAAAGAACTTGGCTTTCGCTCTGATCTAGATTTTATTTTTCTCACCGAGGATTCGCCCAAAGAAATTGACCATAGAGTGGCAAAACGATTTATCTCGCATATATCTGAGCCACATAAAGGCGGGTCTATATACGAAATGGATATGCGCCTTCGCGTAGCCGGCAAAGGCGGACCTTTGCTTGTTAGTCGCGAGTCGCTACTTAACTATCTGACAAATAAAGCCGAACCGTGGGAAAGACAAACCTACCTACGAGCACGAAGTATTAATAACAATAAGTCCTTTGATCTTAAAATTCATGCCGCCTGCATAAATAAATTTTTATCAGTTAAAGACTTATCAGAATTGCTAGATATCCGAAAAAAGTTAATAAAAACTCCAGGCGACCAATACGACATTAAATACTTTGCCGGAGGATTAATTGATCTAGAATTTGCCGCACAAATAGCTATCTTGAAGAAAAAAATATTCGGCCCCTCCGATACCTCTGGCATGATTAATGCTATATCTAACACTTCGCCTGAATGGGCTAAACAACATAATGACCTCGACAAGAATTACAGTTTTTTGCGGCTGGTCGAGCAGCTTTTTCAATTAATGTCGCACCACTCTACAACAATGTTGGGATCTGAAAGCGAGGGGTTTTCGCGTGTGGCTAGGCTTATCGGGTTAACACCCGCAGAGCTTGATCAACAAATTGGCAAAACTTTAAAGCAAAATTCTACAATTTTAAAAACTCTTGACCCAAGACAACTACAGACTTAATTTTATTTCTTGATGGTTTATTTTAGGAGCCCCATGAATAACACATATTTATCTAGATTTTTAGTTTTGCTTTCGTTTGCCACTTTCACTTGCTACGCATACGCTGAGAAAACTTCTGAGGCAAATACACAAGCCAAAGCAGAAGAGGCGCAACCGAAAAAGGAAAGGAAGTTTAAAAAGATGTTTGCATAGATCGGAAGA